>DATNBB010000107.1:0-16110 GCA_035607335.1 Binatia bacterium | reverse complement strand
TCCCCACGTGCGCCTGATTCGGCGCTCCGCCACGGGATTCCACACGCGCTTTCGTCAAAATCCGGAACAGACTCGTCTTCCCTACCTGCGGCAGCCCGATTATTCCTGTTTGCATAAGCCTTTGATACTGGCACATGCCCTCGCCTTTCCCTGGCGTGCGCGCCTTTTTCGCCCGTTTCGCTTTCCCCCTTTGGCAATTGCGATTAGAACCAGTGCCGGTCGTTTGTTTTCATCGAGTTACATCGATTTTTAATTATTTGCAGTTGCGATTAGAAAACCTCACTTTGCGATTCATTTGGTCTTCGTGCATCAACCGATTTTGTCGATCTCATTCCCTTTTCCCATTTTGGAACTCGCTCCGCAGAACGGAGTCTCAAGTTTCAAAAACGGGCGATGGTAGCACGTGAAAAATCCGATTTCTATTGTGGAAAATACGGACATAGTACTCGGGACGAGGAAGCACCCTCAAAATGCGGTGAGCAAATAGGTGTGTGCCTATCTTGATTAATCTTTTAGAAGAATCGCCGCAACGGCTTTCTTATGCAGCGCTGCGTCGAATGTCACGATCGTTAGGCGTGCCGAGAGGGCAAAAGCGGCCAAATACGAATCCGCCCAATCCTTGGTCGCGGCGTGAACCGAGGCGGCCAGCATCCGAAAATGCGTTTCGATTCCATCAGGCTCTTGCAAAAGTTCCACGCGTTCGTCGTCTAGCCACCGATCATACGCCGCCCATGCCTCTTGCTGGCTTAAAACATCGGCACCCATCACCGCTTCGGAGGTGGCCAACCGAAGAAATCCTAGTTGCGTAAATCTACAGAAGAAAAGGCGCGTTGATGGTCCTTGGGCCTCAAGCCATCTTCGCGCTGCGGAATGGTGGACATGCCGTTCATAACTGAGCGCCACCCAAACATTGATATCAGGGAAAAGGAATAATCTCGAAGATCTTGTCATTGTCGAGGTCGAGAGTTCCAGGCTGCTTTGACCGGATGATCGGCAGTTTGACACGCTTACGTGACCTGCGCGCGCTGACTCTCAAGACTGACTTTGCACCTCGCAGGATCAATTCTTTCGTGGACGTACCCTCGCTCGCCGCGCGGCTCTTCAGCTTCCGGTAAATCGGATCGGGAATATCGATCGTCGTGCGCATATATGCGTATGCTGCCACATTTATGGCTACACAACAAGTGGGCGCTTTGATCGTTCTTGCTTCCCTGTCTCTTTGCGTCCCTGCATCGTTCCACGTTATCCTTTTTGCTCGCCATGTCCAACGAATCAGCCAAAGAGCTGTGGCAATTCGATCATCGCGCGGCGATTGAACATCTTACGAAGGACGATGCGCGGCTGGCGCAGCTCGTCGCCAATGCCCGCGATTTTCACCTGAATATTGACGAGCTCGAATCGCCCTACGAGGCATTGCTCCAAGCAATCGCTTATCAGAGCATCTCAGGCCTTGCCGCACGCACGATCTTTGCACGCATCAAGGCGCTCGGTTCAAATGGCCGGCCACCCACGCCGCAGCAAATTCTAGCCGCCACTCCCGAGACTTTGCGCGAAGCAGGTCTTTCGTTCGCCAAGATCGCCGCCGTGCGCGACCTCGCCCAGAAAACGATTGATGGCGTCGTTCCGACGCTCGAAGAAGCGCACAAAATGTCCGACGAAGAACTCGTCGCTCGCCTCGATTCAGTCCGCGGCATTGGCGCATGGACCGTGGAGATGTTTCTGATCTTCCGGCTCGGCCGCCCGGACGTACTTCCGATTCATGATTACGGCGTGCAAAAGGGCTTCGCGCTTCTTTATGGCAAACGAAAAATCCCGAAGCCTAAGGAATTGGCCAAATTCGGTGAACGCTGGCGTCCTTACCGGACCGTCGCGAGCTGGTATATGTGGCGCGCCGTCGAGGTGGCCGGCAAAGATGCGCGCAAAGTGAAGAAAGCTCCAGCGAGGAAGAAGCGCGTTGCCAAGAAGCACATTTCGATAAAGCTCCATGCACGCAAAATGCGGACCAGAAAGTAGCGTCGAACGACCACTTCGTGGGCCACAGCGAGGAGGGAGTACAAATGCCGCGCTGAAGGCCGCGGCTCTGCACTTAAGTCTAGACCCCTTGCTGCGAAAGTGAGTTACGGTTCACTGCGGACGGCAAGGAAGAGCGAGGCGAATCCGATCAGCAGGATTGCTCCTTCGAGATCGACCGAAGCACTATGCAGGCGGTCGAATTGGGCACGAAGCGGATTCGTCGAAGGCGTGGCGGCGACCGAGATCATCTCGCGGCGCAGTCCGGCCATCGGCCGGATCACGAAGTGCTGCGAGATCATGGTCAGCACGATCATCAGCGTGACGCCCGCGGCGGGCAGCATCAGTCGTTTGGCAATGGATTGTGAAGTGGTCGCTAGAACGGCCGAAGCCAGCATGAAAAGCAGCCCTGCGGCGACGCCTAACGTATGCAAGCGGGTGATCGCAAATTCAACAACGAGTCCGGTTTGGTCCTGGTTCGGTATGATGCGAAAAAGGCCTGGAGTGATCGCGGTGAAATAGAAAATCGAACCCAGCCATGCGCCGAGCGTGAAGAATTGAATGAAGCGGAGCGTGTATTTCATCGGCAGACGCGGCAGATTGTATCGCAATCAGCCCGAAGATTGCGCGCAAGCACCCACGACAATCGAATCGGTTAGAGACGCGGAGACCTTTTTTTGATCAATCCTCCGTTTTTTTCGGCTTGTGCACGCTGCGAACATGCTCTGCGAATGCCTTGCTCAGAGACGGCTTGCTGTCCTTTGGGAACACGATCCCACAAGCGGAGCAGCGCTTTTTACCCAACACAGTCGTCAGATAAGGAGGGATTTTCTCTCGCCGCATCGCTGTAAAATTTGCCTCTCGGCCAGTTGCGACACAATGCACGCTGTTGGGTAAAAATACAGTGAACATAGGATGGGAAAGTTACGATGCAAGGCTGTAAGGGCTCTGCAGGGGTTCATTGGACCGCAGATGTCTCATCCACTTCTTGGGCACATGCCGCAAAATCAGCTATTCAGACAGCCAAACGATCGGTGGGAGAATCAGATTGAAACGGCTTGGGAGTGGTGGGCGATGAAGGACTTGAACCTTCGACCTCTCGCGTGTGAGGCGAGCGCTCTAACCACTGAGCTAATCGCCCGCATCAAATGGAGCCCAACTGAAAAGCGGGTCGGGCGCTACATTAGGCAACAGCGGGACTTATTTTTTGTAACAGAAGGCTCGGTCAATTGCAAACGACGGCCAATATAAATAACGACGTCTCAGCGGCGGCGTCCTCGCGCCGGCTAATGGATCTGCAGCGCTCCATCGGGCGCGTGGTAAAGGGCAAGGAAGAAGTGATTCGCATGGCGCTCACGACGCTGCTCGCGCGCGGGCACCTGCTGATTGAAGACGTGCCCGGTGTGGGCAAAACGACACTGGCGCAAGCGCTGGCCCGTTCGTTCCACTGCTCGTTTCAGCGCATACAGTTCACGTCGGACCTGCTGCCGTCGGACGTGATCGGCATCAGCGTCTTCAATCCCGCGACTCAAGAATTCGAATTCAAGCCCGGTCCGATCTTCGCAAATATCATCGTGGCGGACGAGATCAACCGCACGACGCCGAAGACGCAGTCCTCACTCCTCGAGGCCATGAACGAAGCGCAGATTACGGTGGACAACAACACGCATCCGCTGCCGAAACCATTCCTCGTGCTTGCGACACAGAATCCAATCGAACATCACGGCACGTATCCGCTGCCCGAATCGCAGCTTGACCGTTTCCTGATGCGAATCCGCATGGGCTATCCGGGGCGCGAGAGCGAGAAGGAAATTTTACGGAATGGCTCGGCGCCCGCGGGGCGGCCAGCGGCGGAAAAAATCGAGCCGATGATGGATGCGTCGGACGTCTATGCAATGCAAGAAGCCGTTACGCACGTGAAAGTGGACGAGAGCCTGCTGGATTACGCGCTCGAAATCGTGGATCGTACGCGCCAAAGCGAACAATTGAGCCTCGGCGTAAGTCCACGTGGCGCCGTGCTGCTGCATCGCGCGGCGCAGGCGCGCGCATTCCTCGAAGGACGCGACTACTGCGTGCCCGACGACTTCAAGCGGCTGATCGTTCCCGTTTTCGCGCACAGAGTGGTCGTCAGTTCGCGCTACGTCTCCACGCAGAAAAAATCGGAGCAGGCAGAAGCGATTCTCGGCGACATTTTGGAGACGACGCGCGTCCCGCTGTAATTCTCTGGCCCCAGGGGCGCATGCCTGCCCAGCGGCAAGCGGGCTTGCTGTGGCCATCTTTCGCGACTGAGACCTTTTGAAAGCCATGCAAGAATCCACCATGCCAAATCGCCGCTGGTTTCACCCCGCCGAACGCGCCGCCTGGCGCAATTTCGGCATCGCGATGCTCGCGCTTTCGTTTGCGCTGGTGCTGGCGCTCTTCTCTGCCGCTGTTGCAAGCCAGGGACGTGTCTGGCTCGCAGGATTCACAGGAGTCGGTGCGCTGGGCGTCGCGATATGGGTCGGCGTCACGATCGTACCGGCTATGGCGCGGCGGACCAGCCTGCGCTGGATCGCCTACCAGATCGATTACCGACTGACGCGCGATGGCGTGATCTATCTCTTCGGCGTTTTGATCCTTGTGCTTGCCGCAGTGAACACCGGCAACAACTTGCTTTTCATTATTTTGAGCTGCGCACTCGCGGGCATCCTGATTTCGGGCGTTCTCTCACGCGCTGTGCTTACCGGCGTCGAGTTGAAATTCGATGTGCCTGAACACATTTTCGCCGAGCAACCCGTGCTCGCTGAGATGGAATTGCGCAACGAAAAGCAGCTCTGGCCGTCATTCTCGCTTAGGGTATTGGGCGAAGGAACGAACAGCGGCGACGAGCAGATTCTTTCACGCGCCGTGTATTTCCCTTATATTCCGCGGCAGAGCTCGGCCCGGCAGAAAGTGGAGCTGCGATTTCCGCATCGCGGCGTATACCGGCAAGAGGCGTTCGCCGTGCGCACGCGCTTCCCGTTTGGCTTCTTCGAAAAGACGCGGAAGGTCGATTCGCACTCGGAGATAACCGCATATCCGCCCGTCGGACCAACGGAACAGTTCTACGAAGTGCTACCGCTGCTCAGCGGCGAAATGTCGAGTTATTTTCGGGGCCGCGGCGTAGAACTGCATTCGCTGCGGGAGTATGTTCCGTCGGACAGCGCGCGCGCTGTGGACTGGAAAGTTACGGCGAAAATGTCTCGCATGATGGTTCGCGAATTCGCGCGCGAAGATGAACGGCGATTGATGATTGTGCTTGACCCGTTTGTGGGCCCGGCGAATACGAGCGGGAGCGTCACACGATTTGCGGTGGATGATGCGACGGACCGACACACGCGCTTCGAGCGCGCCGTTTCGCTTGCCGCGTGCATTGCGTGGCACTTCAACGAAATTCATTCCGTCATGCAATTTCGCACAGACAGTTTTGTGACGCCGATGGCGCCAGCAGGCGAGATTATTTATGACGCTTTACGGACTTTGGCGCTCGTCGAGCCGAACGATAGGGCGCAGGGCGGCGCATTCATCGACGATCTTGCCGCTGAGCGCGATATTTTCAAAATTATCCTCACGGCGCGGCCGCAGCGCAGCATTCCCACGGCGCTTTGGACTTCGTCCTATTTCATCTTCATCGATAATCTCTGATGTTCACGAGCAGGTGAGTCTTCGTTCGCTTCCTCAAGCTGCTTTACGTCCACTGCCTGCTTCATTCAGAATACCGTTCGAATGAACAACCGATTTTCTCCGCGAGCATTGACAATCCTGCGTCGACAGATGCTGGCGTGGTTCGCCACAAATCGGCGGGCGCTTCCGTGGCGCACCAGCCGTGATCCGTACCGGATATGGATCGCTGAAATCATGCTTCAGCAAACGCGCATCGCCGCGGTGATTCCCTATTACGATCGCTTTTTAGCAAAATTCCCTACAGTGGAATCGCTGGCAGCCGCTCGCATTGACGAGGTGCTTCGGCTTTGGTCGGGACTTGGCTATTATTCGCGGGCGCGCAACCTGCAGCGCGCGGCGCAGAAAATCGTAGCGGAACACGCCGGCGAATTCCCTCGCACGGCGGATGCTGCGCTCGCGTTGCCGGGCATCGGCCACTACACGTCTGCGGCTGTGCTGAGCATTGCCTACGATGTACCGCTCGCCGTGCTCGATGGCAATGTGGCCCGCGTGCTTGCGCGTCTTGGGGCTGTGCGCGGCGATTTGCGCGAGCCTCGCCGTTGGCGCACCCTAGCGAACACCGCGCAGCAGTTGCTCGCGCCGCACGCGGCGGGCGACTGGAATCAGGCATTGATGGAGCTTGGCGAGGTAATTTGCACGCCGCGCAATCCGCTTTGCGTTAACTGCCCCATTTCTAAAGTTTGCCGCGCTCACGCGCTTGGCCTTGCTGACCGCATTCCGGCGCCGCGCCGCAAACGCGCTCCAGTGAAGATTCGCATCGCCGCCGCCATTTTGCGCGATCCCGAAGGACGCGTGCTGCTTGTTCGCGATCCGGGTGCCCACGATAGAGTCCTCTTTTCGCGCATGTGGCAATTCCCTGCCGTCGAAGTCGCTGAGCATGCCGAAAGCGAACTAACAGCGCATCTGGCAAAAACACTCGGCCTGAAGGCACTTACGCTGGAAAAATTGCGCGCTGCGCGGCACGCGGTGACTTATCGGAATATCGATCTAATACCGTTTCTCGCTCGCGTATCGCAATTACCCACGCTACAGCGCACGCGCATTCTGCCTCTCGACCGCCTGAGCAGCGTGCCTGTCTCCAGCGCAACCCGCAAAATCGCCGCTGCCCTTCAAAAATGACTTCCGTAGGAACTTTAGACCGACCCGGATTGCGTATTAAGCGATAGGCGGCGAGGCATTTTGCGCTTCTCCATCCGCCGCCCGCCCCAGTGTTAGCATCGAAGAGAGCATGGCTTCCGCGACGCAATCCGAGACGGTGTCCGCCCGAGTAACTCCCGGCGCCTCGGCCGTTCAGCGTTATTTTGAAGTGTCGCTCTTTCTGCTCGTTGCGACGGGCGCTATTTCGATCGTCTCCACGGGCAAGCTCGATCCGTTCACGACCGCCATTGTTCCGCTGGCAATTGCATACAAGGCGTTTCGCCTTTGGCGCGGACGCGGCCCGGAACTCTCCACGCAAATGGCGACATGGCTCGTGCTCGCGTATTTCCTGTTCTTCCCTTTCGATCTCTGGGTGCTTTCGCGCGCCCGCGCCGAAGGCGCTCCGAACCCAGCGCTATATGCTGCCCTGCTCGCGACGATTCACCTGCTACTCTTCGCGGTCATCGTGCGCCTCTACTCGGCGCGAACGAATCGCGATCATGCTTTCCTGGCCGTTCTCGCCGTCGCAGCGATGATTTCGTCGGCGATTCTCACCGTGGAAACGGGGTTTATTGTCGCGCTCGCAATTTTTCTGATCCTCGCCGTCTCCACCTTTGTCGCAATGGAGATTCGCCGCAGCGGCGCGGACGCCGTTTCGCCCGCGCTCGATCCGGGGACACCAATTTCCCGACGCTTGAATCGTGCGCTTGGCACAGTTTCGCTTCTCGTAGCATTCAGCGCGCTCGCGCTGGGTGTGGTGATTTTCTTTATGATTCCGCGCTTCACCACTGGCTATATGAGCGCGTTCAACTTGCAGCCAAATATGACGACCGGCTTCAGCGAGGATATGACGCTTGGCACGATCGGTCAGATCCAGCAGAACACGGCCGTGGTAATGCGGATTACGGTGGATAATCCCGAACGCGCGCAAGACGTTCATTGGCGCGGCATCGTGCTCACCACGTTCGATGGCAAGCGATGGTTCACGCAAGCACACAATGACGATCTGGTGCTCGCGGGCACCGACGGGGCTTATTACTTCGGCGGGCCTTCAGGACGGAATGATTCCGTCCCCATCCGCTATACCGTGCTGATGGAGCCGATGGCTACATCGGCAATTTTCATCGCACCAACGATTCAAGCGCTTCGCGGTAACTTTCTGGAAGACAGTGCCCGGCCCGGCACTTTGCGGCGCCATTTCCTGCTCATGGACGACACCGGCTCGGTGTTCAATAGCCAGCGGATCGGCGTGAAGGTTCGCTATGAGGGCGTCTCGCGGCTGCCGCGAATTCCGGTTTCCCAGCTTCGCGCTGCGCCCGCCGTCTATTCGAATAAAATTCAAGACACTTATCTTCAGTTGCCGCCGGGACTCGATCCGCGGATCAAGCAGCTCGCGGAAGATGTCACGTCGCATGCCTCGAGTCCCTACGACAAGGCGTCTGCGATTGAGCTTTACCTGAAGGCGCATTACGCCTACACGCTCGACCTGCGCGGCGATCCCGGCGACGATCCACTCGCATATTTTCTTTTCACGCGACGTGCTGGACATTGCGAATATTTCGCCTCAGCGATGGCGATTATGCTGCGCGAAATCGGGATTCCCTCGCGCTACGCGACGGGCTTCCTTCCCGGCGAATTCAACGACATCGGGGGCGATTACATCATCCGCGCAAGCGACGCGCACGCATGGGTCGAAGTCTATTTTCCCGGTTACGGGTGGATGACGTTCGATCCCACGCCCGGGAGCGACTTGAAGCGACCATCCGGGCTTACCGCGCAGCTTGCGATGTATTGGGACTGGTTTCAGCTCACGTGGAGCGAATGGATCGTCAACTACGATTTCGCGCACCAGATCCGGCTGACGGACGATACGCAACGGGCGACTCGCGATTTCAGCGCGCGGGTTCGCGAGTGGTATCAGACGAAGCAGGAGCAAGCCATGAGGCTACTGCTTGCCTTGGACGCGCATATCGAGGCTTCGCGTTTCACTCTGCCCGCGCTGCTCATTTTCCTCGTCGGCCTGCTTATGTGGCTGCGCGGACGCGCCTTCATCCGCTACGCAGTGGCACGCTGGCATCTCGGAGGGCGGCGTGGCAGCAGTCTCACGCCTTCGCTCGCCGTTTTTGAATATCAGGAGATGTTGAAGATGCTCGAAAAGCGCGGCTGGAAGAAGATGCCATGGCAGACGCCGCGCGAATTCGCAGCCGCTATTCCCGCCACCGAAGTCGCGGCGCCCGTGCTGCAGCTTACGGAGCTTTATCAGGCCGCTCGCTTCGGCAGCGTCGCTTTGCCTTCCGAGCAGGTGACGTTTCTTCTTCGATCCATCCGTGAATTGCTTCGTGCCCCTAAGCCCGCAAAATGAAATGCCGGGGAGCATTGCTGCTCGGTATTGTCGGCGCACTAATAGTAGCTACGCTCTTCATCCACAGGATTCCTCAAGCCGAGGCCTATCACAACTTCGCCGACCAGCGGATGATGCTCGGCGTGCCCAACTGCCTAGACGTCGCCTCGAATGCGCTGTTTCTTTTTGTGGAAGCTCTCGGTATTTTGCAAATTTTGCTTGGCGGTCAGGGCGGGGCGATCAATTTCATCGACTCGCGCGAACGATGGCCCTGGCTCATGTTTTTTGCCGCAGTCGCGATTACGGCGTTTGGCTCTGCGTACTATCATCTCAACCCAAACGATCACACGCTTGTTTGGGACCGGCTCCCGATGGCTATAGGGTTCATGGCGCTGCTCGGGGCCGTCATTTCTGAACGCATCAACGTTGCAATCGGCTTATGGCTTCTTGGACCGCTGGCCGTGTGTGGCGCAGCGAGCGTCTTTTGGTGGAGCATTACTCAAGCTCGGGGCGATGGCGACCTGCGTCCCTATGCGCTTGTGCAGTTTGGTTCCGTTGTCGTGCTGCTCTTCGCCCTTGCTCTTTATTCACCGCGATATACGCGCGGGGCTGATTTCATTCTTTCGTTCGTGATCTATGGAATCGCGAAGGTTTTCGAAGCCGCCGACCACCCTATCTATGCACTCGGCCACATCGTCAGCGGTCATATGCTGAAGCATATCGCCGCGGCAATTTCCGCGTATTGGCTGTTGCGAATGCTGCAGATGAGAAAACCCGCGAACCTCTTTCGGGAAACCGAGACGAACCCCGCTTAATACCCGTGAGTTTTTGAGCTCTCAAGTATTCGCCGTATTCAACAAAGTCGCTAAAGTCGCAAAGCTAGCTTGTGGTATGGGCTCTTTAACGGAAGGAGATGGCGATGGCCTCCAATAAATGTGCGCACCCGAGTTGCAGTTGCACGCCGGCGGAAGGCAAGAAATATTGCAGTCCTCAGTGTGAAGCGATGGAAAAAACTCCAGACGTTGATTGCAAGTGCGGCCATGCCGGCTGCCGCGGCCGGACGACCTAAGCGCACGGATTTTCAGGACCATCCGAAATGGACGCGTTTGGTGTGCCTCCCTTAAGCGACATCTAGTCCCGTTCGATCCGTTATAATTTCCGACATCGCCGCAACTTCCGCTACCGAAGCGATGCTCGAATGACGCCGCAACTACACACCGACCGCCTGCTACTGCGCCCTTTGGAAATCGCCGACGCGGAACAGGTGCAAATTCTTTTTCCGCAGTGGGAGATTGTCCGCTATCTGGCAAACCGTGTTCCCTGGCCTTTTCCCCCGGATGGCGCACGATCGTTTTACCGCGACGTGGCCCTACCAGCGGCAGAGCGCGGTGAAGCGTGGCATTGGACGCTTCGTCTGAAGACCGATCCGGCGCGCCTGATCGGCAGCATCAGCCTGACGAAGGGTGAAGAGGACAATCGCGGCTTTTGGATGGGCATGCCGTGGCAAGGGCAAGGTCTGATGAGCGAAGCATGCGATGTCGTGACGGATTTCTGGTTCGACGAGCTGAAATTTCCTGTGCTGCGCGCGCCCAAGGCGGTGGCGAATCTTGCTTCGCGCCGTGTTTCCGAGAAGCAAGGCATGCGCGTGATTCGCACCGAAGAGCGAGACTACGTCTCCGGGCGCCTTCCGAGCGAGGTATGGGAAATCACCGCTAAAGAGTGGCATGCGCACCGCCGAGAGCACTGAGAAGCCCACCCTATTTCCGCCGATGCCGGTGCCGATCTGGGAAGCTCACTCAGACGCGCGTTCGGATCTGGAACAACCACAACAGCAGACGCCCTCTAACGTTTCCTCAGCTGTCCATTACATTGAGATTAGAGCCATATCGCGTCTGGCACGCGGAATGCTTGCTCTGAAATGAAGCTCACGCGTTCGGCGTCAGCCGAACGACGGCTTGCCCCTTCCGTCCGGTTAGAACATCGGCCGTTTTAACGGCAAGGGGAAGCACATGAGGAAATGGGGTAAGTGTCTTGCGGCACTCGTGTTTGGTCTAATTCTGGCCGTTCCGTCTCCGGCGCAATCTTTTCGTTCGGCTCAGCGCGACAGAACCGGCCCGCTCGGGCGAATCTGGCACTACGTTGTCACGCACAAGGAAGTTCTTGCCGCCGATGTAATTGCCGTCTCGGCATGGTCTGCCGATGCCGCATCCACGGTTTACGATCAGCATCACTGCGTTTGTATCGAGACGAATTCCCTGCTGGGACAACATCCGTCCGAAGGCGCGCTCTGGAGTTACGGCATCGGAATGGCAGCAGTACACGTGAGCCTGAATCATTTGATCTGGCACTATGCACCGGATCATGCGGATAGGCATCTGCTCTGGTTCGAGATGACGCCGCTCGTGGGCAATGAGGCGTACAACGTCTATTCAAATGTGCACGCTGCAGACATCGCACCGCTCAACAGGCAACACTCGAGTACAGGCGCCCCTTATCACAATCTGAAAATACCGTCCCAATTTACGTTGCGCAGCCAACACTAGCGGCCGGGAAATCAGACTCCACGTGTGAGGTGCGAGAAGCTAGCTCGTCCGACCGTGCTAGAATTGATTGTTTCCACGCCACGCAAGGACACGCACTGAATGCCGAAAGTCGGATTCGTCAGCCTGGGATGCCCCAAGAACCTCGTCGATAGCGAGGTGATGATGGGTATTCTTGCGCGCGCAGGCTACGAGCTGACGCCTCGCGCGGGCGAAGCGGACGTGCTCGTGGTGAATACGTGCAGCTTCATCGCGCCCGCGCAACAGGAATCCGTGCAGTCGATCCTCGAAATGGCCGAATACAAGAAGTTCGGCCGTGCGCAAAAGCTGATCGTCGCCGGGTGCATGGTCGAGCGCTACCGCAACGAAATCCGCGAGCAGATTCCCGAAGTCGATGCCGTGATCGGCACCGGCGAAGTGGAAAAGATTCTTGCAGCATGCGAAGGCGAGTTGAACGCGAGCGCAAACAACGGCGCCGCGGGGGAACCGCCGACCTATCTTTACCACGATGCCACGCCGCGCATTCTCGCTACCCCGCGCCACTCGGCTTACGTCAAGATCAACGAAGGTTGTGATCATCCGTGCACGTTTTGCGTGATCCCGCAGTTGCGAGGCAAATTTCGCAGCCGCCGATTTGAATCCGTCGTTCGCGAAGCGCAAAATCTTGCAACCGCGGGCGTACGCGAGATTTCGCTCATCGGCCAGGACACGACGTATTACGGCGAAGACCTCGGCATTCGCGACGGCCTGCCTCTTTTGCTCGAGCGCCTCGCCCAGATTGAGGATTTATACTGGGTTCGCTTCCTCTATTGCTATCCGAATCGCATCACGCCCAAGCTGCTCGATACCATTGCCGCGCATCCGCGATTGGCGAAATATCTCGATATCCCGCTCCAGCATGCGAGCCGAAGCGTGCTCGCACGCATGAAGCGCGGCTCGAACGCCGACGCATTCCTGAAAATGCTTGAACGCATTCGCGCCGCGATTCCGGGCGTCTCGATACGCACCTCCTTCATCGTGGGCTTTCCCGGCGAAACCGATGCTGAATTCGACGAACTTTGCGAATTCGTGAAGGCGGCGCAGTTCGATTGGATGGGCGTCTTCGCATACTCGGACGAAGACAAAGCCAAGAGCTATGGCCTGGAAAATAAAGTCGGCGAGAAGACCATTGCGGCGCGGCAAAAAACCTTGATGACTCTGCAGAAAGGGATATCTCGGCGAAGACTGCGGCGTCACGTCGGTGAGCGGATCCAGGTGCTGCTCGAAGGCCCCTCAAAGGAAACGGATTTCGTGTGGGAAGCTCGCCACCAAGGCATGGCGCCCGATATCGACGGGAAAATCTATATCACCGAATTCGTGGGCGTCACGGAAGCCGCAGATTTGCCCGCGCCCGGAACACTTGCCACCATCGAAGTGAAGGAATCGAAGGACTACGATCTCATCGGTCGCGCCATCGAATTTGCGTCACCTGCTCAGGTCATTCCTGAAACCATTCTCTCAGCTTCGAAGAATTTGTTTCCGATCCTGTCACGCTGATCGATTCTGCGCGTAGTCGCGCAATACAGTTCCGCCGAGCACAATTCGGCTTCGCTTTGGGGTATGCTGGGCCGGATGACGCGTCTGTGCCCGATTTGTCGGAAGGCAGTGGAGTCTGAAACCGCCCCCGAGTTCCCTTTTTGCAGCGAACGCTGCCGCTTGATCGACTTGGGAAACTGGTCAAGCGAGCAGTATAAGATCAGCGAGCCGGTAATTGACGAGTCCATGCCGGATGAGCCTCCGCCCCATTCGGAGCACGACGGAAAATGAGCGCGCCCGCAGGGTCCGTCAATCGGCCACAGACGACGATGCCGGGCAAAAAACCGCGAGTTTCCATTTTTCTCGCTACAGCCTGCGGGCTGGGTTATCTGCCGAAGGCGCCAGGCACATGGGGCGCGCTTGGCGGGCTCGCGGTTACGGCAATCCCCTTTTTGTTTTGTGCGTGGCTCTCGATTTTGCGCGAATCCGGCGGGATTGGGAATTATGTGCTGGTTCAGATTGCTGTCGGGTTAATCGTTGCGGCGGTAGGGGTTTGGTCCGCAGGATGCGCATCGCGTTTTTGGCAGCTGCACGATCCGCAAAAAGTGGTGATCGACGAAGTTTCGGGGCAACATCTGGCGATTGTGCTGGGGTGCGCGCTTCCGATCTCAAGGGCGATTCCGCTCGCACTACGAACATCCACTTGGGGCTATCTTGCGCACGATGCGACCCTTAACTGGAAATATCTGTTGGCGGGTTTTATACTTTTTCGAGTGTTTGATATTTGGAAGCCGTTTCCCGCCCGCCAATTAGAATCATTGCGGGGCGGATGGGGAATCATGGCAGATGATTGGATGGCAGGGGTTTACGCCGCAATCGGATTGTGGATCGCCCGCGCAGCGGGCCTTTAACGCAGAAACGAATGAATTCATCTCCCAAAATTGAAAGCGTAAAGCCGAGCGCCGCGCTGCCCGGCGGAGAAATCGCCATTTACGGGACAGGATTCGCCGTACGCAATCATTCGCGCCCGCAGGTTCAATTCGGCTCGGCGGAAGGCAGTCTCATCCTCGCCGCGGATAATTACCTGGTCGCGCGCGTGCCGGAGGGCGCTTCTGGGGGCGCAGTCAGAGTGCTGATGGGCAGCGTTGAAAGCGCGCCCTTTCCGATGTCACTGGGTGTGCAGATCGCCGATAACCTGCATCCGGTGATGAACCCCGCCGTGGATTCGAGCGGTAACGTTTACGTCACGTTTAGCGGCCAACGCGGCCAAAAAGTGCCCGTTTCGCTTTACAAGGTCACGGCGAACCATTCGATCAAACCGTACGTCACCGAACTGACAAATCCCACCGGGCTCGCCATCGATCGCGAAGGCCATCTTTTTGTGTCCAGCCGCAACGACGGCACGATTCACCGCGTCTCGCCCGACGGGCGCTCGATGCAATGGATTGAGGGCATGGGTATAGCCACTGGGCTCGCGTTCGATAAGAACGGCAGCCTTTACGTGGGCGACCGAAGCGGCACGATTTTCAAGATCAGCCCTGAGCGCGAAATTTTCGTCTTCGCCACGCTCGAGCCTTCCGTCGCGGCGTACCATCTCGCGTTTAGCCCGACGGGCGATCTTTTTGTTTCCGGCCCGACGACGTCGAGCTACGACCGCATCTACCGGATCACTCCCGCGGGCGAAGTGAGCGTGTTTTTCCGCGGCCTCGGGCGTCCTCAGGGGCTCGCGTTCGACCGCGTCGGCAATCTTTACGTAGCCGCTTCTCTTGCCGGCAAACGCGGCATCGTTCGGCTCACGCCAAAAGCGGAACCGGAAGTCGTGTTGGGCGGCAGCAATATCGTTGGTCTCGCGCTGATGCCCACTCATCGCGCTCTTATCGTCACAAATTCGGCGCTCTTTTCTCTCGACTGGGATGTCGAGGGATTCTCTCTAAACGGCTAAAGAGCTTCATGCGGGCGGAAATCATCGCGGTCGGATCAGAACTGCTCACGTCTGAGCGGCTGGATACCAATTCCCTATTCCTCACGGCTGAACTGAATCGCATCGGTATTCGCGTAATCCATAAGGCCGTGGTTGGCGACAGCGCGGAAGAGATGACGGCATCTTTCCGGCACGCCCTCGAAACCGGGGACGTCATCGTCAGCTCGGGCGGCCTCGGCCCGACGGACGATGACCGCACGCGCACGACCGTGGCGCAACTGCTCGGCCGGAAATTGCTGCTCAATCAGGAAATTCTCGAGCGCATTCAGACGCGCTTCCGGCGCTACAACCGGCCAATGCCCGAGATCAACGCGCGGCAGGCGATGGTCCCGGAAGGCGCAATCATACTCGCGAATTCGCGCGGAACTGCGCCCGGATTGTGGCTCGAGACAAGTGGGGGGCGAATCGTGATCCTGCTTCCGGGCGTCCCCAGCGAGCTTCGCGCGATCTTCGAGTGCGAAGTGAAACCGCGCCTCGCGCGAGTTGCACCCAGCGAACGCCTTTTTACGCGCGAATTACGCATCACGGGTTTGCCTGAATCGGAAGTGGAGGCGCGCGTTTCACCGACCTATGCGCTTTATCCCGATGCGGAAGTGACGATTCTCGCCGCACCGTCTGGCATTCAGCTTCATCCACGCATCTGGTCGAAAAACGCGCCACAAGCCGAACAGCTGCTCGACGAGATGGTCCGGCAAATGGCGCTTCCTCTGGGGGAGCATCTCGTTTCGATAAATGGCGAGACAATGGAAGAAGTCATCGCGCGCTTGCTTACCGAAAATCGCGCGACGATTGCCGTCGCTGAGAGCTGCACGGGCGGCATGCTCGCCGAGCACCTTACGAATCTTGCGGGCAGCTCAAACTATTTTCTCGGCGGCGTGGTTTGC
>DATNBB010000079.1:0-12928 GCA_035607335.1 Binatia bacterium | reverse complement strand
TAGAATGTAGAACATGCGCGACGGCATTACAAGGAGAACGAAACTCAAACTAGTGACTGCAGTAGGTTTAGGTTTAAATGTGGGGCCGCGCGGACATACAACCCGGTGACTGCGCCGCTTGCCTCCGATGACCGCACGGGCGCATGCTTGCTGGCTCCCTGTCGCGTCAACTCGCCGCCCGTCTCGCACGCCTTCGGGTATGCACCGCCGCCGGTCCCGGCTTACGCCGCCTCGGAGCCGCTTCCTCCGCTTCTTGAACGCTCTTCTTCAGCGCATCCATAATGTCGATTACTTTCGCATGTTTCGGTGGTGCCTTCTCCGCGATAGCCTTCCCCTTCTGTTTAGCCTCCACGAGCGCGCGCAATTCATCCTCATACGTATCGTGGTACTGCGCCGGATTAAAATCTTCCGCCAGACTCTCCACCAACTGCTCGGCCAGCTTCAACTCCTGCGGACGCAACTCCAAATTCTTGGGTTTCTCTCCATATCCCGCCACCTGGCGAATCTCGTTCACAAAATACATGGTGTGAATCGTGATGCCGCCGTCCCGTGGACGCACAAACACCGTGTAGGTCCGCTGATGCATCGTGAACCTTGCAATTCCCACACGCTGCGTCTCCTCCAGCGCTTTCAGCAGCAATTGATAAGGTTTGTCCGCATCCTTGTCCGGCAGGGCGAGATACGACGAATCGAAAAAGATCGGGTCGATCTGCTCGCCCTTTACAAACGCGAGCAACTCCATCGAGCACCCGGATTCCGGCGTGATCTTCGCCAGTTCGGCCTTGTCGACGATCACGTATTGCCCTTTTTCATACTCAAATCCCTTAATCACTTCGTTGCGATTTACGATCCGGTCGCACGTGGGACAAAACAGCGGCTGCCGCAGTCGCGTGTGGCATTTGTCATGTAGCTGATGCAATGAAACGCGCTGGCTCCGCGCAGCCGCGTAAAGCCGTATCGGAATCGAAAGCAGTCCAAATGTGAGCGCGCCCTTCCACACCGAAGCCGCCATCGCAACCCTCCTCGCCGCCTGATTGTGTACCTGCCGACTCGCAGTTCAGTCGGGCGCTTTTGCAGCCGCATTGCTTGTGCGGCGTTATTCGCCTCGCCCGCGATTGTGCATCGCGAACTACGCCGCTCTGCGATGCCGCGCCCGTGTCCGCGCCGCCTTGCGCGCCGCGCTCCGCATTTCCGCTGTACCTTTTGTCCGTACTGCCTTCATCGCCGCCTGATGGCGCGAACGCGATCCTCGCCGACGTGCGGCCGACCGCGCCTGCCGCGAAAGGCTCTTGCGCGACGCCGCAGAGCGCCCTTCACGCCGCAACGCCCCGCTCACTGCCCGCGAACGCGTCCGCGAGATTCGTCTACGGGAGCCACGCTGGCCTTTCTTCGTATCGCGTGCCGCCTGTCGTTTCAATTTTGCAGTGCCTCGCTTCGGTGGCGGCAGCTTCACACCGGCTCGACGTGCCTTCGAAAGCCCGATCGCAATGGCCTGCTCCGGCGACCGCGCTCCGTGCTTTCCTTCTCTCACATGATGCATTTCTTCCCGCACAAATTCTCCTGCCTGCGTGCTGGGCGATTTGCCTTCGCGTGCGTCTTCGTGCGCTTTTTCTTCCACTCGTCTCTCTTCCGCATCGGGCATACGTATCTCCTGTAAACGCCGTGATTGGACCGGGCGACAGACCAGCGTCTTCCCTCTCCGCCAGCGCGCGAAATTAGGGAATGCGTGTACTTCGTGCAAAAATATTCCCTAGAAACGCGAATTTTCGGTGACGATCGTCACATCGCTTCAAAGTGGCAGCAGTCGCATCGCTTCTCAAAGTTGCGATGGGTTGGTGCAGGTTTAAACGCCGCGGCCTTCAGCGCGGCAGCCTGTGAGATTCGGATGACGCCAGATTTAAAAATTTCCGCCAATTTATGCATTTTCCACCCGATTTTTCGATCCCGTTTGTTCACCTATCCTGCGAAAGGATGGCTCAGTAATTGAGCGTGCGGGCTCGTAAGCCGCGGGGCAAGGGCTCGGGGGAGCGAATCCGGTGCGTCATGGAAACGGTTCCGTTCCGAGTGTCTCCCATGCTCGCCACTCTCGTGGATGAGCCTTTTTCCAAACCTGACTGGGTCTTCGAAGAAAAATATGACGGGGTCCGTATCCTTGCCTACAAGGAAGGCGACAAGGTTTCGCTGATCTCGCGAAACGCCATCGACCGCACCGATCGCTACCCTGCCATCGCCGCCGAAATTGCAAAACTGAAACCGAGAACTCTTGTTCTCGATGGCGAAGTCGTCGTCTTCGACGCGAAAAAAGTTTCGCGCTTCCAGCTTCTCCAGCAAAGCCGCGGTCGCCCGCAATACGTGGTTTTCGATTGTCTCTACGAAGGCGGCCACGATCTCCGCAACGAGCCGCTATCCGTCAGGCGTCAGGCGCTCGAACGTCTTGTGCAACCGTCTCCTCCTTTGCTTCTGGCGGAGCGGCTCGCCTCCGACGGCATTAAGGCCTTCAATGTCGCCTCACGCCGCAAGCTGGAAGGCGTGATCGCAAAACGTGCTTCGTCGCGCTATTTCGAAGGCCGATCCACCGAATGGCTCAAGTTCAAAGTCCACCAGGAGGACGAATTCGTGATCGGCGGCTTTACAGAACCCGCAGGCGCGCGTCACTATTTCGGCGCTCTCTTGCTCGGCATCTATTCGGGAGATCAACTCCGCTACGTTGGCAAAGTCGGCTCCGGCTTCGACGAGAAAACCCTTCAGTCGCTCCACGACAAATTCGAGCGCATCGTTCTCCCGCGTTCGCCTTTCGCCGCACCCGTCAACGAACGCGGCGCTACCTTCGTCGATCCGAAGCTCGTCGCCCAAATCTCTTTTACCGAGTGGACGAAAGACGGCAAACTGCGCCATCCTGTCTATCTTGGCCTCCGTGACGATAAAAATCCGAAGGAGGTCGTCGGAAAGGCTTGAATGGCAGCGAGAGCCCAAGTCGAGCCGGTAACCGTATCCCATCCTGAAAAAGTGTTCTGGCCTGACGACGGCTACACGAAGCTCGATCTCGGCAATTATTACCGCGACATTTTCCCCGCGCTCCAGCCTTACGTCAAAGATCGCATCCTAACGCTCGAACGCTGCCCCGACGGCATGCTCGGCGAATGCTTCTACCAGAAACAAAAGCCGCTGGGTTTACCGCGCGATACGCCCACGAAAAAAATTGCCACCGCTCACGGCAAACGCGCCACCACCGAATACGTTGTCGGCGGCTCGCTCGCCACACAACTCGCGCTCGTAAATCTCGGTTGTATTCCCGTTCACGTCTGCGGCAGCCGCGCGCAATATTTCCCCAGGCCGGACTGGATCTGCTTCGATCTCGATCCCATGTCCGGAAAATTCGGTGACGCCGCCAACGCCTGCCTTCTCATCAAGGAAGTACTCGATTCGCTCGATCTCCGCGGCTTTCCCAAAACGTCCGGCAGTCGCGGCCTTCACATTTTCGTCCCACTCAAAGTTGGCCCCAGCTCCGACGAAGTCCTCGCCTTCGCCACAACGCTCGCCCAACGTCTCGCCGGCGCATATCCGAAAGAACTCACAACCGAACACTCTTTGTCCGCGCGCGGAAACCGCGTTTACATTGACGTCGCGCGCAACGGCAAAGTCCAAACCGTCGTCAGCCCCTATTCCGTTCGCCGCAAACCTCACGCGCCCATCTCGACGCCTCTCTCCTGGTCCGAAGTGAAACCCTTCCTCGATCCATCCAGCTTCAACCTCGGAAATTTCCGCGCACGCCTCAAACGCGCCGACCCCTGGTCCGATTTCTTCGCCACCCGCCAATCCCTAAAAACCGCCACCGCCCGCCTAAAAAAACTCTGACGCGCGGATCGCCTTTGCGTTGCCTTTGTCTTTCGCTATCCTTTGCCCTGTCTATTCCTCTGCCTCTGCTCCTCAGTGCGTCATCGCATAAACGATGTAATTGATGCCAATCCGAAATCCCAACGCGGAATACTTCTCCGGATAATCGGCTCGATCGGACCATTCCCACGAATCGCCAAGGTCGGAGTTATAGGAGATCGCCACCATAATGCGGCCTTTATCGTCATAAATCGCCTGCCAGTGCGCGCCTATTCCGTCGTTAACACCCTCTGGATAGTCCGGCGGTTTGTAGCCCGTCCTCAGATGCTCGGCTCCGGGAATCTGGTAACGATCGTCCAAATCGAACACTGTGTGGAAAATGGGATCGTTATTTGGGATTTCGACGATGGGCCGATTAGGGAATACCATTTTCATGCGCTGCTCAAACATGCGATGTTCGTACGCGCCGTGAAAATCGTCGGCCATGAAGAAGCCGCCGCGCAGCAGGTAATCGCGCAAAACGCCCGCTTCATGCTGCGTCAGCCCCCACTGCCCCACTTGCACCGCGTAAAGCCACGGCCAATTGTAAACGTCGTCGCCTTCGTCGAGATTGATGGGCTGCCCTACCGACCGCGCATCGATCCGTGTGATACGCCGCACAGCCGCGGCAAGCGAGCGGTCGGCGGGCGGTCCATCTTGCGTCCACTCGGACCTGCCTTCGCGCCAATCGCCGCTATCTCGGTAGCCGTATCCGTCATTTGGACCCTGTGGATACATCAGCCGCGCGAAAGTCCACTCGCCGGGCCGCTGCCAATCCGGCGGCAATGGCGGTTCGCCATATTCGATTCCAAAATATTCTCGGAACGGGCTCTGCGCGTAGGCGTATGCCGCCGACAAAACAAGCGCGCAGCTGACCGCCAGAATGATCTTCCACGAACGCATATCGTGCCTGAAGGCGAGCATACCACTTCGTCGCCAGCCTCGCTTTCGTCCGCGCGGCGCCGCTTTTTGTTGAAACCTGCAAAGCGCGTTGTGCTACTGTATCCGCGCCCCGACCCCGGCAGGGGCGTCGCCTCTGCCGAACAGAACACGCAGTGCTGCCTTCAGTGAAAATGAACGCTTGGGACCGTGCACGCTGGGCCTTCGTGTCCGGCGCCTCTCTGCTGTTAGCGAGCGCCATCGCCGCCGGCATACTTATCTCTCGTGTGGAGGACTCGAATCGGCGCGTGATGCGCGCGTTCGGAGTTCAGGTTTCTCTTGAAGATCTGGAGTCCACGCTTGCGGCTGCCGGGCGCGCCCGCTCGCTGTATGTCACTACGCACAGCCAAGAATATCTCACAGAAACTGAATCGCGACTGTTTGCAGCCAACGATCGCCTCAGGGATATCCTTTCGGAAACATCGGATATTTCGAAGCCTGACAACTCATACGAACAGCTCGGGAAACTGGTCCACCGCCGGATGGACATCATTCGTTCGTCGGTTCTCGACGTGGAGGCCGGCAAAATCGATGATGCCGCCCAAGATGCGTATACCGGCGAAATCGTGGAGGTAGCGGATCAAATAAAGGCGTCGCTCGAAGGCTTGCAAAAGCTCGAACAGCAGTTTGCTGCCGAGGGACGCATCGAGTCTCAGCGCTTCTTTGTCGCGATTGTTTGGGTGATGGGAATTGCGTTCACCGCGTCGCTTGCGCTGCTGTATTTGAATTACAAGCTTTTAGCCGACGAACTCGCCGTCCGCCGCCGCGCCGAAAGATCCGCGGTCGACAGCCAGGAGACCCTTCGATTGCTTAGCGTGAAGCTGATTCGCTCCCAGGATGAGCAAAGCCGGAAATTCTCGCGTGAACTGCACGACGGTCTCGGCCAATATCTTAGCCTTGCAAAGATTAATCTCTCGCGTTATGTGCGCACCGCCTCGGGCGACTCGGGATTGTTGAACGAGACAGTCGAACTGCTGGACCGCAGCATCGCGGAGACCCGCACGGTTTCTTATCTCCTGCATCCTCCCTTGTTGGACGACATGGGCTTTCTTTTCGCCGCGCGCTGGTACCTGGAGGGTTTCGCCGAACGCACCGGCATCGAAGTGAAGGTCGATATTCCGGAAGACTCCGAGCGCCTGCCCCTGGCCGTCGAAATGGCGCTGTTTCGCGTTCTCCAGGAATCCCTCGCCAATATCCATCGCCACTCGGGCAGCAAGCGAGTTGATGTTTCGCTTGTTATTTCCGCAACGGACGCAAATCTACGTGTACGAGACTACGGTAAGGGCATTCCGCCCGTCCTCCTACAGCAGTTTCGTGCAACTGGTGGACGAGTCGGTGTTGGTTTAGCGGGCATGCGCGAGAGAGTGCGCGAACAGAGTGGCTATTTCGACGTCCAGTCCAACGCGTCGGGCACGACCGTCGCCGTCCGAATACCCGTTCCGGCCGCTCGACAGGCCACGCAAGTCATTGCCTAATACGGGGTTAACAGCAAGGTACCGCCTCGGGCCTACTACCATACCCTAGAAACCTTTAGCATATGCTGTGTGCTTTTCTCAATTCCTGTATGTATTGTGACGTTTAGTATCTGAATGCTAACTTTCAAGTCAGACCAGCCTTCTAGATAGCGCGCTTTCGGGCGTTTCGAAGTCTGCGACATAACTCCGAAAGGGGCCGGTTTCTGGACGGAACCGTTGACGCAATGCCTCACAGACCCATCACGGTGCTGGTTGTCGATGACGAAGCAAGAATTCGCCGCTTCGCCCGCCTCCTTCTCGAAAGCGACAGCAAGGTGAGCGTCGTCGGCGAGGCGGATAACGGCGAGGCTGCCGCCGCACTCGCGCGCGAGCTAAGCCCTGACGTGATTGTGATGGATATCTCTATGCCTGTAATGAATGGACTCGATGCCGCTCGCAAGATTCTGCGCGATTGTCCAGATGTGCGCATCATCATGACTACGGCAATGGGGTCTGAGCCTTACCGGCGCGTTTCCATGTCCCTCGGCGCGACGGATTTTCTCGATAAAGGCGCTTTGGATTCGGAGCTGATCGAAAAAATTCACAAGGCGGCGCGGCACGGACCGCATTGAACCACTGAATTGCCGCTCTTTGAACGCTCCCGCGCAAAAAAAAGCCTCCCAGACCAATTGATCTGGGAGGCCCCTGCGATAGCTTACTTTTTCTTCGATTCAATTACCGCCTGCGCCGCCGCTAGACGCGAAATCGGCACACGGAACGGCGAAGCGCTGACGTAGTTCAAACCGGCCTTATGGAAGAAGCGCACGCTCTCCGCGTCTCCTCCATGCTCGCCGCAGATACCGACTTTGAGCTTTGGACGAGTCTTCCTGCCGCTCTTTGTACCGGATTCGACTAACTGGCCCACGCCGGCTTGGTCGATTGTCTGAAACGGGTCGGCCTTGAAGATTCCGGCCTTGTTCTCGTCGACATATTCCGGCAGGAAGCGGCCCGCGTCATCGCGCGAAAGTCCCATCGTCGTTTGCGTGAGGTCGTTCGTGCCGAAAGAGAAGAACTCGGCGACGTTCGCGATCTGCCCAGCAAGTAGAGCGGCCCTGGGAAGCTCGATCATCGTGCCGACAAGATATTCAAGTTTCACTTTAGCTTCCGAAATTATCTTGTCTGCCACGCGCCTTGTAGCCGTTTCGAGGATTTTCAATTCCTTCTCATCCAAAACAAGAGGATGCATAATCTCAGGTAAAACTTTAACTCCGCGCTTTTGGCAGTCTATGGCTGCTTCGATGATGGCCCTGACCTGCATTTCGAGAATTTCAGGGAACGTGATCGAGAGACGGCAGCCACGGTGGCCGAGCATTGGATTCGCTTCGTGCAATTGTTCGACGCGGCGCGCCACCTGCTCCGCCGAGATGCCAATTTTCTTTGCCAGGTCGGCCTGCTTCGCAGGATCGTGCGGCACGAACTCGTGCAACGGCGGATCGAGCAAGCGGATCGTTACGGGCAGGCCGTTCATTGCCTCGAAGATGCCGGTGAAGTCGCGGCGCTGGAACGGAAGCAACTTATCGAGAGCCTTCCGCCGCGCTTCTGGGCTATCGGCAAGGATCATTTCCTGAATCGCTTCCTGGCGCTCGACGCTCTTTTCCGGAAATTCAAAGTCCTTAAAGAACATGTGCTCTGTGCGGCAGAGTCCGATGCCCTCGGCACCCATCTCGCGGGCCACGCGCGCGTCATTCGGCGTGTCCGCATTTGTACGAACGCCGAGTGTGCGGACTTTGTCGCACCACTTCATCAGTGTTTCGTATGCTTTCGGCGGCTGCGGTCTTGTGAGAGGAATCTCGCCCTTGTAAACGGAGCCATCACCGCCATCGAGCGTGAGCCAATCGCCCTGCTTGATGACGTAACCGTTCACACTGAGCTTCTTCGATTTCACATCGATGTCGATTTTGTCCGCGCCAACGATGCAGCACTTGCCCCATCCGCGCGCCACAACGGCAGCGTGGCTGGTCTTGCCGCCCGTCGCCGTGAGAATTCCCTGCGCAACGTGCATTCCGCCAACGTCCTCAGGACTCGTTTCGCGGCGCACGAGAATCACCTTCTCGCCATTTTGCGCCCAATGCTCCGCTTCCTCCGCAGTGAACACAGCTTTGCCGACTGCGGCGCCAGGGACTGCATTGATTCCCTCGGCGATCTTGCGGCTTTCGAGGTCTTTCCTTGAGAACGATTGATCGAGGACGGGATAGAACAAGCGCTCAATATCTTCCGGCTTGACGCGCGAAATTGCCTCAGTCGTCGAAATGAGCTTTTCATTTGCCATATCGACGGCAATGCGAAATGTCGCGGCAGGCGAGCGTTTTCCGGTACGCGTTTGCAACATATAGAGCTTTCCTGACTCAACCGTAAACTCCATGTCCTGCATATCGCGGTAATGCTTCTCGAGTTTGTCGCGAACTTTCTCAAGCTGCTTGTAGATTTTCGGCATCTTCTTGGAGAGTTCGCTCAGGTGCATCGGAGTGCGGATCCCAGCCACCACGTCCTCACCCTGCGCATTCAAAAGAAAATCGCCAAAGAATGTCTTCTCGCCTGTACTGGGGTCGCGCGTAAAGCAGACACCGGTACCGGATTCCTCACCCGTGTTGCCGAAGACCATTTGGACGACGTTCACCGCAGTACCGAGAAGGCCCGTAATCTTCTCAACGCGCCGGTATGTGACAGCCTTTTCGCCCATCCACGAACCGAACACCGCGCCGATTGCTCCCCAAAGCTGTTCGATGGGATCTTCCGGGAAATCCTGTGCCGTCTTCTCCTTAAAGTATGCCTTATACTCGCCAACGAGTTGCCGCCAGCCTTGCGCGGTCACCTCAGTGTCGTCCTTCACACCGAGATATTGCTTCATATTGCGGAGGCGCGTCTCCAATTCGTCCTTTGAGAGACCAATCACCACGCTCGAATACATCTGAACGAAGCGGCGATAGGCATCCCAGGCAAAACGATCATTATTAGTCGCTTTTGCAAGCCCCTCTACGGACTTGCTGTTCAGCCCCAGGTTCAGGATTGTCTCCATCATGCCCGGCATGGAACGCGCTGAACCCGAGCGGACGCTCACAAGCAACGGATCCTTTGCGTCTCCAAGCTTCTTCTTCGTGAGCTTCTCGAGCTTCGCGACATTTTGCTTAACCTGCTCGCGCAGCTCCTTCGGATATTTCTTGTCGTGCTTATAGAAGTAATCGCACGCTTCCGTTGTGATCGTAAACCCCGCGGGAACAGGAAGACCGATCTTCGTCATTTCGGCGAGTCCGGCGCCTTTGCCGCCGAGAACCTCCCGCATATCTCCCGTGCCATCCGCTTTCCCAGCTCCAAAAAAATAAACGTATTTCATTTTGCTCCGTTCCTCGCTGATTGAGATGAATTCGATTCCTTGTTCCGGTTCAACATCAGTATTCGATTGCGTCGCCCGGCCCCACAACCGAGCTGAAAATTTCTTAAAGAATTAAGCAAACATGTCGGCGAGCCGACAATTGATGCTTTACTTCAATACTGCCATATGCCGCCGCTTCGAAAGGTAACGCCTGAAAATCGCGATTCACAACTAAATCTCTGCTTTCAATTCCTCAAATGTCGGCGGGCCGACATCTCATGTATAATCTTGCGGCTTCGACGTGTTAGGCCCGCACCTCACGGCCTTCTTTAACTTCTTCTCCGCCCAACTCCGAGAAGTCGGCAATCGTAGAAAATTCCTTAAGCAGTCCTCCAAGAAGCGCAATCCTGTTCTTGCGAACCTCCGGGTCTTCAGCCATCACATGAACCTTGTCAAAGAACATGTCAACGGCCGGACGCAGCTCGGATATTTTCTCAAGTGCCGCTTTATATTTTTTCTCGCGCCTCCGGCGACCTGCCTCTTCACCGATGCGCTGTGCCGCAGTGTGAAGCTGACGTTCAAAATCATCTTTAAGTAGATCCTGTTTCACGCCGCCATAGGATTTGTCCTGGCTTCCGACGGACTTCTCGAGAATATTGCGGATTCGCTTGAAGCTCGCCGCAAGCGGAGGAAAGTTTCTCGTATTCCGAATAGCCCTCACGGCAGTAACGCGCTCGACGGCATCGACCAGATCATCGGCACCCGACGCAAAGACAGCATTGATCTCGTCGTAGGCAAATCCGCGTCGTTCGCGCAGGATGAACTTAGCGCGGTCCAGGATGAAATCGAGCACTTGTTTTTGGACTTCCTCGGAAGCTCCAATTCGGGGAGGCTGTTCGCGAAGCGTTTTTGCCGCAGCCGAGACAGTCGCCGAGATCGAGAGGGGCAGATTTCGCTCCAGAATCATCTTTACGATACCAAGCGCGGCGCGGCGCAGAGCAAAAGGATCGCTGGAACCACTGGGAATCGCGCCAACGGCAAAACACGCCATGATCGAATCGAGCTTGTCTGCGAACGAAACCACGCATCCTGTCAAATTGCGCGGAATATCCTCTTCCAGTCCTTGTGGCCTGTAATGATCGTAGACGGCATCGGCAATTTCATCTGGCTCGCCTTGCGCATGACCATATAGGCCGCCGACGATTCCCTGCAATTCGCTAAATTCGCCAACCATCCCTGTCACAAGATCGCACTTTGCAAGTTCGGCGGCGCGATCGCAACCCGCCACATCCGCTTCCTTAACACCGCTGCTGAACAATTGCTCGGCAAGCCATCGCGCAATCGAACGCATGCGCTCGACTTTGTCATGATAAGTGCCGAGCCGGGATTCGTATGTGACAGCCTTCAGCCGTGGAAGATAATCGCCAAGCTTGGTCTTTTGGTCCGTATCCCAGAAAAATTGCGCGTCCGCAAAACGCGCGCGTAACACGCGCTCATGCCCGGCTTGCACAAGGCCCTTCGGATCGCGCGGAAGATTAATGACCGCAAGAAAATGCGGCGCCAATTGGCCACGGCGCGACTCAAGCGCGAAATATTTCTGATGGCCGCGCATTACCGTGATCAGGATTTCCTCAGGCAGGCCGAGATACTTCTCGTCAAAATCGCCCATAATCACGGTCGGATACTCATTCAAGTAGGTGACTAGATCAAGAAGACCGGGATCTTCGTGCGCCTTGAGTCCCCTCCGGGACGTGATCGATTGAATCTCACTCTCGATTTTTTTGCGGCGCATCTCCGGACGGCACAGCACAAAACTCGCCTTCAATTTTGGCTCGTAGTCCTTTGGGCCAGAGAGCGGAATCGATCTCTTTCCAAGAAAGCGATGACCGTCGGATCGATTCCCTGCTTTCACTTCGGCATAGGTGCAGGGCACGACCTTTCCATCAAGCAGTGCAACGATCCACCGAATCGGGCGAATGAACCGGGCGCCACGCACGCCGGTCCAATACATCGAGCGTGGCCAGGAAATCTCACGAATCACTTCCGGCAGCACGCGTTCTAGTATTTTCGAAGCCGGCTCTCCGGGCACGACCCTGCGAACCGCCACGACAGGACCCTTTGGTCCGTCAACCAACACAAGGTTCGAAACCGGCACGCCTTGCCTTTCGGCAAAACTAAACGCGGCGCGCGTCGGCTCTCCCATCGCATCGTAGGCGATCGATTTCGGCGGCCCCTTTTCTTCGCGCGTCACATCTTCCTGGCGTAAAAGAACATTCTTAACAATCGCCGTAAGTCTGCGCGGAGCGCCAAAAACTTCAAGCGTGCTTTCAAATGTCGGCGCGCCGACCAAGCCATTGCTCGAAATTTGAGTCTTTAGGAGCGACTTTAATTCTTCAGCTGCTTTTGGAATCATCCCTGCGGGAATTTCTTCGCAACCAATCTCGAGAAGGAGATCGCCTGTCTTCGGCTTCGAAGCCTTTGCAGCGTCAGATGAGCGCGATCCACGCGACTTCTTCAAACCGGCGTTCATGCACCCACCTCAACGACATTCCCTGCAGGCGACTGTTGATCGAGCCATGCCTTCGCTACTTGAGTCGCCAACTTGCGGACGCGACCGATCATTGCAGCACGTTCGGTGACGGAAATCGCGCCGCGTGCGTCGAGCAAATTAAAAAGGTGGGAGCATTTGAGCGTTAGATCGTACGCCTGCAAAACGGGAAAGCGCTCGCGGTCCGCTCCCTTCAGATGTCCGTAACCGGCAAGCAGCCGAGCGGCTTCCGCTTCGACAATATCGAACTGCTTGCGTGTGGCGGCGGCATCGGCGTGATCGAAACTGTAGGCCGAGAATTGACGCTCTTCCGCCAGCCGAACCTCGCGATACGTGACCGATTTTGACCAGCGCACGTCGAAAACGTTGTCAACGCCCTGCAGATACGCGGCGATCCGATCCAAGCCATAGGTCAATTCCACGGAAATCGGATCGAGATCGACGCCGCCGCACTGCTGGAAGTAAGTGAATTGCGTAATTTCAAGACCGTCGAGAAGCACTTGCCAGCCAATTCCCCACGCGCCGAGCGTCGGAGACTCCCAGTTATCTTCCTCGAATCGAATATCGTGTTCCTTCAAATTAATACCGACGGCTTTCAAACTCTCGAGATAAAGGTCCTGGATGTCGAGCGGAGAAGGCTTCAGGATCACCTGCAGTTGGTGATGCTTATAGAGGCGATTCGGATTTTCGCCATAACGGCCGTCCGCGGGGCGTCGGCTTGGCTGAACATAAACCACGCGATAC
>DATNBB010000072.1:0-2302 GCA_035607335.1 Binatia bacterium | reverse complement strand
TGGTTCGTTTTTAATTTCTATCGCCACGATAAGCCGCTAGGCTCATTCCTTGGCTGATGATAAAATGAACGCCGTAAAAGCGTCTGGTTTCGCTGGTGTTCGTTGAATCTTGATCAAAACCGAACGCTGAGCGAATTTTTGACGCGGGTAAAAGAACTCAAGACCTTTTGCCTCAATAAGTTGGGCCTGTAGCTCAGGTGGCTAGAGCGCACCCCTGATAAGGGTGAGGTCGGTAGTTCAAGTCTACCCAGGCCCACCAATCATTGCTTCTTCGCGTCACCCTTGTCTCCTGCGTCAGCTAGGCTAGTGAACATCAAGTCTCCGTTTTCATTTGGCTAGGTTGATTTCGCCTTTCGACTGTAGCAGGCGCCAACATTCGTGTCGTCGAGTCTTGGAGAAACGAAACTTTGTTAGAGCGCCGGGGCGAGGATTGCAGGCGAGAATCAACTGACGTAGACTCGGCGTGAGGTTCTTCCCCGATGTCCATCCGGCCTGTGAAGCGCATGATTCGCTCGAAACCGACGCTGGAAGGCGCGGGAGTGCATCTGCGGCGCGCGTTTGGCTTCGGCAACACGACGGAATTCGATCCGTTTCTACTGCTGGACGATTTCCGCAACGATGTCCCGGAGGATTATGTGGCTGGGTTTCCGTGGCATCCGCATCGCGGGATTGAAACAATCACGTACGTCTTGGCCGGAACTGTGGATCATGCCGACAGCCTGGGTAACAACGGCGCTATCGGCTCGGGCGACGTGCAGTGGATGACGGCGGGCAGCGGCATCATCCATCAGGAGATGCCCAAGGGCGATCACGCGGGCCGCATGCATGGCTTTCAACTTTGGGGCAATCTGCCTTCTTCGCTCAAGATGACGAAGCCGCGCTATCAGGAAGTGAAATCGGGCGAAATTCCGGATGTGAAGGACGATGACGGAACGCACGTGCGCGTGGTCTGCGGAGAATTCTGGGGCAAGAAAGGTCCTGTGGAAGGCGTTGCGGCCGACCCGATCTATCTCGATGTTTCCGTTCCGCCCGGTCGCCGCAGGTCGCTTCCTGTGGAGGTTGTGCGCCACGCATTTGCGTATGTGTTCGCGGGAAGCGGAAAATTCTGCAACGCTTCTGATCCTCTCGCCGTGCCTACCGAACCAGTCGGCTGGCTTGAGACCACGCCGCCATCGCATGCCGATGACCGCTCGCTAATTCTCTTTGATCGCGGCGATGAAGTAGAAGTTCAGGCAGGCGAAGACGGCATCCGTTTCCTGCTCGTTTCCGGCAAGCCGCTGGAAGAGCCCGTCGCCTGGTACGGTCCCATTGTGATGAACACGCAGGAGCAGCTTCGGCAGGCCTTCAACGAGCTGGAAATGGGAACTTTCCTCAAGGAAAGCTCGAAAAAGTAGCCTGGGCGCGGCCTTGACACTCTGCGGAGCGAACCCGTAGCATCAATTGTTTGGCTTGTGGCCGATTGTGCCGGCGTAGCTCAGTGGTAGAGCGAGGGTCTCATAATCCCTAGGCCGAGAGTTCGATTCTCTCCGCCGGCACCACTCCGATTCTTCCTGAAACAACCAGCCTGAAACAACCAGCTTAGCGATAACCTGCGGACTTAGTATTTGCGGAGGACGCCGACGACGCGGCCCTGAATCTTTACGTCGTTTGCGGGAACGACAATCGGGGCCATGGCGGAATTGGCGGGCTGGAGGCGGATTTTTCCTCCGGATTCGCGGTAAAAGCGCTTCACGGTGGCGTCATCTTCACCCACGAGCGCTACGACGATTTCGCCGGTATTAGCGACCTGCGTTTGCTCCACGACGATGAAATCGCCATCGAGAATGTGATCGTCGCGCATGGATTCGCCCTTCACCTGAAGGACGAAGGTGTTGGGGCCGCGCGTAAAATCCGAGAGAGAAATGGTTTCGTTTTCCTCGATGGCTTCGAGCGGGCGTCCGGCGGCAATGCGTCCGGCGAGAGGCAATTCGACGACGTGTCGGTCAAGGATTTCTTCGCGCACCGGCTTGGGCAATTGCGTGACTTCGATTGAGCGGCTCTGGTTGTAACCGCGGCGGATGAATCCCTTTTTCTCGAGCGTGGAAAGATGCTTGTGCACGGTCGCGAGCGAGGTGAGCTTCAGCGCGTGCGCGATTTCCTCGAAGCTCGGCGAATAGCCGTTCTTATTAATGAAGCCAACCAGGTAGTTCAGCACTTCTTTTTGCCGTTTCGTCAGCGCCATTCGCGACCCCCGAGATTTGCTCAGTATTCGCCTCCACTATACAGGCGAATCAAAAGCGAAGTCAATGGTACTTGCGGACAG
>DATNBB010000046.1:0-3763 GCA_035607335.1 Binatia bacterium | reverse complement strand
GCCGAAGCAAGCCTCTCGCAACAACCTTGGCAGCACATGCAAAATCTCACGGCAGCCGAGATTGCAACGCAATGGAAATCTCCGCAGCCCGAGTATGGACCCGAGCCGTACTTCGGATTGAATGGTCCAGTCAGCATCGCGGAAGTTGATCGCGACCTCGACACCCTACACGGCCTCGGCTTTCAAGCCGTTACCGTGCAGGCAGGATTTGGAACGCCGTTCGCTTACCTCTCGCCGCAGTATTTCGACTTTTTCCGCCAATTCGTCCAGGAGGCGAAAAAACGCGATATGCGCGTGTGGATCGTCGACGATGCCGGTTATCCGAGCGGCTTCGCCGGCGGCAAATTCAGCACGGAAAAGCCGAATCTCCGCATGCAGGCACTTGAAGTAGCGCAAAAGTTATCCGTCGCTGGGGGCGAGACCCTGCACCGCGACCTCCCTGCCGATACCATCAGCGCCGCCGCCGTCAATCAAGACGGCACGGCTGTTCCGATAACGCTGCATGGCAATACGCTCGATTGGACGGCGCCCAAAACGCCGAACGGAACGTGGACAGTCCTTGCCGTCGACCACGAATTCCGCACCTCTCCCACTCGTTCGGACACAAATCCGCATCGCGTGAAAGACACCGAGCAATCGCTCGAAGACTACATGGATCCCGCCGCCACGCACCAGTTTCTTGCGTTCACGCACGAGCAGTACAAGCAGGCAGTGGGCGACGAATTTGGAACGACAATCATGGGCTTTCGCGGCGACGAGCCGGACTATTCCATTTCCGGCCTTCCTTGGACGCCCGCCTTCTTCGCGCGCTTTCGCGAATTGAAGGGATATGACGTCCAACCCTACACCGCGCTTTTCGCGCAAACGCCATCGCGCAACAATCCGGGCGTAACGATCCACCTCACGCCCGAGCAGCTCCGCATCAAAGGCGATTACTACGACGTTTTTTCGAGGATGATCGCCGCCGGCTTTTTCGATCCGCAAGGAAAATGGGCCGCCGCCAACCAGCTTGAATACCAGGTCCACCTCAATCACGAAGAGATGGAAATGGAGTTGACCCACAGCGAGGGTTCATTCTTCCGAGACATGCGCTGGGTTGAAGTCCCGGGCATCGATGCCATTTGGCACCAGATCTGGACGGACACCGTCTCCGATTATCCGCGCCTCGCGAGTTCCGTCTCTCACGTTTACGGCAAGCCTCGCGCTTTCACCGAAAGTTTTGCGGCATACACTCCCGAGCCGGACGTGAAAATGGCGCGCTACATTCTCAACGAGCAGTTCGTCCGCGGCGTCAATCTAATCGAGATGATGTACTTCCCTTCCACATCCACCGGCCCGCGCCCTCTTTCCGGTTACATGGGCGATCCCGGCTTCCCCGATCTGGTCACGTATGTGCGCCGCATGAGCTACCTCATGGCCATGGGCCGTCCCGATGCGTCCGTCGCACTTTACCTGCCGTCAAGCTCGATGTGGCTCGGCGACCGTGACTCGGATACGCAATTTGTCTCCACCGAACGCCTCTTGAGTGAGCATCAGATCGACTTTGATATCGTCAGCGACGATGCGCTCGCCCGCGACCTGAAGGCAGGCAAAGGCAGCTTCGAAACTCTAAGCGGCAATCGGTACCGCACGGTGATCCTGCCCGATCCGCTCGTGATCTCATCGCAAGCCTTCGCCCGGCTCAAAGCATTCGCGCAAGGCGGCGGCAAAGTGCTCTTCATTGGCGGCACACCCAAATGGATTGCCGCGCAAACTATCCGTGACGCAAAAGCCGCCACTCCCTCCGACTTCTTCTGGGCAAAAATCGTGGACGCTCAATTGCCGCCCACGCCCACGCCGCCGCAATTTCCGCCAACGGCGCCGTTGCAGCCGCAAGTCGTACCCGACGCAATCCTCGCGGCGCTTCAAGCAGCCGTTCCTGAAGCCACAGTGCGCCTCGACAGTGCCGATCCTGCGCTGAAAGTAATGAAGCGCCGTTGGGCCGACGCCGACGTCTACCTGCTGTTCAACGAAGGCCAGCAGCCCAGCGAGCACACAGTAACGCTCTCGAGCGATGGAAAAACGGTGGAGTCTTGGGATGCACAAACAGCAGCCATAGAGCCAATAAACGTCACGCGCCAGGCCGGTGATCTCGCTGTGCACGTCAAACTCGATCCTTACGCGACAAGCGTGCTCGTCATCCGCTGAAACCCGTGTCTTTAATCCGTCATCCTGAGCCGCGCCCGTCTTAAGGGCGCGGCGCCCTAGGTCCGCCGTGGCGGAAAGGATCCCTCTTGCTTTCGCTCGTTAATCCATGCGAATTCCCCCGACTCCCGCTTGGGTGCTCGCCCGCGTGTCACAAATGTTTAATAAAAAATTCCAGCCGATCCGCCACGCAATGAGGTATCTTTGCGCCGTCATAGCGGGAATTCTTCCAGGGGGTTAAAAACATGAAGCACGACTCAATCGATCACAGCCTGTTTGGCGCGAAGCTCACGCGTCGGCGTCTATTGAAAGGAGCCGCGCAAATCGCTGCTGCCGCCGCCGCTGGTTCGCTCATGCCGCCAAACGTGCGCCGCATGCTCGCGCAAGGCGCGCCAAAAAATAGCTCGCTGGCGGATATCAAACACGTCGTGCTTCTTATGCAGGAAAATCGCTCGTTCGATCATTATTTCGGCACGCTCGCCGGGGTTCGCGGGTTTGACGATCCAAAGGCGCTCAAGCTCGATGGCGGCCGCTCCGTCTTTTATCAGCCGGACGCGGAAAATCCCGAAGGCTACCTGCTGCCTTTCCACTTGGACACGCGCGCTACGAGCGCGCAGAAAATTCCTTCCACAAGCCACGCATGGGCCGTGCAGCACGAAGCATGGAACGGCGGCAAAATGGATCAATGGCTGCAAGCGCATCGTAAAGCCGATGGCCGCAACGGCCCCTATTGCATGGGCTACTACACGCGCGAAGACATTCCCTTCCAGTTCGCGCTCGCCGAGAGCTTCACGCTCTGCGACAACTACCACTGCTCCGTCATGGGTCCCACGTGGCCCAATCGCATGTACTGGATGACCGGCATGATCGATCCCGATGCGACTGGCGGCGGCCCCATGATCAGCAACACAGCGACACCCAACGGCTATACATGGAAAACATATCCCGAGAGACTCGAAGAAGCCGGCGTGCCGTGGAAGGTCTATCAGATGGAGAACAACTATGGCTGCAACATGCTGGAAAACTTCGCCGTTTTCCAAAATGCCGCGCGCCGTTCTCCACTGTTCCTCAAAGGCGTGGCGTACGGATCCGAAGGAGAATTCGAGTACGACGCAATTAACGACAAATTGCCGGCCGTCTCATGGGTCATCTGTACGGACTATCAATCCGAACATCCTGACTACATGCCGGCGGATGGCGCGGCCTTCGTAGCGAGCAAAATTGATGCGATCGCCGCGAACCCCGACGTTTGGGCGAAGACGCTCTTCATTTTGAATTATGACGAGAACGACGGAATTTTCGACCACGTCGTGCCGCCAACGCCTCCCGCCGGAACTGCGCACGAGTTTATAGGTGGGCTGCCGATCGGCGCGGGCTTTCGCGTGCCGTGTATCCTGATTTCGCCGTGGACGACCGGCGGCTGGGTTTCAAGCGAGCCCTTCGATCACACCTCTACGTTGCGCTTCCTCGAGCAGTTCACGGGCGTGCGCGAACCGAATATCACTGATTGGCGCCGAAGCACCTTCGGCGATCTCACCTCGGCTCTGCGTCTCAAGCAAGCTCCCGGTAAGCCACCTGT
>DATNBB010000044.1:0-3513 GCA_035607335.1 Binatia bacterium | reverse complement strand
TGGATGTACGGTGATGCATCGCCTTGCGGAATGATGATGTCGGCTGTGATTTCGTCGCCGGGATTCACCTTCGCCAAGTCGTCCTTGCTCTTCACGGGATAGGGCATCGTCATTGCAGCCATGAAGCCCGGAATTTCATCGCCATCGATCATGAGCGACTTGTTGGCCTGATCGATCGACAGAACCTTTCCGTGCAGATGATAGACCTTGGCGTTTGCGGGCGGCTGCGCCGGTTGTTGCGTTTGTTGCTGTGCCTGCGAGGCCGATTGCGAGGATTGTTTTGAGCAGCCCGCTACAGTAACTGTCGCAAGCGCGATGGCCAAAGCGGCCATCGTTGCGAACCCGAAACGCGCGGTATAAAAACTCTTTTGGTTCATTGTCCCCTCATTTTTCCGGCGAGTGCTACGCAACAGTCTACGCGCGCCCACCCGAAATTAGAATTAGAAATGGAAATGCCAGCGAAACTCCGCGTAGATTTCACGCGGGTTGTTGTAATGGAAGCCCCCAAAGGTGAGGCTGTTGTCGATTAACAGATGACGATTTGTCACATTGAGCGCATTCACGCCAATCGAAAACCGCTCGCCAAAACTCTTCGCTAGGGCCAAATCGACTTGCGTGTGGCCCGGCAAGTAGTCCGCCTGGAAAGGCGATCCCGGAGTGCCCGCCGATCCATTGGCGAATCCTGAGCCGTAGTAGATATTCGACGAGAAGACCGTTTTCCACGGCAGGCTGGCGGTGAACCCGAAATTCAGCGTGTTGCGTTGGTCGTGATCGAGGGCTTCCCAATCCGGGGGATCGTCGGGCGTGATCAGACCGCCTGTGAATTCGCCCGCTGCCTGAGCCATTTGGTTGGAATAGGCCAAATGCACATCGCCGCGATGCCAAATACGTGGAGAACGTATCGTGACTTCCGTGCCGCGGATCCGCGATTCGGCAATCGTGACCGGAATGAAAACGCTCGAATCGCCGATGTTGTTGTGATCGAGGAAGTTCGTACCGCGCGTTTCGAAGTTCGTGACGTCAAGCGACCAACCGCGAAGGGGGATCGTGACGCCGAATTGATGCTCTTCGTCGCGCTCGCCGTGCAGCGGGAGGAAACACGTGGGGTTTTCCGTATTACAGCAGCTTTGCGTTGATGGATTGCAACCCGGCTCGATGAACCCAAGCAGCGGGCCGGAAAGCGAAACGAGCGGAGGCGGTTGATAATATTTTCCCCAAAATGCGCGAAAGACCCAGTTGATAGCGGGAATTTTCAATGTGCCTCCTATCCGCGGGTAGGTGGTGTTCTCGGAGACGCCTCCTGAAAAATGAGTGGCGCGCACGCCGCCGATCAGCGTGAGCAGCGAATTCACTCTGAGATTGTCGCTCACGAAGATGGCTTCTTCTGCGCCGAGGATGGTATCTGTCTCGTGGATGGGCGACTTGCCGCTCCCGTCGTTGAAGACGAGCCCAAAATGTTCATTTTGATTTGCCGCGAAAGAATAGATGCCTACTTCCGCATCGTTTCGCGGTAGATGAAAGCTGAGCACAGACTGGCCGCCACCGTAAGTGGTGGAAATTACCGCATCCGTTGCTACGGGCGTGTCGGTGAGCGAACTGTGATAGCCGGAACTGTTGTAATGATAAAACGGGGAAACGGTCAGCACAGTGTCGGCGTTGAACGTGTGGACCCAGGATAAGAGAGCGTAGCCGTCTGACTCAAGTTCGTTGTCGCGCAAGCCACCTGTGGGCCACTGTTGGTTATTGAAATCATCGGGATCGGGATCGTAAGGGATTTGATAGAAATCGCGACGCAGCTGGCCGTCGAAGCGAAACTGATTTTGCGAGTTCACGTTGTAAAGCAGAGAAGTGAATCCGCCGAAACCGTTTTCCGCATCGTGATAGACGTGCGGAACGGGCGTTTCGAGGCCCAGATTGCTGCGGTTTCCGTTCACGCTCGCATAGTATGCGAATTTTTGCGTATGGCTGCCGAAACTAAGCTGATCGTCTGTCTGGTAAAAACTTCCGATGGTGGCGACAAGTTCTCCCTCGCTGTCCATGTCAAAGCCGGACCTTGGCAGGATGTTGAATTCGCCGTAGGTGCGGTCGCCGTACTCCGCGTTGTAGCTGCCGCGCAGGATTTCTACGTAGTCGATGTCCTTCGGATCGACCCGCGGTCCAATACTCGTGCCGATGTTCGTGTCTGGAATAGGGACGCCATCGATTAGCCATGTTGTTTGATGGCCGCCGCGCATGTGAAGCATGTCGTGCGTCGTATACGCGCCGGGAGTGAAATCCGTGATCATGTTCAGGCTGTTCGTCGAGTCGGCACCCGGCGTTTGCTGAATGCTTTGCCGATCAACGAGGGTCGTCGGCGTGACGGTCTGCACTGTGGAGGCAGCTTCGTCGGCTGTGACAACGGTTTTTTCGCTTAACGTTGGGATCGAGAGCATGAAATGCAGAACGGGAGATGTGCCGGATTCCAGCGTGATCGGCTCCTGCAATTGACTGAAGCCCTCGGCGTTTGCCGTTACTATGTAATCGCCGAAGGGAACTGCCGGGAACGAGAACTCCCCATTGCTATCTGTTGTCGTTGAAAGCGAGTAGCCGGAAGTCGCGGATTTGAGTTGGACGGAAGCGCCTACAATCGGCCGGTGCTGCGGATCATGAACAATGCCGCGAATATTGCCGAATACAGTGGCTTGTGAAACGAATGCGCAAAATAGCAGAAATAGAGATAACGGCAGAAAATGCCTTCGCACAGGCAGAGATCCTCCTCAAGATTTGTTTTTTCGTGCTTTGATGAATCAGCCTAGCTTCTAGGAGGAGCGAACGGTGGTGACTGAAAACCGTGCGGCAGCGCCGGAACAGCTTCAGCTTGCAAAATGCGAGTCGCCGTGGGGCGGGTTATGCGGAAGAAAGGCTGCGGGACAGTGGGCGCCAGGGGAGACGCAAGAGCGAAATCGGGGAGCTGCATCTTGCCGTTCGTACCGCACTTCGCGTTGTGCATTGGGCATGTGCAGTGCGCCATCTTGCCCTGCATAGCGGTGCATATAGGACATATCGTTTGGCAACAGCAGCTTGCGCCAGCGAAAAGGGTCAACGGAGTTGCCAGCAAGGCGAGAATGACGAGGATCGCTTGGAAGCGGCGCATGAATCATCGTGACTCGAAGAAATGTCGCAAAGAATATCTTACTGCGCTGTCCGGTTTGCGTGTGCGAAATATTTCAGGTTAGGCTGGTCAGACCATGCTGCCATTCAAAGCGATTTATCACGAAACCTATGACCTGAATCTCGGCACTCACGTTTTTCCTTCGCAGAAATTCCGGCTCATCAAAGAGAAGCTGTTGGCGGACGGCATTGCCGCGCCGGAAGACATCATCGCACCGGAAACGGCCGGCGACGAAGATGTGTTGCGCGTTCACACGCCGGACTACGTCCACAAATTGAAGAGCGGCACGCTATCCCATGCTGAGATTATGCGGATGGAGGTGCCGTATTCGCTCGCCCTCGTCGATGCATGCTGGCTGGCGG
>DATNBB010000026.1:0-4312 GCA_035607335.1 Binatia bacterium | reverse complement strand
ATACAAAGAAAGCCTCCGCCGAGATGTTCGAAGAGCCTTTCCGGCATTTGTGACCACATGAGCTTTTGTGGCCTCCCGGACTGGGCGTTCAGCCGGGACGCTTTTGTCTTCTTAAAATCTCGATTTCTAATCGACAAAGAAAAGGAAGTTTTTTAACGTGTTTAGGCGCACGTATTTTGGTACGGTGCGTCTAAGCGGGCGACGTGTTGCGGCTTGCCTCTGCGCGGATTATGGTGAAGCGGGAATGATCGGGAGAAATTGACGATGAAATTGGCGAAAGTGGGATTGCTTCTCATTTTGGGCTGTGTGTTGGCCTCGGTGGCGGCGGTGGCTTGGGGGCAGGTCAACGTGGGCGAACAGAAGCCCGAAGCGAGCTTGCCCTTCAACATGACTACCGTGGCCACGTTTGAGTATCCGTGGAGGCTGGCTTTCCTGCCTGACGGGCGCATGTTGATCACGGAGAAGGTGGGGCCGCTCTGGCTGGTGACGCAGCAAGGCGACAAGAAGCTTGTCTCGGGCACGCCGCCCGTTTATTGGCAGGGGCAGAACGGGATGCTGGGCGTCTTCCTTTCACCGCATTACGCCACGGACCAGAGCATCTATCTGACGTATTGCGAACCAGGCGATTATGGCTGCGGGTTGACGCTGGCGCGCGCGAAGCTGAATGCGACGACCAATTCGGCGAGGCTCTCGGATTTCGAAGTGCTATGGCGCCAGATGCCCAAAGGGAAGGGCGGTCAGGAAGGAGCGCAGATCGCGTTCTCGCCTGATGGCCAATATTTGTTTCTTACAGTGGGCGATCGCCAGCGCTTCACGCCGGCCCAGGATCCGAATCAGCCCGTAGGCAAAATCCTTCGGCTGACGCTGGATGGCAAGCCCGCTCCCGGCAATCCGGAATACGGAAAAACCGGTGCGTCGACGATTCCGCTGATCGATCCTGCGAGCGATACGGAAGCTGCCAAGACGGCGAAGGTGGTGAGCACATACACGTTCCCGGACGAAAACATGACGCCAGCCGAAACATGGGCTACGGGCGTGCGCACACCTTATGGCATGGCTTTTTCGCCAACGGGAGAATTGTGGGAGGTCGAGCACGGTCCGCGCGGCGGCGACGAACTGAACCTGATCGAAAAGGGCAAGAATTACGGGTGGCCGCTTGTCTCCTATGGGGTGAATTACAACGGCGTGCCTATCCCGAGTCCCGATACACGACCCGATCTGACGAAGCCGGTCCTTTATTGGGCGCCGGTGATTGCGCCAGGGAATCTGATGTTCTACACGGGCACGAAAACATTCCCGCAATGGAACGGCAACGGCTTCATCGGCGGCATGGGCACGATGACTCTGAATCGCATCATTTTTGACGGCCACGGAGGCGCGAAGAGCGCCGAGCGCTGGGATGTGGGCAAACGCATTCGCGACGTGGAAGAAGGCCCGGATGGGTCGCTCTGGATGCTCGAAGATGCCGATCCCGGCGCACTTATCCACGTAACACCCAAATGATACTCCGTGATTTGGAATGGGAAGGCTTGGCGCCAACCGATTTTTCGGCGCCGACAAATGCTCGCGGCGCGATCAGATGGTTAAGAAAATGTGGGCTTTCCTGCCATGCGCTGCTAAAGCGTTGCACATCGCGATTCGTCTGAGAGAATACCTTCGATGAAGGATCCCATTACATGGCTTTATCCTGCGCTGGAACCGTTTAACACCGGCAGGATTAAAGTCTCGCCGATACATGAGCTCTATTTCGAAGAGAGCGGTAATCCTTCCGGCAAGCCAGTGGTTTTTCTTCACGGCGGTCCAGGCGGCGGATCCGAGCCAAAACAGCGAAGGTTCTTCAATCCCGCGAAATACCGCATCGTCAACTTTGACCAACGCGGATGCGGAAAGAGCACACCATACGCGTCATTAGAGGAGAACACAACCTGGCATTTGGTGGCCGATGTGGAGAGGATTCGCGAACACCTGGGAATTACGCGATGGCAAGTCTTCGGCGGTTCGTGGGGCTCAACTCTTGGGCTGGCGTATTCCGAGACGCACCCGGAGCGCGTGACCGAAATTATTCTTCGCGGAATATTTCTTCTTCGCAAGCAGGAAATCGAATGGTTTTACCAGCGCGGTGCATCGATATTGTATCCGGACGCGTGGGAACCCTACCTTTCGCACATACCGGAATCCGAGCGCGGCGATATGCTTTCGGCCTACTATCGACGACTCACGAGCGACGATCCGGCGGTGCGTCTGGCTGCCGCAAAGATTTGGAGCGGATGGGAAGGCGCCACTTCAAAACTGCTGCCGGATTCCGGTTTCGCGGCCCACTATGAGGAGGATGAGTTCGCACTCGCTTTCGCGCGCATTGAAGCGCATTATTTTCACAACAGGGGCTTTCTGGAAACCGACGATCAGTTGTTACGAAACATCTCGCTAATCCGCCACGTCCCTGCGGTGATCGTGCAGGGTCGTTATGATGTCGTTTGTCCAATGGAAAGCGCGTGGGCTCTGCATCGCGCCTGGCCGGAAGCGGAACTGATCATCACGCCGGATAGCGGCCACAGCGCATTTGACCCGCCGAATAGCCGCGCTTTGGTTGCGGCGACGGACCGATTTGCCGGTTAGGACAGTTACAGGAAGCAAATTCGATTTGAGAGACACAACAGAGCCCGCCGTAAGATGTTAGAATCCTGAAAGATGTTCGTCCGGTTCCCCGGTAGCTCAACGGCAGAGCATTCGGCTGTTAACCGAAGGGTTGCTAGTTCGAATCTAGCCCGGGGAGCCATTTAATCCCGTATGCTCCTGAATTGAACCGCGTTGCTTGCCGACGAGGATCCCGACGCTATTCGCCGCAGCCTTACACCTAAAGATGCGACCACTGGTTATCTGTTAGCATCTGAATGAGATCGGTAGGTTCCCAGGTTCACGGCGCGTTCGCAATCGGCTTCCCGAACGCGACCATCAGGAGTTCACATGGCTCCGTGCAAACATCTCAATCAGATCAAATTCACGAGTACCGACAAGCACGTTTGCGAAGAGTGCGTGAAGACGGGCGACACATGGGTGCATTTGAGGCTATGCCTTGAATGCGGGCACGTCGGATGTTGCGACTCGTCCAAAAACAAGCACGCGACAAAGCATTTTCGCCACACCAAACACCCGCTCGTTCGCTCAATCGAGCCAGGAGAATCGTGGGTTTGGTGCTATGCGGACGAAGTCGAGCCCGGCGACATAGGTCCTAGAGGCTTTCGACAGATCGCAGACTAGGCGCGTGAGACTGAAAAGCAACTTGCGCAAGTGAGCGCGGGCGATTGAGCCGCGCACCGGTAAAGGAGGAAAAATGGCGTCTGCTCCAGTTCCCAGCGTTCTTGATATGTACACGCAGGCTTTCCCCGTCTTGACTGAGTCGCAAATTGGGCGAGTCCGTGCCGTCGCGAAAGTGCGGCAAGTGACGCCCGGCGAAATTGTTTTCGCGCCGGGAGACACTGCTGTGCCGTTCTTCGTGCTCCTTTCTGGCGCCATGGAAATCGTCCAGCCTGACGTCAGCGGCGAGCGCCCGATCGCAAAGCATGGTCCCGGGCATTTCACGGGCGAAATGACGATGATCTCCGGCCAGCGCTGCCTTGTGCTGGGCCGCATCACGGAAGCTGGCAATTTTCTTGAGTTGAGCGGAGAGGGTTTGCGGTCGCTCATCACCCGCGACGCCGAACTTAGCGAGATTTTCATGCGTGCGTTTATTTTGCGCAGGTTGGAACTGATCCGGCACGGTTTCGGCAACGTGATTTTGCTGGGTTCGCGTTACTCGGCCAAGACGCTGGAACTTCGCGAGTTTCTAACGCGGAACGGTCATCCCTATGCGTATGTCGATCTCGATTTGGATAAAACGTCGCAGGAGCTTCTGGATCGCTTCGAAGTGAAACGCGACGAAGTGCCCGTGGTGATTTGTCCGGCTCATGGAGTGTTGCGCAACCCTACGATACAGAAGCTCGCCGAGGGCCTGGGATTCAACACGCGGATCGATGAAACGCAGGTGCGCGATCTGATTATCGTCGGGGCGGGTCCGTCCGGCCTCGCCGCAGCTGTCTATGGTGCCTCGGAGGGGCTGGATGTACTTGTGATCGAAACGGCCGCTCCCGGAGGTCAGGCCGGATCGAGTTCCAAAATCGAAAACTATTTGGGCTTTCCGATCGGCGTCTCGGGGCAAGAGCTTGCAAGCCGCGCGATTACGCAAGCCGAGAAATTCGGGGCCAACATGATGATCGCACGCAAGGTGGTTCGTCTCGATTGTGCGCGGCGCCCTTTCAAGGTGGTGCTTGATAAC
>DATNBB010000299.1:0-6879 GCA_035607335.1 Binatia bacterium | reverse complement strand
GAATATTTTCCGAGGATTTTTGCGACGCGATCGCTCCACTCACTATAGAGATGGTGCCGATTCTCGAGGAAAACGCCTTGCGGGCACAATTTTGCGGCTGTTCGCAACGGCATCGCGGAATGCACGCCGAAGCGGCGCGCTTCATAGCTGGCCGACGTGACGACGCCGCGCTGATCAGGCCCGCCGCCGACAATTACGGGAAGGCCGCGCAAGTCAGGACGTGAGAGCAGTTCGACGGAGACGAAGAATGCGTCCATATCGACGTGGAGGATTGCGGCATCCGAAGGCAGAGAGCCATCGGAATCATGCTTTGCACGGAATTGGGCTAGTTTGGGCACTAGAGGCTTAGCGTCTATCGTACTTCGTCGTCTCCCAGGAGCATCCATGCGCTTGGGTGCTGCGTGAAGCCGATATGCGGATAATAATCCGTCGCGGCGGGTGCGGATAGGAGAATGACGCGGGCTTGCCGTCCGCCTGCTTTTTGCGTTTGGCGGATTAATTCCTTTCCAATTCCTCTGCGTTGATGCGACAAGCGGACGGCGAGATCGGAAAGATATGTTGCGTAGCTGAAATCCGAAAGCGCACGGGAAATGCCGACCAGAAGATTGACGTCCCATGCGGTTACGATGAGATTGGCATTTTTCAGCATGGCCCCCATACGTTCACGATCGTTGATCGGGCGGCGTTCGCCCAATGTGGATGCCGCGTATAGTTCGATGACTTCATCGAGGTTCAACTCGTTTCCCAGGCGATAGTGGATCAATGAAGGCTCCGATAAAGACCAACGTCTTGAAATAAGTGATGCAGAAAATATACTCACAGAGCGAATAGCAAAGAAAGAGGGGTTCTTCGGGCCGCTTCGCGCGTGAGAAATTCGCGGCAGCATTGAAGTCAGTGGATGAGAAAGCAAAAGGGATCCTTCGCCGCGCCTTGAAGATGGTCGCGGCTCAGGAGGACGGAATTTTATTTTTTTCCTGGTCCAAAGAGGCAGCGAGAACGCGCGGGATTCCCGCTAGATCGTTCGTGATGGCAATGTCTCTCCATGCGTAGCGCGCTTCGATCATTTGGCGGACTCGTTCGGCTGCGCCAAAACCTAATTCGAGAATCAGAAGGCCTTCGGGCGCGAGCTGCGATTCGGCTTGCTCGATCAGGCGGGCGTAGATTTCGAGGCCGGTTGGGCCGGCGAATAGCGCAATTCTGGGTTCGTGTTCGCGGACTTCGCGTTGGAGCGTTGGCGCCTCCGAATCGGCGATATAAGGGGGATTGCTGGCGATCAAGTGCAAGAGGCTTTGGGAAGAAACCGAGTGGCTAGTATCTAGTGGCGAGTGGCTAGTTTGTGATTGGTGAACAGCGGACTGCAACAGGTCGGCTTCGGCAAATTCAATACGATCTGCGACATTGTGGCGGATCGCGTTGCGCTTGGCGACTTCCAATGCCGCGGGCGAAATATCTGTAGCGGTGATTTGGGCCTTTGGGAATTCTTTCGCTAGCGCTACGGCGATGCAGCCGGAGCCTGTGCCGACGTCCGCAATGCGCAATTCTTCGGTGCGTCTTGCGGTGCCAATGCGGTCGATTGCGACTTCGATGATGTGTTCGGTTTCCGGTCGCGGGATCAGCACGGCGGGCGTGACTTCGAATTCGAGACCCCAAAACTCCTGTTTGCCGATGATGTATTGGGTTGGTTCTCCAACGGCGCGGCGCGCGATGAAAGCAAAATATTTTTCCACCATGGCGGAATCGAGCGGGTGCTCTGGATGGGTGTAGAGCCATGTGCGATCACGGCCGAGCGAGTGAATGAGCAAGAGTTCGGCGGCTAGAGCGGCGGAGGGAACGGACGCAAATTCCAGGCGTGTGATGCCTTGTTTTAGAACGTCGCGCGTTTGCATTACGAATTGCGTCTGCATGGCGGCAATCGGAGTTCGAGCACAAATTCACAAACTCAGGCGGCGTTTTCGCTGGCGTTGCCTTTATCTTCCGCGCCGAGTTCTTGCTTCAGGCGCTCGGATTCAAAATGGGTGACGAGCGCATCGACGAGCGGACCGAGTTTGCCCTCCATCACGAGATCGAGCTGATGGAGCGTGAAATTGATGCGATGGTCGGTGACGCGATTCTGCGGAAAATTGTATGTGCGAATTTTCTCTGAACGGTCGCCGGTTTTGATCTGGCCGCGGCGTTCGGCGGCGATGGCTTCGTGCTGTTTGGTCTGCTCCATTTCGTAAAGACGCGAACGAAGCACGCGCATAGCTTTGGCGCGATTTTTAATTTGGGATTTTTCGTCCTGCTGCGAAACGACGAGACCGGTCGGAATGTGCGTGATACGCACGGCGGAATAGGTGGTGTTCACGGACTGGCCGCCTGGGCCCGAAGAGCAGAACGTATCGATGCGCAGGTCTTTCGGTTCGATCTTGATGTCGATTTCGTCGGCTTCGGGAAGCACGGCGACGGTGGCGGCGGATGTGTGAATGCGACCTTGTTGCTCGGTGGCCGGAACGCGCTGCACGCGATGCACACCGCTTTCGTATTTCAGCTTGGAATAGACTTTGTTGCCTTGAATTGCGGCGACGATTTCCTTTACGCCGCCGATGTTTGCGGGCGAACTCTCGAGAACTTCGACGCGCCAGCCCTGCGTTTCGGCATAGCGCGAATACATGCGAAAAAGCTCGCCGGCAAAGAGGCCGGCTTCGTCGCCACCGGTGCCGGCGCGAATTTCAATCATGACGTTTTTTTCGTCGTTCGGATCTTTGGGAATCAGAAGGAGCTTCAGGTCGCGTTCGACAGATTCATGGCGCGCGGTGAGTTCACGCTCTTCGTCATGCGCCATCTGCTTCATTTCGGGATCGTCGGCCTCGGCGAAAAGCTGCTTCGCGCCCCGCAGATTCTTATCGATCTCTTTCCATTCGCGGAATTTCGAGACGATTTCGGCGAGATCGGCGTGCGTTTTGGCGAGTTTCTGGTAGCGCCCCGAATCGGCGAGGACCTCCGACGAGGAGAGTTCGCCGGTCATTTCGTCATAGCGACGCTCGATCTGTTCTAATTTTTCGTAAAGCGAAAGATTGGCCATGATTTGCCCCGCACACAGATAAAACTTAAGAATTTAGCTGTTCTCTAAACCGGACAAGCGGAAATAAGATTCGGCCGCGGCTCGAGCCGTTGCGGGAAGGTCGCTAATGGAAGAGCGAGAACATATTACTAGTGCCTGAAAACATCATAGCTGCCCGAAGATGCAAAATCAAATAGCGCCAACGGGAATGTGCTTTTCAGCAGTGCGGGCGACGCTGAACAAGCAGATGAAATTGCGGCGCGGATCGTGCTACGGTATTTTCCACGGAAAATTATGGAAAACATTCAAATTACGTTGCCAGACGGCTCGACACGTGAGGTGCCGCGCGGAACGACGGCGGGGCAGATTGCGGGGCAGATTGGGCCGCGACTGGCGAGCGCCGCGCTTGTGGCGCGCGCCGGCGATACGCTTGTCGACCTCTCAAAGCCGCTCGAGGAAGATACAAAGTTATCGATTTTGACGGCGAAAGATCCGGATGCGGTGCAGGCGTTCCGTCATTCGGCGGCCCATCTATTGGCCGCGGCCGTGCTGGAGCTTTATCCAGACGTGAAGCTCGGAATTGGCCCGCCGACCGAGACTGGCTTTTTCTATGAATTTGTGCGCAGCGAGCCGTTTACGCAGGAAGACCTCGCGAAGATCGAGACGAAGATGCACGAGATCGCTGCGAAAAACGTGCCGAACGAGCGGAAATGGCTGCCTAAGGCTGAGGCGCTGGAGCTTTATAGACAGAGCGGACAGACGTTCAAATGCGAACTTGTGGAAGAAAAGGCTCTGGAGCCGATGGTTTCGTTTTACACGACAGGCAAGTTCATTGACTTCTGCCGCGGGCCCCACATTCCATCGACCGGGCGTATTCAGGCGTTCAAGCTGATGAATGTGGCGGGCGCGTATTGGAAAGGCCACGAGGGCAATCCGCAGATGCAGCGGATTTATGGCGCGTGCTTCGTCGAGCAGAAGGAGCTGGATGACTATCTGCATAAGCTCGAGGAGGCGAAGCGCCGCGATCATCGAAAGCTTGGGACGGAACTCGATCTTTTCAGCATTCAGGATGAGGCCGGGCCGGGACTGATCTTCTGGCATCCAAAGGGCGCGATCATTCGGCGGGAGATGGAAGACTGGCTGCGCGCTGCGCTTTTGCGGCGAGGCTACGAGCTTGTGTATACCCCGCACATTATGCGGCTCGATCTGTGGAAGACGAGCGGGCACGCGAATTTTTATCGCGAAAATATGTTTGGGGCGATTGAAGTCGAAAAGGCCGATTACCAGCTCAAGCCAATGAATTGCCCGGGACATATTCTGATTTACAAGTCGCGGTTGCGGAGCTATCGCGAGTTGCCAGTGCGGCTGGCCGAGCTTGGGACGGTTTACCGCTATGAGCGCTCGGGCGTGCTGCACGGGCTCATGCGCGTACGCGGGTTCACGCAAGACGATGCGCATATTTTCTGCATGCCCGACCAGGTCGAGCACGAAGTGCAGGATTGCATCGAGTTCGCCTGGGAAGTGCTGAAGACTTTTGGATTCGATCAGTACGAAGTCGAGGTTTCGGGTGGAGATCCTGCGCACCCTGAAATCTATCCCGGCACGGCCGAGCAGTGGCAGCACGCGGAAAGCGCGCTGATTAACACGCTCAAGCGCCTGAACGTGCCGTACAAATACATGCTGGGCGAAGGCGCGTTCTACGGGCCGAAGATCGATGTGAAGCTGGTCGATGCAATTGGGCGCCCGTGGCAGCTCTCGACGGTACAGTTCGATTTCAATTTACCGCAGCGGTTTAACCTGGAATACGTCGGCGAAGATGGTTCGCGGCACATGCCGCTCATGGTGCATCGGGCGCTGTGGGGATCGGTGGAGCGTTTCTTTGGCGTGCTTATCGAGCATTATGCGGGCGCGTTTCCGGCCTGGCTGGCTCCGGTGCAGGCGGCGGTGCTGCCAGTGAGCGGGAAATTCGAGGAGTATGCGAAGAAAGTGACCCAGCAACTGAAAGATGCCGGGTTTCGCGTCCATCTGGACGATCGGAATGAGAAGTTGCAGGCGAAGATACGCGATGCGCAGCTCGAAAAAGTGCCGTATATGCTGATTCTCGGCGGGAAAGAGGCCGAGGCGGGAACGGTTTCGGTGCGGCATCGATCGAAAGGCGATTTGGGGCCTCGGCCGTTGGCGCAGTTTATAGAGGATTTAAAGGCGGAAATCGACGAGCGGCGCGTTTCCGAGCCGGCTGCGGCCAGCGCCGGAAAAGCGGGAAATACCTGAAATCCCGGTCTTGCGGTGTGGGCGGAAGGCCGTGCTATACTTTTTGGTCTGTCCCTGCATTGAGGCTTTGGAGGGGCGGTCCTTGAAATGAGAGACGGCCCGCGATCGGTACGCGGCCGGGAGGTGTGGTTATCGCAGAACGTGGTGCGGGTGGTCTTCGAGTCAACGAGCGCATTCGCGCTCGGGAAATCCGCGTAATCGACGAAGGTGGCCAGCAGCTTGGCGTGATGTCGCTGTTTGACGCGATGAAAGCGGCGCGCGACAAGGGCGTGGATGTGGTGGAGATTTCGCCTAATGCCGTGCCGCCGGTTTGCAAGCTGGTCGATTATGGAAAGTTTTTATACGAACAGAACAAAAAGGCTCACGAAACAAAGAAGAGCCAAAAGAGTTCGCACATCAAGGAAGTGAAGTTTCGGCCATCAACGGCTGAGCATGATTACCAGGTTCGCAAGAACCAGATCATTCGCTTCCTTGGCGAGGGCTATAAGGTGAAGGCGATGATCTTTCACCGGGGCCGCGAAATGGCGCACCAGGACGTGGGCCGCGCGAAGATGACGCGTCTGATGGCGGATATCGCCGATCACGCGCAGGTGGAATTCGGGCCGCGCATGGAAGCCAATATTTTGCTGGCGCTGTTGGCACCGAAGAAAGGCGCCACGGCAACGGCTCCGAGCCGTCCGGCGCAACCGGCGGCCGGAGATTAAGCCGCGACATTCTGAAAAGAGGGACATCGTGAAGAAGAATACGAAGATGAAGTTGAAGACGCACAGGGGCGCGGCGAAGCGCTTCAAGGTTACGTCTACAGGCAAGGTATTGCGGTGGCACTCGGGCAAGCGGCATCTGCTCGGAACAAAGTCTCCACGGCGGCAGCGCAAGTTGACGAATAAGGTCGAGGTCGATGCCTCGAATGTGCCGAACGTGCGGCGCGCGTTGCCTTACGGTATCGAGTAAAGCCCTATACGCGGAGCCCGGATTTGGCGTAGCGGACTCTGCAGATTTAAGTTTACGTTCCAATTTTCTGTGCCAGGCAGCGCGTAACGGGTGCCTGCCGGCCGGTGCCTCGCGGTGTGTTAATGCGAGGCGATTTGCAGTAATCCAACGAGACAAACCCGTCTGATCGCGCCGAATTGTCCGCGCGACGGTTCGCGTTTGTCTCCCGTTTAATTTTCAGGATTTGTGCCCGCTTCGCCGGGCTAAAGGAGAATAGAACATGCCTCGCGTAAAACGCGGCACGAAGCGCCGCGCACGTCGTAAGAAGCTACTGAAACATGCCAAAGGATTTTTCCTAACTAAAGGAAAGCTCTACCGGTCGGCGAAAGAGGCGGTGAACCGTTCGCTGCGGTACACCTATCGCGACCGCCGCGTGCGCAAACGCGATTATCGAACCTTGTGGATTCAGCGCATCGGCGCCGCTGCGCGCGCGAATGGCCTGAGCTACAGCCAGTTGATTCACGGCCTGAAGGCGGGAAACATCGATCTGGACCGCAAGATTTTGGCGGATATGGCCGTTCGCGATGCAGAAGGATTCGCGGCGCTCGCGGAATCAGCGAAACAGCATTTGAAGACTG
>DATNBB010000289.1:0-3089 GCA_035607335.1 Binatia bacterium | reverse complement strand
CTGGCCGCCCTGATCGATGCTGTACATCACGGCTGCGAGCTTCCCGTCGGGAGCTTTTGAGATTTTCAGGATAAGGCGTAGATCGCGGCCGGGTCCGTGAAGCGTACCTTGCCACTGGCCGGAGATGTCCGAGGATTGAGCCACCGCAGTGCTTCCGGTGAAAAGTGCGAAGACAGAGACGAATATAACGAGCATCAACTTTTTCATACTGACCTCCAAGTACGGCGAATGGCCTAAGCGACTTACGTTGTTTCAATCGAATGGCTGAAAGAGTGATTAGAAATGTGGCACGTGAATCGTACGCTTACTACGTAACGATGGCAAGAAATATGGCGCGCGGGCTCGCACATGTGTCGCTGTCTTGTGATGGAGCGGAGGCGGGTGCTAGACTGATTTGCAGACAAAAACGTAGCATTCTCTGCGGAAGTTATTTCGATTCGAGGGGAATCCGTGGCTGAACAGAAGGATGAGGGCTTCAAAGTAGTTGATCGCAGGCTTTTTACCGAGCAGGGCGAATTGCGCCAGGATGCGGTGGAGCAGGAGCGGCGCGAAGAGGAAGCAGCGACGAAAAAGGCCGCTGAACAGGCGAAGTCCGCGCCCGCGAAGAGTGGAGACGGCGCGAGCGGGACGTCTGAAGAGGCAGAGGAGGCCGACGCGATTCCTCCTTCGCGAAGCTTCCAGCTGATGATCGACTTTCTTACTCGAAATGCGGCTGCAATGCTTGGCGGAATGGCCGATCCGCGCACGGGGCAGCCGTTTGTGGACATCGAGGGCGCGCGCGAGATGATCGATATGCTCGACGTGCTGCGCGAAAAAACCAAGGGCAATCTCGCGAAAGCCGATTCGGATCTGCTGGTGGAAGTGCTCGGCAGCCTCAAGCTGAGCTTTATGGAGATTTCGAAGGCTGCCGCGGATGCGATGGCTAAGAAGAAAATGAAGACCGGCGGGTGACGCGCGGCGATTGATTCCGGGTATGCGGCATTTGAAAAGCGAAGAGGGGTCCTTCGCTTCGCTCAGGATGACATCATTTTGGTTTTTAATTGATGTGAATGATCGAAAGTTAACCTTCCTGTGAGTTCATGTCGGCGATTCAACTAACAATATTGGGATCGGGAACGTCAATGGGCGTGCCGACGCTCGGCTGCCACTGCGCCGTGTGCGAATCGAGCGATCCGCGCGACAAGCGGACGCGCGCGTCTGTGTTGCTCTCGTGGAACGGTCACAACGTAGTGATCGACACGACGCCCGATTTTCGCTTTCAGGCGCTGCGCGCGAAGCTCGATCGGCTAGACGCCGTGATCTACACGCATGCGCATGCGGATCACATTATGGGGATGGATGACATTCGGCCGTTTAATTTTCATCAGCGCGCGCCGATTCCGCTTTACGGAGACGATGAGACGCTGGCGCGCCTGCGCGAGCAGTTTGGCTACGTGTTTCGCGAGGCGCCTGTGGGAGCTACCGTGCCTTCAGTGGATGTGCGCCGGATCGATGGGCCGATTCGCTTTCGCGGGATGGAATTGTTGCCGGTGCCGGCGATGCATGGGCCGACGGGAGTACTCGGCTTTCGAATTCACAATGCGGCGTATCTGACGGATTTCAGTTCTGTGCCCGAAAGCTCGAAGGCGCTTCTCACGGGACTTGATGACCTGATCCTTTCCGCGCTGCGCGATGCGCCTCACGTGATGCATTCAACGGTAGCGAATTCACTGGCGCTCGTGGAAGAGCTCAAGCCGAAGCGGGCTTGGTTTACGCATATCGCGCACGATCTGGGACACGAAAAGACGAACGCGCGGCTGCCAAACCATGTGCGGCTTGCTTACGACGGATTGAGTTTTGAGGTGCGCGGCTGATGGCGATCGCAAAGACATGGTCGTGCGAGGAGTGGGTCGAGCGTTTCGGCGCGGAACGCAAGCGAACGGCTGTGACGATCGGGAATTTCGATGGCGTGCATGTGGGGCATCAGGCGATCTTAAAGCAGGTTTGCGCGAATGCGCGCGCCGCGGGCCGAATCAGCGCCGTACTCACGTTTTATCCTCATCCTGCGAAGGTGCTGCGCCCAGCGGAAGCACCGCCATTATTGGAAACCATCGATCAGCGAATCGCACGGCTTGAAAGCACCGGAATAGATGCGGTGCTCGTGGCGCATTTTGACCGCGAGCTTGCCTCATTGTCGCCGGAGGAGTTTGCCGAGGCGTTTTTGGCGAAGACCATGCGCGCCGGCAGCGTGTTTGTGGGAGAGAATTTTCGTTTTGGGCATCGGCAAGCCGGCGACGTGAAGCTGCTGCGCGAAATTGGTGCGCGACTCAGTTTTCAAGTCGAGATTGTGCCGCCTGTTCATGAGGAAATCGGTGGGAAGCGGCTGGTGGTTTCCAGTTCGGCGATTCGCGCGGCAGTGCGCGACGGGCGAATGGACGAAGCGGCGCGTATGCTTGGGCGGCCGTTTGCGCTGGAAGGCGAAATCCGCACGGGAAGCGGGCTCGGTCGAAAGCTTGTGGTGCCGACGCTGAACCTGAGTACAGAGCAGGAACTGCTGCCAAGGCTGGGTGTATATGCGACGGAGACGACGGTTGCAGGAGGGGATTACCGGTCTGTGACGAACGTTGGAATGCGCCCTACGTTTGACGGCGTAAAGCTGGCGATCGAGACGCATCTTTTTGGATTCAGCGACAATTTGACGAGCGGGCCCATGGAGATTCGTTTCCACGCACGGATTCGCGACGAAAAGAAATTTTCGGGGCCGGAAGAATTGAAGCAGCAAATTCTGCGCGATGTTGAAACGGCGAAGCAGTATTTTCAGATGAGTCCGGCACGCTGATAGCCGCGTGAGAAATAAGTTGATTGGGTGGTGATCGGCCGGCTAGCCAATCCTGGAAATATTCTCAACCGGGTTTTTCGCGGGCTTGCCGTCGCGGCAATCTTTGCAAAGGCCGCCGACTTCGGTGCGCGTGACGCTGATTTCGATGTCGAGATCGTCGGCGATCTGCGCTTTCAAATCCTCGTAAAGCTGAGACTCAAACTCGCGGACTTTTCCGCAGCGAATGCAGGCGACGTGAATGTGATCGCGCGGGCCGTGGCTTTCGTAATAG
>DATNBB010000278.1:0-2267 GCA_035607335.1 Binatia bacterium | reverse complement strand
GACGTCACAGGCGCAGGCGATACAGTAATCGCGGTCTTCACGCTCGCACTGGCTGCGGGAGCCTCTCACTTGGAGGCTGCTCATCTTGCGAATTACGCGGGCGGCATCGTGGTAATGAAGCGCCGTACTGCGACGGTTACGCGCGCTGAATTGGAGAATGCCCTGCGCGCCGAAGCGACGGCCCGGCGCTGACTTTTCCATGGATACCCGCGAAAAGATCGTCTCACGCGAAGGCCTTAGCGATATTCTTTCCGAGCATCGCCGCGCCGGCCGAACCATAGTTTTTGCGAACGGCGTTTTTGATCTGCTCCACGCCGGTCACGTGCGGTATTTGCAGGCGGCGCGCGCCGAGGGCGACATTCTCGTGGTGGCAATTAATTCCGACGCAAGCACGAAAAAGCTGAAGGGTGACGGAAGGCCGGTCCTCACCGAGCGCGCCCGTGCAGCTTTGGTGGCCGCGCTGGCAGCCGTGAGTTACGTTGTGATTTTTGATGAGCCGGACGTACGTGCCTTGCTGCGCGAACTCCAGCCAAACGTCCACGCAAAAGGGACCGACTATTCCGCTGCGAGCGTGCCCGAGCGGGACGTAGCCGATGTGCTTGGCATCCGTATCGCGATTGTCGGCGATCCGAAGGACCATTCCACGCGCGACCTGCTCGCACGCCTTCGTCGGCCATCCGATGCCTGAGGCGAGATTTCTGCTCGTGCGGTTGGGGTCACTCGGCGACATCATTCACGCGTTGCCTGCTGCGGGCGCATTGCGCGACTCGTTTCCCGATGCGCAGATCGATTGGGTGGTCGATGAAAAATGGGCGCGTCTGCTGGAAGGCAATCCAGACATTTCGAACGTGATTGTCCTCAATCGAAAGAGTGCCGGAGGCATTCGCGGGACCGTCCAGAAATTGCGCGGCGCAAACTATTCCTGCGCGATTGATTTTCAGGCGCTTTACAAATCGGCGCTACTGCCGTTTTGGGCGCGCGTTCCGCGGCGAATCGGATTCAAGAGCAGCTACGCGCGCGAAGGCCTGGCAGCGCTGCTTTATACACAAACGCTGAATCCGCGTGGCCCGCACAAAGTCGACCACAATCTCACGCTCGTTGAGTCGACGGGGGCGCGCGCCGTGCGCGTTCGTTTTCCGCTGGCAATTCGCGCCGAAGACGAAGAAATCGTCTCGCGCGCGCTTGCCACTCAAGATTTAAAGAATTTCTTTGTTCTCAATCCCGGCGGCGGCTGGCGTTCGAAATGTTGGCCTGCCGAGCGGTACGGCGAGTTGCATCGTCGGCTATACGAAAGCCAGGGTTGGCGCGGCGTGTTGACGTTTGGTCCCGGCGAGCAAGAATTGGCGGAGCAGGCTAAACGGGCTGCGGCTGGCTCGCCTCTCACGTCGATCGATGTCGGATTGGGGCCGCTGATGGCGCTCTTGCGGCGCGCAAAATTTGTTGTGTCAGCGGACACAGGGCCGCTGCATCTCGCGTCTGCTTTAGGGACACCGACGATCGGCTTGTTTGGCCCTACGGATCCTGCGCGAAATGGCCCATTTTCGCCGGACGATATGAGCGTGAGAAATCCTGGCGCAAGCATCACCACCTACAAACGCGGCAAGGATTTTGCCGCTTCGATGCTCTCGATCAGCGTCGAACAGGTGATGCATGCAATCGAGACTCGATTAGCGCGCGTGCCGGCGTGCGCCTGAATCGGATGCACTCTCTTCGGTTATCGGCGCGATATCTTCTGTTAAAGTAGCGAATTGCGATTCGAGTGTTGAAATAAAACTTCCGGAGCAGCTTTGGCGCAGAGAAAATTCTGGATGCGATGGCGTGTGCGAACGGGTTACCCGGTCGCCGTGCTGTTTTTATTGCTCGCATCGCCGACTCCGCGAATGATGTTGATCGGCGCCATCGTATCGGCTCTCGGATTGGCAATTCGCGGCTATGCCTCGGGTTATTTGTGCAAGGACCGCGAGCTTGCTACTTCAGGGCCGTACGCGCGCACGCGTAATCCGCTTTATTTCGGCAGCGCGATCCTCGCAGCTGGTTTTGTGATAGCCGGAAACTCCGTCTGGGCGGACGCGATCGTTGCACTCTATTTTTCAGTCTTTTATTACGCCGTGATGCGAAACGAAGAAGAAGACCTTGGCAAGCGCTTTGGCGCATCATTCCATGAGTACGCAAAGCGCGTGCCGCTGTTTTTCCCTTCGCTCACCAGTAAATTTTCCGATCCTGCTTCGAACTTCTCATGGTCCCAGTATTCGCGCAACCGTGAATAC
>DATNBB010000277.1:0-5429 GCA_035607335.1 Binatia bacterium | reverse complement strand
GAATACCGGAATCGTCGCCCGTCATCAGTCGCAGAAAGTCGGATGCGGAAGCGTCCGTCCAACTGATCTCCACGCTCGCCGGACGCAACGCCGATGACGTCCCTCCGACGCTCCCCGCCACGTGGATCTTACCCGGCTGTTGCAGGATTTCCGCGGCGCGCCACGGGGCGGCCTCTAGGTCAAGGCGCCAGCGCTGCGGCCCATCCGCGTAAATCGCACCGTTAACACCAATAAACGCGAAAGGCAGCTTCTCATCGCCGTTTTTGAAGTCGATTCGCCCACCGTCCACTTCAATCTCGCGAAACGACGGCGCAAACGGAATCGCCTCCGGTCCAACGCTATTGCCGGCGGACGCGGCAGGATGTCCGAGCCACTCCGCCAGATTCCAGTCCCCCGCCGAATCATTCACAACATTTACCGTCGGCCCGCTGAGGGAAAGCGCCCCAATTCCGATGTGCCCGCGCAATAAACTCAACCAACGGAGCCGCACCGCCAGCGAGTCCGCGCGCAAAAAATATTCATTCCCGAAGCGCGGGTCTTCCCCCACGCGAATTCCATCGGCTTCGAGCGTTGGCCCGCCCCATAAGCTGAACGAGTAGCGATCCACTTCCACAGGTCGCCCAAAAGCCGCTTCGAGTCGCGCGTTCAACCGCTGCCGCACGCGCTGGCGGCTCACAACAAGCAATCCGATGCCGTCGCCGATCACCATCAGCAAAGCGAGCAAGATCGCCCATACGAGTAATCGCCTCAGAAACGTAGGGCGCGCAGACTCGCTCGCCTTCGTCGGCGGCTCAATAACGTGAGTCGGCGCTCCTTGCAGGATGCTCGGCCTGAGTTCCACTTGGCTAGTGAACCTCTCGAAATATTCGGTGCCAGCGTGTTCGGCTGCGCAGGTGAACGAGAGTGTCCCCGATCCCCTTGATCCTGCCCCAGAACCCCTCGTCGGTATAATCATCCTCCGAAGCGTTTACGGACCAGTAGATCAGCACCGGCTCTCCAGTCACCGCGCTGCGATCCACAAATCCCCAGTAGCGGCTGTCCTGGCTGTCGTCCCGATTATCTCCCATTACGAAATACCGGTCGGCCGGAACCACAAGTTCATCGTCCTCAATATAGTTCTCGATCTGATCGGCCCATTCCGGCAGGAGCCCAACTCTCGTGCTATAGGGATCCAGCGGCGGGAACGTGTCCGTGCCCGCATCCGAATTGAATCCCTCATGTACAGCATACGGCTCCCGCAGCAGTTTTCCATTGATGAAGACGCGCCCCAACACGATCCGCAACCGATCTCCCGGCATGCCGATTACGCGCTTCACGTAGTCCGGATAATCTTCATACTTGTATTTGAAAACGATAAGGTCGCCACGGCGAATTTCGCGATAAGGCAGGAGCTTCTCGTACCAGGCGCCGTTGCCGCCAAAAATAAATTTATTCACCAGGAGATGATCCCCCGCGAGAAGCGTGGGGCTCATTGAATCGGAGGGAATTTTGTATGCCTGAACCACAAACGTGGTGCCAAATAGCGCGACCAAGACTGTGATGAGCAGCGTCTGGCACAACTCAACAAGAGAGCCGCTGCCACGCACCTGCCGGACTCGCTCGCCTTTAATCTGCGACTCGGCATTCGCCGCGCTGGAGTTCTCCGCTATGGGAATTTCGGGCACTCGAGCCTCAATCTCTTCCATGCGGTCCTTCCCGGAAATTAACTTGCCAGGAGGACTTCGAGCGCCAATTTCGCAGCCGCCTGTTCGGCTTCTTTCTTCGTGCGGCCCGTTGCCAACGAGAGTTGCTTTCCGGCGTGCCAGACTTCCACTTCGAAGGTTTTCTGATGATCCGGTCCGGCGGTGTCAGTCAGCCGGTACTCCACTATGTCCATGCCACGTTCCTGCAGCCACTCTTGAAGCGCGGACTTGTGGTCTGAACGCTCAAGCGCCTCCACCTCGGCCTTCATCGCTGGAATGAGCAGCGTGCGCTCGGCAAACTCGGCTGCGGGCGGGAGGCCACCATCTAGAAAAATAGCCCCGAGTACCGCCTCATATGCATCGGAGAGCAACCGTTTCTTCTCGCGGCCGCCCGTTTTTTCTTCCCCTGGACCCAGCCGCAAATGCTCGCCCAGGTTAAGCCGTCTTGCCGCAACTTGAAGCGTATCGGCATTGACCAGCCGGGCCAGCCCCTTGGAAAGCTGCCCGGCATCCCACGCCGGATAAAGATGGCAAAGCCGGTCGCTTACCACCAGCCCCAATACCCGGTCGCCCAGAAACTCCAGCCTTTCGTTATCTTTGTCGCCCAAACCCTGGCGAAGCGAACGGTGTGTGAGCGCCTCATCGAGGCGGCTCGCTTCTTTAAAACAGTAACCGAGGAGCGCCTCGATTGTTTCCCGCTCGTCCACCATCATCGCCACGGCAGGCCCGTTTTACTGTGGTGTCAGAGTCGATCCCGACAAAGACGACGCGGACTTCTTGCACGCGTCCTGCAAACCGCCGGGAATGGCTGCGCACTTTGTGTACGCTGCCGCCGCATCGCTGTTGCGATTCAGCTTCTGGTAATCCATTCCCAGGATGTACAGATCGGCCGGATCGACATCCGATGTTTCGGTTGTCGCGGCCTCAAGCTCTTTTGAAGAATCCTGGAAATCGTTCTTGCGGAAATACGTCATGCCGAGTCCGCTGTGCGCTTGCGAAGCTGCGCTGGCTTTTGCCTGATTGAACTGGTCGTCCGTGAGCGACGCTGGCTTCTGCATGGTCGAAATCAGTTCGAGAGCATGTTTCTCGTCCTGCTCGGCTTTATCGAGCTTCGCTGGCTCGCTGGGATCTTTTGGATCGAACACACGCGGGATTACCCAGCCGACAAGCGTGAGCACCGGCACATTGTTCGGGTCCTTCGCGAGCGCCTTGTCGGCCTCCGGATAGAACTTCGCCCAATCCTGCTTGTTGTAATACAGCGTCACAAGCGTTCCCTGGATTCCCTCGATGTAGCGGCTGTTCGGGAACTTCTGCTCGAAATCCTCGCCCGCCTGAATCTTCGCATCGTCGGTCGTCGCGGCATTGAACGCCTTAATGCCTGCCTCTTCGGCCGGATCGATCGCCGGTCCGCGTCCCTGCGCATTTTTTCCGCCTTGAGCGCTGTTCCCTCCCTGGCCGTTGTCCTTAAGAGAAGGGGCCGCTTGCCCATTGCCCTGCGCCTGAATTACGGCAGCGCCAAAGAGCGCTGCGGATGTCGCCAATGCGATCACGCCGATTTTCGGACTTAGCTTACTGAGTTTCATATGGAATCCTTTATACGTCGCTAAAGATGGCTCGAATCGAGCGCTATTGCTTCCCGGCTACTGCGAACCGCTTCCCCCGTCCCTCTTGGGCACCGAATAAGCGTGGTCGACGCCTCCTTGTGCCGCCACGCGTGCCGATTCCGGCGCCCCGGCCACTGACAGAGCGGCCCGGTACTCCTTCACGGCAAGATCGCGGCTTCCTTCCAGATCGTCCATGCGTCCCAGGTAAATATGCGACCACGCCAGAACCGTAGGATCAGGCTGGTTCGCCGCGTTCCCCGACGATGAGCTTGCCACGACCTTTTCGAACAGTTCCTTGCTTTCGTCCGCATGTCCCGAAAGGACTGAGGCCACCGCCAGCCCGTAAAGCGCATGCGGCTCATTCGGATACGCGTCCAAAACCTTTGTAAAAATGTCCGCTGCCGCAGCCGCGTCGTGCAGCGCAATTTCACGATCTCCCTGCGCCAGCATCGCTTGTTTCGCCGCATCTGCCGTTTGCGCGGACGTAGGGGCCGCCGGAGCGGGCTGCGCCGACGCAAACGTTATGCCCTGCAGCCGCTTCTGTTCGGCGGCCACATCGACGCCGGAGATTAGGTCCGGGAAATAATATGTCATCGACGGGTTGTCTTTCTCGAATGCGTGCAAGCCCGTCACTAGCGGCCGCACCATCACGAAGCCGCTCTCGTCGTCCTGCTGCAAAACTTTTTCCTGCTCGGAAGTCGAAAGATCGCGCAACCTCAGTTCGACTGCCTTGACCACACACTCATCGACATACGACACAAAATCCGTCTTATATTCGTCGGGAAGTTGCGGAGCGTGCGCCGCGATGTTCAGAATTGCGCTTTTCGATTGCAATTTATCCCGGTCCTTCAACACCAGAGGATCCAGCATGAAGTGCAAATACGCGTGCTGAATCAGACCGGCTGACTGGGTTGGCCGCCCCCCTACTACGACGGCATACTGATCGCCCAGGTTTCGGAAATTTGTACTGCTTCCCGCCAGCGGATCCACGTACACCGTGAACGAGCGGCCGTGCTGGCTGCCGATCACTTCGCGGAGGTAAGCGTTCGTCTTCACCACCGTCCCGCGCACGATCGAGCGATAGCTGCCTGCCAGAACCTCGTATTCCGGCTCAACCTTCTGCCAGCGCGGCCCAAGATTCGCTTCCTTATAGAACGCAGCGAGCAGCGGCTGAAAATCCCGCAAGGAAAGAGCGTCCGGCGGCATTTCGTCTTCGCTTACTTGAAACGTAAAGTCGGGAGGGGGGCCGAGCACGAGAGCAAATGTGATGTAGCGCGAAAGCAGAGCGCTCGGATCGGCGACAGGATGGCCCTGATAATAGGAGCGAACGGCGAGAGTCGCCGGACCTTGCATCTTCAGCAGTTCCGTCCGCAAAGCCAGCCGTTCCGGCATGTCGCCGAGGGTACTCGCATCCGCATTGAAGCCCGCTGCGTCCAGCGCGCACAGCGTATCGAAAATTTGCTCGCTGACCTGAACGCTGATCCCGCCCGGTGCGCCCGACGCATCCTGCGCGCGCGTTTCCGGCGCCAACGCAACAGCCAGCGCGAATGCGCAAAGGAGCGCCACTGCACCCCGCCACACCAATCCATGGAGCGTTTTTCGGATGGGTACCTTCCCTGATTCGTCCAGTAGCTTCTAACTGGATCGTCCAGCAGCTTCTAGTCGCGACGCTGCCAACCGTCGCCCAATCTTCTACTGCGCCCACTCTATCGGGCAGCACCCCGTTAGTCAAGAATACGCCAGTCAAGAATGCGCCGTGCGCCTCAGCTTTTGTACCGGCCGACCGCCGTTTGGTCGGGCACCTTTGCCGCTGGTTACGTATCAAAATCCGCCGCAATAGGTACGCTAGCCATTCGCCACTAGATGCTAGTCACTTTCTTCCGCTTCCCAAAACCTCTTCCCAAAACCTGTGGACAACGAGGTCCGCCTTTTGCGCGGGCACCGTACCACTGCTTTCGCACTTGAATTTGCAACGGCCGACCCGCTGTTTGGTCGGGCACTCTTGCCTTTGCCGTCGCCTTTGCCATTCGTAGAGACCGCCATATGGTTTAGGCGGGCGCTTTTGAATTCGCAGTCAAATTGTGTTTCGTATCGACCACCGTCCTGCCCTGAGCACGCGAAGGGTGCGCGCGAATTCTTGCTC
>DATNBB010000244.1:0-6448 GCA_035607335.1 Binatia bacterium | reverse complement strand
GTGGCCGTGGTGTTGACGCCCGCCGTTTCATTTCTAGAACGGTTGCGCTTGTACAGATCAGTGGCGATCTTCGTTGTCATGGCGGCGCTGGTTTGCGTGGCCGGATTGATCGGATGGACTGTGCTGCCGCAGTTTGTCGATTTGATGGCGCAATTGCCGAAATATGAGCAGGCGATTCAGTACAAGGTGGATAGGCTCAAAGGGAAGACCACCGGAAAACTCAGCAGCGCGACAGAGTCCGTCAGGTCGCTCGAAAAGGGGATAACAAGAACGAACGGCCCGCCTTCAGAGGGTAAAAACGAAAACGCTCCTGCCCCGGGCACGTCGCCTGAGCGTCCGCTTGCGGTGGAAATGGTGAATCCCTCAAGTCCGCTTCAGGCCGCAAAGGGGCTGGCGGATCCCATAGCGACCGGCATTGCTGTGCTGGTATTTGCCGTTTTTATGCTGGCCGGCCGCGAGGATTTGCGAAATCGACTGATCAAGCTCACGTCAGGCGGCAGGTTGACGGTGATGACCCAGGCGATGGCCGAAGCCTGGAGCCGCATTAACCGTTATCTGTTCATGCAGATGCTGGTGAACTCGTGCTATGGGCTATCGATTGGTGTTTCGCTTCACTTCCTCGGTGTGCCAAAGGCGGCGCTGTTTGGATTCGCCGCTGGCGTGTTGCGCTACTTGCCCTACATCGGATGGATGATTGCTGCTGCAATGCCGACTGCGCTGGCGCTTGCCGTTTTTCCGGGATGGGAACACGCAATCATCACGATTTGCATTTTTGTCGGTTTGGAAATGATAGTCGCGAACGCCGTGGAACCCCTGATTTACGGAGCCCATGTGGGCATGGCGCCATTGGCGATTCTGATTGCCGCGATCTTTTGGACGCTCATTTGGGGCTTCCCCGGGCTATTGCTTTCCACGCCTGTGACGGTTTGCCTGGTCGTGATTGGCCGTTACGTGCCAAGCCTAGGTTTCTTTAGCATTCTGTTGGGGAATGAGCCCGTGATGGCGCCTCACGCGCAATTCTATCAGCGGCTGCTTGCAGGCGATCAGAATGAGGCGCGGCAAATACTGGAAAACTGCTTGAAAGAGAAGACGCTGGAAGATCTCTACGACTCAGTGTTGATCCCTGCCCTGGCGCGCTCGGAGCAAGACGGACATCGCAACGAGCTTGATGAAGAGACGCGAAGTTTTATCGATAGCACGACGCGCGAACTTGCTGAGGAGATCGTCGTGTCGCGGACGCAGGGGCACGAGGCGGGCGAAAGCGTCCTGGAACTTGAACGTTCACACCAGGAAACGAATGAGCGGCCGAAGATAATCTGCGTCCCGGCGCGCGACGAGGCGGATGAGGTAGTGGCACTGCTAGTCTGCCAATTGCTGGAGCGACGCGGGATCGACGCGGAGAGCCTGACCATAGCCCCGGCAGTAGAGATGGTGGCGCAGGCTGTTGAGATGCGTCCGGACATGATGTGCGTTTCGGCTCTGCCGCCACTCGCGATGAAGCACACTCGAATGCTCTATGCGAGATTGCGGAGTCAGGCGCCTGATGTACCGATCGTCGTCTGCCTATGGAATTTCGAAGGGGATCCGCAGAAGACCGCGAATCTGCTGCGCCTCAGTCCGCGCGATCGACTTTTCACGAGCCTGCCTGAGGTGTTGCGCTATTTCTCCGGGCATAAGTCGGAGAGTGCGCCAGAACTTCCGCACGAATCACACGCTGTCTAAAGTTCCCGCCGAAGCCTCGCGGCTCGCTGATCTCGCCAAATTACTTCACATCGAGCCTCTCTGCCCGTTTCGCAGCCAAAACATAATTTTCGTCGGCAGCCGCGGTGAATGCCTTTGGCGGTGTGGTAATGTCATGGCTGGGCGTTTGTGCGGCGGGGTAAAACGGCGTGACTGAGCGGCTCTACTACGGCGATTCATTCCTGCGCGAGTTTGACGCGGAGGTGCTCTCCTGCGAGCGCGAAGGAGCGCGCTGGCGCGTGACGCTGGACCGGACCGCGTTTTATCCCACGTCGGGAGGGCAGCCGCACGATACGGGAACGCTCGGCGGCGCGAAAGTGCTCGAAGTGGCAGACACCGAGGACGGGAAGATCGTGCATTACACCTCGGCGGAATTGCCGGCTGGTCCCGTGACGGGAAGGATCGACTGGTCGCGCCGGTTCGATCATATGCAGCAACATACGGGACAGCATTTGCTCTCGGCTGTTTTCATCGACCTCTTTGGATTTCACACCGTTTCATTTCACTTGGGCAAAGAAATATCGACGATCGATTTGGAAGCGCCTTCTATTGTGCCGCGACACATGGAGGAGGCAGAGCAGCGGACGAACGAGATCATTTTCGAGGATCGTGTCGTCAAGGTGCGATACGGGACCGCGGAGGAGTTGGCCGAAGCGGGAATTCGAAAGAAGGTGGAACGCGAGGGCGTGCTGCGCGCCGTCGAAATTGACGGCATAGACCGCCAGCCCTGCGGCGGCACTCATTTGGCGCGAACAGGGCAGGCCGGGATGCTGTTGTTGCGGAAACTCGAACGGCGGCGCGACGTTTGGCGGTTGGAATTTGTGTGCGGCATGCGCGCGCTGACGACGGCGCGAGCGGATTACGCCTCGTTATGGCATGCGGCCACGCTTCTGAGTTGCGGCGCTTCGGATGTGCCCGGCGTGATTGGCAAAACGCTCGAAGAGCGGCGCGCGACGCACGGACTCGCGAAGCGCATGGAAGGGCGGCTCGCGGAGCACGAGGCGCGGGCGCTGCTGGCGGGTGCTTCGGTGGATGCCAAGGGCGTCCGGCTCGTCATCGCTGCAATGGATGATGCCACGCCGAGCTATTTGACTCTACTTGCGGCGCGGCTGGTGGGCGAGGGCGGCACGATGGCTGTATTGGGAGAGCGATCGGGCGGCCATCTCGTGTTTGCGCAGCCCCGCGGAGCGGAGGGCGACATGGGGGTGCTGGCGCGATTGGTTTTTAGGGAATTTGGCGGCAAAGGCGGCGGAGCCAAAGATTTTGCGCAGGGCGCACTCGCTGATGGCGAACGCGTGGATGACGCGTTGGCAAGTGTAAAAAACAAGATTTAAATGTAGCGCTGCGGACTTCCAAGCGCGGGCCTCGCAAGCCAGCCTCCACTGTACGGCCGGATCGTGGGTCACGAAATCTAATCGACCGAACGGCGATTAGAAATACTCGTGGACTACATCATTCTCAACGCAAATGCGATTTCTGATCGACTGAAAAAAGGCCTCGCCGGGGAAATCTGTGAGTGACCGATACGCCGCAGTGGGCACCGGAAGCTCGGCTCGCGAGTCCTCGAAGGGGATCTGGATACCGCGGGGCTTACGTATTCTTTTTATATGGAGACGATCAACTGAGTAATATGCGACGTGCTCTGGTTCTGGCCGGTGGTGGCTACGCTGCGAGCGCGTGGGAGCTTGGCCTCATTACAGGGATGGCTGACGCGGGTGTCGACGTCAGAAACGCCGACCTTTTGGTGGGAACCTCTTCTGGCTCCAGGGTAGCGCTCCATCTTGCGAGCGGAGAGGCACACGAAGATGCATTTCAACGTCGCGTTCAACCCGTCCCGCCGTCGTCCGAGCGGCCTCCTGTTGTTGACTGGGTCGGGCTTCGCGAAGGCGTCGCTCGCGCGAAGCAAGCCGGCGGCAGCCCGACTGAAATCCTGCGAAGAATGGGAGCGTTGGCATTAGCGGCAGCTTCGGGGGTGAGTGGCGCAAACCGACGGGAGATCGTCGCCGCCCAGCTGCCGATGAAGACATGGCCGGAAAAACGGGTGCTTATCGCCACTGTCAACGCGGATACGGGAGAGCGACGCGCCTTCGATCGCGAAAGTGGCATCGATCTGGTAGACGCGGTAATTGCGACCACTGCTTCATTGGGTGCGCCGCCCATCCTATTTCAAGGCGAGCATTACATTGACGGCGGATTTTATTGCACGGATAATGCGGATCTGGCGATCGGCTTCGATCGGGTGATGATCCTCGCGCTCAAACGCCCACCGGAAATTCCGTCCATGAGTGTTGCCTCACTGGATGAGACGGTGAAAACGCTGCAAGACAATGGCTCTTTGGTTGAAGTCATACAACCCGATGAAACCGCATTGGCAACATTCGCCGCGGCTGGTGGCCTTCTGAATCCGGCGATTTCCGCGCCAGCGGCAAGGGCAGGGCGCTTACAAGGTGAACGTATCGTAAGCGAACGTATCTCGTCATTTTGGCGGTAGAAAGCGCCAGACTGTCCGATGACCGTTCAAGAAACTTCCGGGCCGTTGGCCGGAGAGTCGATGACTCGCGATCGGTCACCCAGCGTTTATCGAGCCCATAGCTCACGGGTCTGCAGCGGTTTGTGAGATTGGCCGCCGCCCTCTTCCGCGCCATGAACTGATCACCATTCTAAACCGATGCCACCGTTTCCGAGGTTTTGCTTACGAGCACGCCCACTTCAGTGCCGACAAGAAGAGTATCGAAGTACCATACGCGAGGAAATCACAGCTCATGTCTGAGCAGATGAATGGGGACCCTACTTGAAGCTCATCCATTAGAACCGTTCCCAGGCTCTGCATATCCTCCCGCAACCCAAACCGTTTTGGTCTTCCACCGCTCCCCACTTACTACTCACCAATTGCGCTTTTTCTGTTACATTTCTTATTCGCATGACGACGGTTCGAATCACCAGCTCTGTGGGAACTTACGATGTCCATTGCGCAAATGGCGTATTGGCGCGTTCGCGTTCGCTGCTTTCGAAACTAGGCGATTCGACGGGAGTATTCGTGTTGTCGTCGCCACGCGTCTGGAAACATTGGGGCAAGCAGGCGGCGAAAGCACTCGGCGTGGCGCGCGGGGACCGCATTGTCTTGTTTGAAGACAGCGAGCGTACGAAGCGGCTACAAACCGTGGAGAACATTGCGCGTGCTTTGGTTCGGGCTGGAGCCGACAGGCGGTCGTTTCTGGTGGCAATCGGCGGCGGTGTCGTCGGTGACGTGGGCGGATTCGTCGCCGCGACTTACCAGCGCGGCGTGCGGCTGGCGCATATCCCGACAACCGTCGTGGCCCAGGTGGATAGTGCCATTGGTGGGAAGACGGCCGTCGATCTGGCGGAAGGCAAGAATTTGGTCGGCGCGTTCTATCCGCCGAAGCTGGTTGTAGCCGATCCAATGTTGCTCGCGACATTGCCGCACAGAGAGTTCCGCTCGGGTCTCTACGAGGTCGTGAAATACGGTGTGATTGCCGATCCCGAGCTTTTCGATTATTTCGAGAAGCGCTTGCCTGCGATTCTGCGGCGCGATCAGTCGGCGATGGGCTGGCTCATTCCGCGCTCGATTCGTATCAAAGCGTACGTGGTGGAAAAGGATGAGTACGAAACCGGCCTGAGGAAGATTTTGAATTTTGGTCACACCCTCGGCCACGCATTTGAGACGGCGACGAATTACAGCTATTTCAAACATGGCGAGGCAGTCGGCTGGGGAATGATCGCGGCGACCATGATGGCCGTGGGCGTCGGCCTACTGGACGAGGCCGAAGCATCGCGCATCATTCGCGTGGTGAGTGGGATTGGGCCGCTGCCGCCGTTGAAGAATTTCGAGTTAACGCGGTTAAAAAAGATCCTGGCTGGTGACAAAAAAGCGCAGGGCGGCCGCGTTTTGTGGGTATTGCCGTCGCGGATCGGGCAGACAGAGTGGAATTGTGAGGTGCCTTGGCCTATGGTGGCGCGGGTGCTGGAAGATTTGCCGGGGATTGTGGCCAAGTCCGTGTAGAAGATAATTAGAAGCCTGCGCCTGTGCATTTTGCGCCCGCCCAGGTGCTTTATCCTTTTGCTTAGCTGCGCGTTCAAGCCAAGACTCGATGACTCCTACCATGCAGCGTGAAATCCTCCCTGGCACACGGCCTGCGGGCGCTCGTGACGAGCGCGAAGCGGGATTGCGCGTTCGCGATATGTTTGCGCGGATCGCGCCGCGTTATGACTTCCTGAATCATCTGCTTTCGTTTTCGCTGGACCGCCTGTGGCGTCGGCGGACGGCGAAAATATTCTCCGCAATCCTCGCGCGGCCCGAAGCTCGCGTTATCGATCTTTGCTGCGGGACCGGCGATTTGGCATTCGCGCTGGCGCGTCGGCGGACGCGATTGTTGGGCGGCACGAGAACTGGCGTTGCCCCGGTGATCGGGAGCGATTTCGTTGAAGGAATGCTTATCCGAGCGCGGCAAAAGGCGCTGGCGAATGGGACGCGCGTTGCTTTTGCGGGCGCGGATGCGCTCGCATTGCCATTTGGCGATGGAACGTTCGATTTGGTGACAGCGGCATTTGGGTTTCGCAATCTTTCGAGCTACGAGAGCGGGCTGCGAGAGTTTGCACGGATTTTGAAACCGGGTGGACAAGTCGGCATATTAGAGTTCTCCGAGCCGGAGCGCGGATTATTGGCGGGCGTTTTTCGCTTCTATTTTCG
>DATNBB010000226.1:0-4709 GCA_035607335.1 Binatia bacterium | reverse complement strand
ATCTGACGCAGCATGGCGAAGAGGGATACCTCTGGGAGACTTCGGCCTGAGGCATCCGGTTTCCGCGACAAGCAACGTGCGGTAGCATGGGTGTGCCGATTACATTAAGGGGCATCTCGAGATGACAAAAATTGAAGCGGTGATTCAAACGTCGAAGCTAGATGCTGTGAAGGACGCGCTGCATGAAATCGGCGTGGAAGGCATGACGGTGCTCGAGGCGCGCGGTCATGGCCGCCAAAAGGGGCACACCGAGTATTACCGCGGGCGCGAGTACACGGTGGATTTGATCCCCAAAATCAAGCTGGAGATGGTGCTCGCCGACGACATGGTGGAGCGCGCGGTGCAGGCGATCATCAATTCGGCGCGGACGGGCAAGATCGGCGATGGGAAAATCTTCCTCTCGCGGATCGACGACGCGATTCGTATTCGCAACGACGAGCGCGGAAACAGCGCGTTGTAAAGCGGCCCACGCTCCGGCTCGAAGCAGGTTGAGCGTCGCTCAATCTGCAAGGTCCAGCTCAATGCGTGCCTGGCCGCGAATTCAACAGCCAGAGCGGCCAACCGAAAGGCGGGTTGGCCGCCACATAAACCGGTAGTCCGCTAGAATATCCGCTATGCCGACGCAACCATCCTTGGGCGCGGAACTCCGCGAACTCTATGCGGGCGAGAGTGCGCGCATTCAACGCGATTTTGAAAGCAGCGGAGACGGGCGCGCAGCCGTAATCTCGCGCACGGCGCTGGTGGAAGCGATCGCGCTGCGGCTGTGGAGCGAATTTATCTCTCCTGAAAAGGAGGGACCTTCCGGTCTGGCGCTGGTCGCGCTTGGCGGGTTTGGCAGACGTTGGCTCTTTCCCTATTCCGATATCGATCTCCTTTTCCTGTACGATTCACAGGAAACCGAGCGCGAGTTCAAGACGCGCATCCGTTCATTTTCGCAAGAGATTTGGGATCTGCACTTGCGGCTTAGTCCTGCCACGCGCTCACTTGCGGAGTGCGACCGTTTTGATCCGAGCAATGTTGAGTTCACGATCTCTCTGCTCGATTGCCGATATCTTGCCGGCGATCCCGCCGTCTTCAAGAAGCTGCATGACCAATTGATTCCGAGGCTGGTGAATCGAGAATCGCGGCATATCGTCCAGCGGCTTACGGATCTTTCTCGCGCGCGCTACAACAAATTCGGCAATAGCGTTTTCCACCTCGAACCGAATATCAAGGATGGTCCGGGCGGGTTGCGCGACTATAACCTTGCGTGCTGGCTTGCGTTACTTGCGGCGATAGAAGAGACAGGCGGCTGGCCCGAAGAAGACGCGCTCTTGCCGGCGTCTTTGCAGCGCTCATTTCGAGATGCGCTGGATTTTCTGATGTCCACGCGCTGCTTCCTTCATTTTCGGCATTCCCGCGACGACAATACTCTCGCCTGGAATGCACAGGATGAGGCGGCAGAGCAGAAGGTTGGCGTTCGCGGCAATGGAATACTCTCCGCCGCGGACTGGATGCGCATTTACTTCCAGCATGCGCGGCTGATCCATCGCATATCGGCGCAACTGCTCGAGGAGTTTCCCGCCGCGCGTCCATCGCTTTACCGGCAGTTTCAAAATTTGCGCTCGCGGCTTTCGAATACGGAATTCTCGGTCGTCGATGGGCGAATTTTTCTGAACCGGCCCGAAACCCTTAGCGACCCGGAGCTGCCGCTCCGCACATTCCGATTCATGGCGCGGCACGGCTTGACGCTCAGCTCGACAACGGAGCACCAGATCGAGCAGGTGATGCCGAAACTGGCTGAGGACCCGCCGAAAGGAGTGGAACTCTGGCATTACTTGCAGGAAATCCTGCTGGCGCCGCATGCCGCCAACGCGCTGCGCGCGATGCATTCTATCGGGCTGCTCACGCTGCTGCTGCCGGAATTTAAAGGGATCGATTCGCTCGTGATACGCGATTATTCGCATCGGTTCACGGTGGATGAGCACACCTTCGTTGCGATAGAAAATCTGCACGACTTGCGGCGCTCGCAAACGAAGTGGGACCAGCGCTATGCCGAGTTGCTGGAAGAGCTGGAACAGCCGGACTTGCTGTATTTCTCGCTGCTCTTGCACGACACGGGCAAGGGAATGGATACACCCAGCCATGTGACGGGCAGCCTGCAGATTGCCGAAGGCTGCATGGAACGTCTGGAAATGGACGAGCCCGATCGCGAGATCGTCAACTTTCTTGTTGGCAAGCACATGGAGCTGAGCGCCGCTTTGCGCCGGGACATTTTCGATCCCGATACGATCCGGCAATTCGCGGCGAAAACGGAGACGCCCGAACGGCTGAAAATGCTTTGCTTGCTGACTTATGCGGACATCAAAGCCGTCAACCCGGAAGCGCTGACGCCGTGGAAGGCTGAAAATATCTGGCAGCTCTACATCGGCACTGCAAATTTCATGATGCGGAGCGCCGACGAACGCGTACACGGCGACGCGAATGAAGAAGTGGTGGCGCATTTGCGAACGCTTGCGCCGGCCGCGGGCGCAAAACTTGAAACATTTCTGGACGGATTGCCGAAGCGCTACCTGCAGACGCAGGCCGCAAGCGACATTTTGAGCCATATGGCGATGGCCAATCGCTTGAGCGAAGATTCCGTGCAGCTGGAATTAACGCGCGGGCGGCAATGGTATGAGTTGACGCTTGTCACGACTGACCGCCCGTTTCTCTTCGCGCGGATGGCCGGAGTCCTTGCTGCGTGGGGCATGAACATCGTGAAGGCCGCCGCTTTTTCCAATGCGGCCGGCGTGGTGGTCGACAAGTTTTTCTTCACGGATCGATTTCGCACGCTCGAACTGAATCTGCCGGAGTGGGAGCGTTTCAAGAGCAGCATTCATGACGTGCTCACGGATAAGGCCGATCTCGAACGCATGCTCAACGACCGCATTCGCGGCCAGAAGAATCATCCGCCGAAGGTGAAGGTGGAAACGCAGGTGGAAATTGATAACGAGTGCTCCAGGCAGAGCACGCTATTCGAGATCGTGACGCAGGACCGGCTCGGGATTCTGTATCGCATCAGTTCGCAATTCGCGCATGAAAACTGCAACATTGAAATCGCCCTGATCGAAACCGAGGGGCAGACGGCGATCGATGTCTTTTATCTGACCTCGGGCGGCGCAAAGCTTACGACGCAGCAGACCGAGGGCGTCCGTAACGCGCTGCTGAAAGAACTCGCCGAAGAATAGCCTTGGTGATGTGTTAGAAGATACGCTGCGCAAAACTTAACGCCCAAAATTACTTGGAAATTAGCGAGCCACGCTATTCACTCCGCCGCACCAGCGGCTCAGTCCAAACACAGCAACGACAATATCTAGATACTTGCCGGATAAACGGGAGAAAGTGGCAGGTTGCGCAGTGCTCGTGATATAACGCCGCTAACGTGTGAAGGATAGGGTGCGCACGCTGTTGTCAGATCCCCCAAAATCATCGAGGAGGTGCTTTCATCATGGCATCACGGCGACAATTTCTACTGGGGCTGTGTCCTGGCATGATCCTGGGCGGCGGCAGCGCTTCAGCATGGCAGAAGCCGAGGCCGGCGGCAACGGCGGCGACGGCATCTTTCGCCCTCGATCCGAATACGATACGTCGTCGCGGAGTGGGATTTCGCGGTTACGACCCGAAGCGCGTGTCTCCCGGCTTCACTCTCTTCTCGCCAATAACCGGAACAGGGATGGTCTACCTGCTCGATATTCAAGGAAACGTGACGCACACCTGGAAGATGCCGTATCCGCCGGGTCTATATGGCTATCTCACGGATCGGGGCACGCTCTTTTATAACGGCAAGATTCCGAATGAGTCTTTTCTTGGAAAACAGCCGTACATGGGCGGGGCGCTGATGGAGGCGGATTGGAACGGGAAGGTGCTATGGGAGATCAAGCAGCGGGATCATCACCACGATGGCCGCCTCTTGCGCAATGGCAACCTGATGCTGTTGTGCGCGAAGGAGATTCCTGCGGATGTCGCCAAACGTGTGAAGGGTGGCTTGGCTGGCTCCGAACAAGAGGGCAACAAAATCAATAGCGACTATTTGGTGGAGCGAACTAAGGACGGAAAGAACGTATGGGAATGGCGCGCCTGGGAACATATGGAGCCAGAAGCCTATCCGATTACCTGTCCAAGCGACGATCGTTCGGAATGGACTCATGCGAACGGGTTTTCTGAACTCCCTGACGGCGACATCTTGTTGAGCTTCCGCAATATCTCGACTCTGGTGCGGATTAGCCGAAAGACGGGGGCCATCGTTTGGAAGCTCGGTCCGCCACCATTATCCGGGCAACACGCGCCCGCACCGCTGGCAAATGGAAACATCTTAGTTTTCGATAACGGGCCATTTCGCGTGGACACTGGCGTTCAACCTTTTTCCCGGGTATTAGAGATCAACCCCGGCACCAAGCAAATCGTGTGGAAGTATCAAGACGGCATGGGGCCAGGAAGCAGTCACTTCTTCTTCAGCAGCCGCATCTCGAACGCGCAACGTCTGCCGAATGGCAATACGCTCATCAACGAAGGCCTCTATGGGAGGTTTTTTGAAGTCACGGCTGCCGGCGACGTGGTTTGGGAATATGTAAACCCACACTTTGGTCCGGCAACGGTTGTGCCAAAAGGACAGAATAACAATGTCTTTCGAATCTACCGGTACAGCCCAGATGAGATAGACAGAGCGATGAGGTTTCGCGGCTGAATCA
>DATNBB010000076.1:0-20626 GCA_035607335.1 Binatia bacterium | reverse complement strand
ATGCCTGACGGCGCCGTCGAAAACGTATCCGACACCGCATTCTGGGTCGCTCATTATCGCGCCATGGAGAACGAGCGCCCTGACGCGCTTTTCCGCGATCCCCTCGCAGCCCGTCTCGCAGGCGAGCATGGGAAAAAGATCGCCGACTCGATTCCATTGTCGCGTGTCACCGCATGGACCCTCGCCATCCGCACGTTCATCATCGACAGTTTCATCAAGAAAGCTCTCGAAGAAGGCGTGGATACGGTCGTCAATCTCGGTGCCGGCCTTGACACGCGCCCCTATCGCATGGAGTTGCCTTCTTCTCTTCTTTGGATCGAAGCCGATTATCCGAAAATGATTGCCTACAAAGAGGAACGCCTCGCAAATGAGAGGCCGTGCTGTCGTCTCGAGCGCGTCAAAATCGATCTCGGCGACAATGTCGCACGTCGGAACCTGTTCGACGCCGTTGACGCCCGCGCAAAGAAATTGCTCGTGCTCACCGAAGGCGTGATTGCCTATTTGTCTAACGAGCAGGTCGCGGTCTTGGCCGCTGATTTGCACTCTCTAAACCACATTTGCTACTGGATTGCTGAATACTTCTCGCCCGACGTGATTAAATTTCGCGAACGCACAGGGGTTCAAAAACAACTGCAAAATGCTCCATTTAAATCCAGGCGGGGCAATTGGTTCGGCTTTTTCGCGCAGCACGGGTGGCATGCAAGAGAGGCGCGCTATCTGTCGGAGGAAGGTAAACGCCTGCACCGTCCTATCAATTTGCCCCTATGGATGAAGATGTTCGGCATGGTTCGTGCGACTTTTGTCTCAAAAGCCCGGCGCGAACACTTCCGTAGATTTTCCGCATACGTACTGTTCGTGCCCGGTCCGCCAGGGGAATGTCGCACGAACCCTGTCCAGAGCCTCGCGGCGGAGTTCTAAAAATTCGCCTTGACTATTAACTCGGAGTCCGATATAACGGACTCCGACTATGAAAGTGAAAGACCCGATCGCATCCCTCCTCCCGCTTTCGCCTGCGGCCCTTCACATCCTCACCGCGGTCGCCGGCGAAGAGCGCCACGGCTATGCCATCATGCAGGAAGTCGCGCGCCAGTCCGACGGCCGCTATAAGCTCGGTCCCGGCACGCTCTATGACAATATCGAAAAGCTCATCGATCGCGGCTTGATCAGGGAAGTCGCCCGCTCCTCGGCCGACAACGATCCGCGCCGCCGATATTACCAACTGACGACTTTTGGCCGTCGCGTCCTCTCAGCCGAGGTGACGCGTCTCGGAAGCGTCCTTCGCGCGGCCAAAATGCGTCTCGCAACCAACGATTCCAGTGAGGCTTGATGAGCCGCTTCTTCTACCGTTGCTTGATCCGCTTGCACCCGCACGTGTTCCGCGAACGCTTCGGTGACGAAATGCTCTGTGCCTTTGATGAATCAGAACACGCAGGCGGAGCGGCCTTTTTCGCCGATGCCGCCGGTTCGCTTATACGTCAATGGATTCTGCGTTCTGGGTTGTGGCGATGGGCGGTCGGGGCGGGAATCACCGGGGTGCTCATTGTTGGCTACGCGCATTCAGAAGCGAACTGGGCGAGGAAGCAGGTCGCTGCCCAGGAATTGATCGACGCCAAACGAGCTCGTCCATTGAATCGGGCCGAATTTGATCGCGAAGCGGCAGAAGCCGTCGCCATGCTCGCGCGCTTCCGTACAGCGGATAGGAGAAAGTCTCGTCCGCTGCATTCCAGACAATCTGAGGCACGCGACGAAACTGCCCAAGATTAAATTAGGAATAGAAAATGGTCGCTCTCGAAGCCCGGGGCCTTACAAAATGCTATTACTCCTCGGTGCCGGCCGTGCGCGACCTCACGTTCTCTCTCAGCGAGGGTGAAGTTCTCGGTTTCCTCGGCCCAAACGGTTCAGGCAAAAGCACCACGGTAAAAATGCTCACTGGTTTGCTCGAACCGACGCAGGGCGACGTGCTGTCTCGGGGAGACAGGATCGAACGCGATCTCATCCACTACCGCGAGCGTCTCGGCTACGTTCCCGAAGAGGCCGATCTTTATCCGTTTCTCTCCGGTTGGGAATACCTCGAGCTAGTCGGCACGCTACGCGGCATTCCGCGTCGAAGCCTCGAAAAGAAAATCGATGCGCTGCTGGAGCTCTTCACACTCACGCCCCATCGCTATTCGGCCATAGGTTCGTATTCAAAAGGAATGCGTCAGCGCATTTTGTTGATCGCTGCGCTTTTGCATGACCCTCCGCTCCTGATTCTCGATGAGCCTCTTTCGGGTCTGGATGTCACCAGTGCCATGGTCGTGAAAAATCTCGTCAAGACGCTCGGCGAGCAGGGGAAAGCGATCCTCTATTGTTCCCACGTGCTCGAAGTCGTCGAAAAAATCTGCTCGCAGGTAATCGTGCTGCGAAAGGGTAAAACGATCGCATACGGCCCGCCCGCCGAACTGATGAAAGCAGCGGGTCAGGCGTCGTTAGAGCACGCCTTCGCGCACTTAGTGGAAGGCGGCGATACTGCGCAGATTGCGCGTGACATCGCCGCGGTTATGAAGGCGGCGTGAGTCTGTACTACAAAAATTGTCTGCGCGCTCGCTGGCAGGCGCTTTCCCAAAAGCCATTCTTTCGGCTTTTCCTTCACTGTACAGACTGCATTTTCTTCGGAAGCGAAGATGCCCATGCCGGCGACGTAGATATCGGCATCGGAGCGGTTTTCGCAATCCTCGCCGCCCCGGGCACATTCGTTGCAGTTGGTCTGCTGCTCTTTAAATATAGCCCTCTCACTCATTACATCCTGCACGAGACGCATTTCAACACGTACGTCGTCTCTTTCCCTGATGAATACTTCTTCATAGTTCTCTCCTTCACTGCTGCGGCCGCCATTGCGGTATGGAAATGGGATAGTCTGGTACCTGACCGTCGCGACTACGGAAATCTCGCTCACCTCCCTCTCCGTCGCGGCCATATTTTTCTCGCAAATCTCCTTGCGCTGCTCTTCCTCGCAGCCGTTGCATCTGTCGATATCAATCTAGGTTCTTCGCTTCTGTTCCCGCTGGTTGCCTGTTGGACGGCCCCATCGGCTGGCTACATCGTCATATTTTTCGCCAGTCACCTGCTATCTGTTTTCCTGGCGGCAATATTTGGTTTTATGGCTGTTCTCGCTATTTTGGGCCTTCTGATGGCGTTTTTGCCGTATCGCGCATTTCGCAAATGCTCGGTCTACGTGCGGAGTGCGCTGCTTATCTTTTTTGTCGCAGTCCTGATGACTTCTACCTCCGAGCCGAAGAAACTCGATGCGATCCGCTCGGCGATATCCTGGACGCGTGTTCCTCCCACGGCTTGGTTCGCCGCCCTCTGCCAATGGCTTCGCGGCGTTCGCGATCCTCTGTTTCCTCCGCTAGCGGCCGCTGCAATTTGTGGTTCAATCGGAGTCTTGCTTGTCGCGATTGGCGCTTACGCGCTCAGTTATCGCCGTTGTTTTCTTCGCAGTGCCGAAACGATGGTCATTCTGCCCGCTGGTGGTGGCGTAATCGCACGCTCTGTTCTTCGCATGCTCGATAAGACCCTGTTGCGCAGCCCGTTTCAACGCGGCGGCTTCCGGTTCGTCGTGAAAGCGCTGTTTCGCAGCGAGACCCATTCGCTCGCGTGGATCGCCTTCACTGCCGTCGGCGTAATGATCGCGTCCAACAATCTGCTCCTTGGCAATGCGAAGCCGGATCCAATCTCCCAGATTCCCTCGGCGGTCGTTCTTGGCGTTCCACTTGTTCTCACGTACTTCCTCATGTTCGGCGTTCGCCTCGCGTTTGAAATCCCATCGCCGCTCCGCTCGAATTGGATGTTTCGCCTGGAAGTTGATCCCGCCACGCGCCAATGTACGGCTCTCGCGAAGCGCGTCATGATCGTCTTCGAAGCTCCGTTGTTGATTGTGTGTTTTGCTGTGTTTGCTTACTTGTGGGATTGGCGTATCGCGCTCTTCCACGCGATCCTTGTCGCCGCGATGGCGTTCCTGCTCATCGAAACGCTGCTGCTCAGCTTCCGCAAAATTCCATTCACGTGTTCCGCGCCGCCCTTCAAACAGACCACGATCGTCTCTGTAATCCTCTATATCGTCGGCCTGTTCGCATTTTCTGCCGTCGTACCGCCGCTGGAGCGCCAAGCATTTCGGGATCCGTTTTCCTCCGCGGTCGTCATCGTCATCCTGCTGATGTTATGGTGGCTCTGTCTCTATGCCGCGCACAAAAATCAGATCGAGCCCGACCGCCGCCTCATCTTCGAAGACAGCCTCCCGCCTGCCGTCGAAGTCCTCGACCTAACCTTCCGCCGCTAGCGCAGCAATATACCGATCAGTGAGATCTATGGAACGGAAATACGACGAGGATCGACTACTTGGATCTCCGAATAACGCGTGAAGTCACGATGGTTAAATGTGAGAATGTGGCTTATGCGATGAACGAGCATGGCGGCGACTAAACGCGCGTCGTGAACTTGTACGCCCGACACGTTGTATTTTCTCAGGATTTCGCGCCATGCTTAATGAACCGCGACACTATCGGGGAGCAGGCGCAGCCGTTTTTCAAAAAAGTTCGCCTTTCGATCCGTCTCTTGCGGCGAAAGGCCATACCCATTGCGATCCGCTGGACGCGTGCACGCATTCCAGAATTCGGCGACATTCTGTGACGTGTAGACGAGGAGTCCATTCCGTCCGAGAATCGAATCTATAGCGGAGACTACGTTTCCATAGTCGGTATGATCAGGCTTGACCCAGCGGAGGAGGACGTTGCTATCGACGAGGTAAGCCGTTTCCGCCATCTAGAGGATCCTCGTAGAAACTCTCGCGTGAAAAGCTGTCCGTCGGCAAATTGGGCAGTTTGTCTGAACCTTCCGCGATGGCGTTAAGCATCGCGTGAAATTCTTCGGTGGTTAATTGCCCGGTGGAAAGGATAGGCGCCGCTAACGCTTCTTTCAAAAGGCTTTCGGCGGCGGATTCCAGGGAAATGCCGCGTGCACGAGCTGCGGCAAGCAGCCGCGCTTCCGCTTCAGGTCCCAATTCAAGCTTGAGCGTCATACATTTTGCCTATGCAAAGAAGCTTAATCTCGTTTAAGCCGAATTACTAGCTACTCGCCATTACTAGCAGCCAAGCTCCCCCGCCTACGCCTTGAGCCACGGCCCTCCGGAGCCTTTGCGCTCAACCTCAATCCCCATCTTTCCCGAAGCTCAGCATCTGCACTTCTGTCTCTGGCAATGCGCCTTTGTTCATCTGGTCCAGGCTGGCGTTCGCGCGATTCAGCTTATTCGTCGCTTCATCGAATCGCTGTTGGGCATTGCGCAAATGAGTCCCAACTTTTTCGTAGGCAACGCCGAAATCGTCGAATTGTTTTTGCAAGCCCGCAAGATTAGCAATCAACTGCCGAGCATTCTCCTCAATCTTCTGTCCCTGTAGGCTTAGCGCGACGGCACTCAGGCACGCATAAAATGTGTTCGGCGAAACAGGGAAGACCTTTTTCCCGCGGCAATATTCATCGAGCTGCCCATACTTCGTATCCTCGGTAATCAGCAATTCGTAGTAAACGCCCTCCGAGGGGACAAACATTAGCGCATAGTCAAAAGTATGCTCGTTCGGCAGGATGTATTTCTTCGCGATGGAATCGGCGTGTGAACGCACAGCTTGGCAAAATTCGCGCCGGGCTTCATCGCCGCCGTCCGTCAGCCGTCTGTAGGCCTCCAGCGGAAATTTCGAATCGACGCACAGCACCCGCTCGCCACTCCGTACAATCGCATCCACAATTGCGCCGGTCGAAACGAACTTATGCTGCGTCGCATATGCGGAGCGCGGCAGCGCGTCCTCAAGTAAACGTTCGAGCGTCACTTCACCCAGAATCCCACGCGTCTTTGCACCGCCGAGCACGGATTGCAACGTCTGCGTCGCCTTTGAAAGATCCTGGCTTGCCTGATGCACCTCGCCGATACGTTGAGTCATTTGCACCAGAGCGTCAGTGGACGATTTCAGCCGTTCGGCCACATCCCGCTGGGCATCCGCGGCAAGCTGCCCGGTCGAGGCCACGCTGGATTGCAGTTCCTGGCGCACCTGCCCGAGCTGCTGCGTCACCGTTTGCATAAGATGATTCACCTGCGACGTGACGAGCTGGTTCTGCGCTGCCAGCGACCCCTGCATCTCCCGGCGCACCTCGGAGAGCTGCTCCTGAGCCCGCCGCCCGGACCACCATACGATCAGCGCGATCGCTGCAACGGCCACCGCACCCGCGACAAACCACAGAACTGGGTTCATTCACCCTCACTCAATGGGAATAGCGAAAATAAGCGCATTTTATGGCGCCAAACGCGCCAAAATCGGCCCAAATGCGCCCAAATTCCCGATTTTATGGCGCCATTCCTGCCATTTTTGGCACAAAAAAGCCTTCAAGTATCGCCTGAATTGTCGGCCCGCCGACCGTAGCGCGCAGCGCTAAGTCGCTGATTGCACAAGAGATTCAGGAGGACGCGAGGGCCCAGGCTCGATCGTCTGCGGCGCCCGCCACCGATCCACCACCGAAATTTGATGCACGCACGAAACCGTGCACCTCGGCGCGCATCCTTTTTTCGTTAGGAACTCGCGTTGGCGTTGTTCGTCCGTGTATTGCGCCAGCGGAATACCGGGATAGCCGCGTTGTTGCGAACAATAATGAACGAGGCCGTCTTCGCAAACATAGAGATAGCGCGACCCAGCGCGGCAACGCCAATTATTTTCGCGCCCTGCGGCGATATTGTGCTGGAACCCATTCACACGCGTGAACGATCTCTTTCCAAGCGACATGATCTCCTCGAAGATCTCGCGCTCGCGCTGTCCAAGCGGCTGAAGCTGACCATTACCGTCATGCAGAATGCCCACGGTCGACGTAAAGCCCAGAGCAACGGCACGATGCGCCACGGCTAGCGCGTCTTCAGGATTTTTGATCCCGCTGCCGAGTACCGAATTGATATTCACCTGAAATTCCGCATGCTCGGCAAGCAACTTCAGCTTTTGATCGAGCACCTTGAGACTCTTCTTGGAAACCTCATCCGGCATTGCATTATCAATACTGATTTGTAGGTACTCGAGTCCCGCGCGATTGAGCTTCTCGATGCGATCCGCCGTCAGCAAATAGCCGTTGGTAATCATGCCGGCCATAATGCCATTTTTTCTTATGCGTCCGATCACGGCATCAAGTTCGGGATGCAGCAGCGGTTCACCCCCGCTGATCGTGATGATCGCGGTCCCCATTTCGCCGAGGCGATCAATCCGGCGGAACATCTCGTCGAGCGGCACCGGCTTCGAAAAATCGTCAAACTCATTGCAATACGTACACGAGAGGTTGCAGCGCCGGATGGGAATGATGTGCACCAGCAACGGATGCCGCGTAGAAGCGAAACCCTTCGCGACCATGCGGAACTCGCGCACTTTGCGATGTGCTGCGAGTAGTTTCTTCCGAATCTTCTTCCGAATATTCATCGTTTACATCCGAAACCCGACAGCCGTTTCCCGGATGATCAATTATGCCATAACGAATTACAAGCAACGGGTAGGGAAACCATGGATTGCAAGGGGACCGCCTGATTGCTGAACGAGCGCCTTTGGAGGGCACTCCGTTACACTTTCAACCTAGACGGAAAATTGACTAAATTGCAGCAGTCGTTTGCCTCTCCGTCGCGGGAGGCTCGATCGTTTGCCGCGGCGCCCGCCGCATGGCCTCGACGAAGACACGGACAATATCCGGATCGAATTGATTGGCCGCGCAGCGCTCCAATTCGGCAAACGCATCTTCCGGAGTCCGTTTCTTCTTGTAGGTGCGCTCGGACGTAATCGTGTCGTACGCGTCGGCAATCGCAATCACCCTGGCCCCATACGGAATGCGCTCGCCTTCGAGCCGGTCGGGATAGCCTGAGCCGTCATAAAATTCGTGATGATGCCGGATCATTTCGCGAATGCGCGCCATCGATTGAAGAGGCTCCAGGATTCTCGACCCCAGATCCGTATGCGTCTTCATCGTCTCCCATTCAGTTACGTCAAGCGGGCCGGATTTGTGAAGAATGGCTTCGGGAATGCCCACTTTTCCAATGTCGTGTAGCATTGCCGCGAGGCGGATTTCCTCGGTGTCGGCCGCATTCATTCCGAGCGCCTGTGCAATCGTTACCGCATAGGCGGAGACCTTTTGCGAGTGGCCATTCGTGTATTGGTCCTTGGCGTCGATTGCGAAGGCAAGCGAAGTGACGGTATCGACCACCGCGGGCGGCAGGCTTTCCGGCGAGCCAGTGCCTCCTTGTTCCTTCAACGAGCGCGTGAACTGCTCCAGCCTGCGGTAGATCTCGTCGAACGCCTCGGGACCCGTAAAGAACTGGCGCTTCAGAGTGACGCCGAGATAAGCCTCGAGCACATCTTTTTTCCAACGCTTGCGGTCCGAAGTATCTCCCTGTTCGGCCGTGGAGACCGAATTCCCACCCTGATGTTTAGACAGATACATCGAGGAGTCCGCTACTTGGATTAGTTCCTGAGGTGTCGAGCCATGAATTGGGAATCCCGCGATGCCAAAGCTGGCGGTAATGTTCTTATCGCGCAGGAGCACATCGGACGCAATCCAAGCGCGCAATTTTGAGGCGAGCTGCCGCGCGGATTCCACGGTAGTCTCTGGCATTAGAATCACGAATTCATCGCCGCCGTACCGGGCCACTACATCCGAACGCCGGCAGTGTTCTTCTAAAATCCGCCCAACACGTTGAAGGACCACGTCGCCTTCCAAATGCCCATAGAAATCATTGACGAATTTGAATCGGTCAAGATCCATGAGCACCAGCGCAAACGGTCGGTTGGCGCGTGTCGATCGCTTCCATTCGGCCGAAAGCGCTTCCATCAGGAAGCGATGCGTCTTCACGCCTGTGAGCCCATCCGTAATGGCCTGCTCCTGCGCCTTCTGGAAGGCCATGGCATTATGCACCGCGCCAGCAAAGAGATCGGCGAGTGTGCGCAGGAGAAGCACTTCTTGCTCACCGAATTCCGAAGGCTCTTTGGACTCCACGTACAAAACCCCGAGCAGCTGCTCCGCGTACACTACCGGCAGTGCAATGGAAGAAGTCGAATCCTGTAGCACCGTCTTTGGAGTCGCATGGCTGGCCTCGCGAACCTTCGCGATTTGGCCGGTGCGCGCCACTTGCCCAATCAGGCCTTCACCCAAAGATAAGCGTTTCCCTAGAGCGTCGCGCCGCGTCCCCGCTTCTGCCTGAATCACCAGTTCTTTGGCGGTGTAGTCGAGAATGGCGATTCCGATGTGGTCGTAGGTCAGGCTATTCCCGATTTCCGATGCGATCTTCGCCAGCATCTCTTCCGGATTGAGCGTCGTAATAGCGTGGCTCGATATGTTGTTGACGAGCATGAGTTGCTGCGAGCGCTTCTGCTCCTCGGCGAATAAACGGGCGTTCTCGATTGCGATCGCGGCCTCACTCGAAAGCACGCGGAGTAGTTCCACGTGGCCCGTGTCAAAGGCGCGCTCTTGCGAACTGTGAACCGCCATAACTCCGATCGCGCGATCGTAAAGGATCATCGGCACGGCACACAGCGAACCTCGTCTGCCATTGGGCTCGAATCCAAGATCGCGGGCCGCTTCCGCGAAGTTTTCACGGATCAGCATGGATTGGCGATTGCGCGCCACGTGCTCCACAAGGCGATTTCCGGCTGGGCGAGAACGCTTCGGCAGTCTTTCTCCCTCTACCACTTCGATCTCGAACCGAACTTCCTGGGTTTTGTGATCGTAGAACGCGATAAAGAAGCTACTCACCTCCATCAGGCGTCGGATTTCCGAATTGATGCGGTCGAAAAGCAGGTCGAGATCGAGAGTCGAACTCAGCGCTCGTCCGATCTCGTTCAAAATGTTCAGCTCCTCGCTCCGACGGGAGGTCTGTTGGATGAGGTAGCTATTCTCCACGGCCATTCCGATCTGATGGCCTAAGGCGAGCAGCAATCGCAGTTCCGCGGGCGTGAAATCGCGGTGATCCGGAGTGCCGAGCAAGAGAACGCCGAAAACGCGCTCCTTCGCTTGCAAGCTTATGCCGATCACGGTACGCAGGCCCTGTCCCAGCAGCAGCTCGCGCACACGCCGGAAGGCGCTCTCTTTTTCCAGAGCTTCGTAATCGGAGTCGCGCGTCAATTCCCGCAGCACTACAAGTCCACCGAGGCGCGCGACTAATCCAATCAGGTACTCGTCAAGCTGGTTTTCTTGTGTGGCGATGCAAAACGTATTCTCGAGACCCGTGACGACCATAGACGCAGGCCCATTGCTGTCGCCCTGCCGCATGCACAGTGCGCCTGCCGGTATCCGCACCACATTGAGCACTCGGTCGAGCGCCTGCGCCAGCATCTTCTGAATTTCGCCGCCTACGAAGCTTGAAGTCGCAAGGTTCAGGCTCGAAAGCGCCAGCATGTTTCGCTCAACGCGCCGCCGCTCTTCCTCGTACACGGTCATCACCATCAGCACAGCGGCAAAAAGACTAGGGAGAATCGAGAAGTTACCAAGATCCATCCCAGTCAGGAATTGCAGACGCGCCTGAAATGCCATCCCTAGGCAGAGCACTGCCGTACCGAAGAACGTGACTCCCATCAGTTCATCGGCACGCGATTCCTGCTTTCGGCCCTCTTGCCAGAACGTCTGTGCGGCAAGTGCCAGGATCACGGCAGCTCCGATTTTTGGGGGCACGGCGAGAAGATGTCCGGAGCCCCAAACAGCAGCCCATATCCCCGCAATCAATGCCGCGGCGGAAATCTCTCGTAGGGGCAACGTCTTTCGTGCGTATAGCCGGGCTGATCCATAGAACGCCAGCGTGCAAACCGTAAGCAGCCACTCATTTACGCCGGAAAACCAGGTGGGAAAGTGGAAGTAAAGCGCCGCAAAACGTGCCGCCCAATCAAGCGCGTGGATCAGCCACGCCAGCGACCACACGAAGAGATAGTCCTGCCGTTTCTGCCGGTAAACGAACAGGAAGAATGTTGCCAGCAGTAGTGAACTGACTGCCACGACCGCGGCGCTGGGGCTCGCAAAAGTAGGCAACGCAGAGATTCCCGTTTTGGAATTTAGCTATGCCAAGAATAGCAGAAAATGTTTGCTATCCCGCGCCACCACGCACATTCAGTTTCGTGCCACGCAATGGCTTAAGTCGCACGTTTAGAGCGTTTTTAAGGCGCACTTTTGGTACGCCCTGTGAACGACTGATCCAGCCTAAATATGCCGCCTCTCAGCCAAGCCGTCAACAGTACTCGTGTACCAACTCACGCAGGATCAGGTGTTTGCAAGAAATTCGATTTCGCCCCTTCTTTCCGCTAAGATATTTTTTCATCATCTCAAAGGACGAATGACCCACACTATGACGCCCCGAGTTCGATTTGCCCCTTCCCCCACAGGGTATTTGCACGTTGGCGGAGCGCGGACCGCGCTTTTTAATTGGCTATTTGCACAACGCAACGGCGGCACGCTGCTGCTTCGCATTGAAGACACAGACGTGGAGCGGAATCGGCCCGATCTCGTGGACGGGATACTTGACGGCCTGAAGTGGCTCGGAGTCGCGTGGGACGAAGGGCCATACTTCCAATCGCAGCGGCTTGATATGTATCGCGCGGCGGCGCAGCGCCTTGTCGCTTCGGATGCGGCATTCCCTTGCTATTGCAAAGCGTCTTCTTATGCCGGAGGCGATGCTTCGCCCGAGGAGGAAGGCGAGGGCGACGATGAGGGACCAAAGGCTCACAAGGCACTGCCGTGCGCGTGCCGTGACCTGACCGATGCCGACCGCGCGGCTAAAGCGCGCGACGGGATCCCTCACGCGATTCGTTTCCGTGTGCCACATGAGGGTACCACCTCATTTGACGATGCCGTTTTCGGCAAGCGCGAGGTTCAGAATTCCGAAATCGAGGATTTCGTGTTGCTACGGTCGAACGGGCTGCCGACATACCAGCTGAGCGTCGTGGTGGACGATATCGACATGCGTATTACGCACGTGATTCGTGGCGCCGATCACCTTTCGAATACGCCAAAGCAGACGTTGCTCTACCACGCACTCGAAGCGGCGCCGCCAGTCTTTGCGCATGTCCCTCTAATTCTGGGTCCCGATCGTACGCGCCTATCTAAACGCCACGGGGCAACCGGTGTGGGAGCTTACGCCGAAGAAGGATTTCTGCCGGAAGCCTTTCGGAATTTCCTGGCCTTGCTCGGATGGGCGCCGGGCGGCGACGCGGAATTCCTGCGCACGAGTGATTTAGTGAAGCAATTTGAGCTTTCGGGCGTGAGCAGGACTAACGCGGTATTTGACCGGCCTAAGCTCGAATGGTTCAACACGCAATATTTGCAGAAGCTGCCGATCGAGGAGCTTCTTCCTTACGTGGCGCAGCAGTTGAAGCGGGCGGGGCTGTGGCAAGAGGCTTGGGGAACGACCGAGCATGCCTGGTTTTCGCATGCCGTTGACCTGATCCGTCCGCGCACGCGTTTCTTGACCGATTTCTCGACGGCGGCGCGGGCGTTCTTCACGGACAATTTCGAGTACGACGCGGAAGCGCAAGCGAAGTTCTGGAAGGATGAACGTCTCGGCGATCTGATCACAAAATTGGCAGCGGCGCTGGCGGCGCTGCCGGATTGGGATCATGACGCGTGCGATGCGGCTCTTCGCGGGCTGGCTGCCGGCGAAGGCGTCAAGGCCGCCCTGCTCATCAACGGGACTCGCGTCGCCATGCTCGGACGAGCCGTGGCGCCGCCACTCTTTGAAAGCATGGTCGTGCTAGGCAAGGATCGAACAGTGCAGCGGCTCGAAAAGTCGATCCCCGCGATTCGAAAATCGTCCGCGCCGGGCGCTGCATCTGCTTAGGTCAACGCCTTCCAAAATCGCTTTTTGATTGCGATTAGACAGGGACCCTTTTCTTTATTTTCATGCACTTACAACGTTTTTTAATTCTTGCCAGTTGCGATTAGAAACGACACGGCACGGGCCGCTTTTCGGAATAAACTACATTAGTAGTAATAACCCGGTACCAGTTCCTAAGGCTTTTGGGTTGATGCGGAGAAGACGTCCGGGTGGACTCTATGCGCTTTGGTTCCGGCGGCGGCAATATCCAAATTCAGCGTTATCGGGATCTTGACGGGCGGGAGACAAGCTGTGTCATTGCACGCCTGATAACGCAATGTTGCCGGCACCGATACGGCACCGAGCGGGGCCGATGATTCGGCCGCCAACTTCAATTTGAGAGTGACACTGTCGGTATAAACGTTCAGTGGCTTCTTCGGCGAGAAGGTAAAAGTCTTCATCTGGCCTGGGGGATAGATCGTGTCCACGACCTTAATCCCCGCAGGAGGATTGGGCGTTATCGTCGTCGGAATCAGGTAGTCCTCAGACGGCTTATTGGAATTCATGTGAAAGCCTTTGGCAATGTTCACGACTACCGCGGCCTCAAATGTCTGCCCGCGCGGAACCTTGTCGAGCGACACAAATGTTTCCGGCTTGACGATGGTGGCCGGATTGGGCATCGATTGTGCAAGGGCCGAATGATGCAAGCCAAGACCAGCGATGACTGCGATCACGCCGCAGGTGAGCAGCAGACGCCAAGACTGAAAACGTGCCATGAGGTTCATTGAATTAGCCTCCCTATCTCTTTTTCCATGTCGCCGAGGTTGAGCGCACCCACAATTCTACGATCAATTTTGCCGTCAGGGGTAATCACGAATGTAGTGGGATACCCCAGCAAACCACCGAATTTCGTCGTGATATCGTCGTTTCCGAGGACGATGGGGTAGTTCATCGTGAGCTGCTGGCCTTGAACGTCGAATTTCCTCGCCTGCACAAACGGCGCAACAACGCTCCGGCCGTCTTCATCCATGGCGACGCCGAGCAGGGCGAAATTCTTCGAACCATATTTCTGTTGCAAAGTAATCAGCGTAGGAATTTCGGCAAAGCACGGATCGCACCAAGTGGCCCAGAAGTTCACCAGCACAACTTTCCCCTTCAGGCTGTTCAGCGGTAGCTTCGCGCCCTGCAAATCCGTGAACGTCACCGCGGGTTCATCGGGCAGATTCTTTTCCGCCACGCCCATATTATGGGAACCCGAATCGGCAACCGTCAGTCTGCCCGCGCCTGGGATCAAATTTTCCGGCTGGAAGAAATTCAATTTGCCTGAGAGAAAGGCGAGCTGGTTCGTAAACACCAGGGCGCCGATCGCGAGTAGAAGGACGCCGCTGCAAACCTCCACCGTGTGCAAATGCTTGCGAAAGCGCTTGTACACCTTGAGAAAACGGCCGATGCCCAGAGCCGTAAGCAGAAAGGGAATGGCGAGACCGGCAGAATAAAATCCGAGAAGAAGAACACCTTGCCCGACGGTGTCTTTTGTCGCAGCAATTGCAAGCACGCCGGCGAGAATGGGTCCGATGCAGGGCGTCCATCCAAAAGCAAACGCGAAGCCCATCAAAAATCCGCTCACGATTCCGGGCTGATTTCCGCCAACATCGCGCAGGTGCACGTCGCGATTCAGCCAGCGCGTCAGGCTCGGGCCGATCAGGAAGATGAGAGCGATCGAGTAGAAATTGATGGGAGCCAGATGGTACCGCGGCGCGTTCGGCCACATGCCCATCGCAAAGCCGATAATCACCAGGATCGCGCCGACTGCAACCCCAGCCTTAACACCGATCTTCGTCAATCCGCCCACAAGATGAAGGCCGAACAAGACGATCAGAGCGCCCGCAACCGGTGCCAACAGTGCGCGGTTGCGCAGCAGGAACGCGCCTACCGCGCTGGCCGACGCGCCCAAAGCGACGAATACGACCGAAAATCCGATAACGAACGCAAATGCGGAGCTCAGTACGCCGGCACGGGGGGCCTTATCTTCCTTCAGTTGCTCCACGCCGATTCCGGAAAGCATCGAGACGTAGCCGGGTACCAGCGGGAATACGCACGGCGAAATGAAGGACAGTAGCCCCGCCAGCAGAGCGGTTAAAACGCTGATATCCATTAAGATTCCATCCCTTTCAGGTCCAGAAAGACTACACAAGGGCTGCCGCAAGCAGCCGTATCTCAGTCACTGTATTCGTCCATTTTAGACGCAAGTGAGGCAGGTTCGCACCGCAGGAATCGGCAAAAAGCCGACACCTGGAGCCTTAAGACATCTTTTCCAACCTCGCTATCGTTCAAAACTCTGCCCCTAAGTTATTCAAAACAAGGATCAAACGCAATCGCCAATTACAATGCACGGACTGCATTGCCCTCGATGCGGACTGCTTGGGGCGTCCCAGTTGCAACCCCCAAAACCGTTGGCGCTTGCAGAAGTTTCGCGGACCGAGCGTCGCAAAGAAACAACGCCGGTCAAAGAGCAGTCATGACAAAAGGCAATCGCCAAGATAAACATTCACACGGCGGCAAATCAGGTCACGTTTCTGAGAATTGGGGTCATCGCGTCAGAAAATCTTTTCCTGCCTGCGCAAATTTCCGAAGGAGCCGAGATTGGCGATCAGGAATACGAACCGGTACTGATTCTCATTACGGATCGTGCCAAATGAAAATCTGCGGTATTCCACGCCGACTCCGCAACAACTTGTATTGTAGGAGACCTCGAGAATCTGATTCTGAAACTGCGACTGCGTGAAATCGTAGCTCGCGCCGACCATCGCATTCCATCCGCGCCGATTTGTCTCGCCATAGCCGAGCTGGGCGCGCAGTTGATTGGATCGCGGCTCGAACGTCGGAGGAGGCACCGGCAAGTCACCGGGAAGTTCAATCGCTGAAAAGTGGGCCAAAGTAAGGAACGATTCTCTGTACGGCTTGATCTTTAGAAGCGTCCCGATGGCCGTGGTCTGATCGCGCTTAGGGTCAAAATCGATGCGAAATTCCGTATCGTAGCGATCGGTTGTGGCGAAGCGCACATCGCTTACGATCGGCGACAAGCGATGGAGGGTATCGTCAAAGGCGAATGGGGTGAGCGAATCCAGTGCCTGAAAGACATTGCGCTGGTGCAAGGTGAACGCCCCACCAAACGTCGGATCGAAGTAATACTGTTGCGAAAGATTCCAACTGACGATTTCCTGCTCGCTTCCGTTCTCCACGCGGCGATAGAGGCCTTGCCTGATTCCATACTGTATGTCGTTTCGATCGGTGAGCGTCTCGTCTTCGTCAAAACGGATGAAGCGATCAAAATTATTTACGCCGGTCACATAGTGATAGGCGATCTGTGGCTCGATGGCGTGCTTCCATTCCGTTCCGCGCACGTTCCACACACGTTCAAGCGTCGGCGGGCGGATATCCACCCCCAATTCGGCAGTATTGCGAAAAAAGCCTGCGTCTTCGTATAGCCCGCCAACCATCTGGGCGCCATAGTGAGTTGAGCGGAAGGTGAATGTAGGAGTCACGCTCAGCCAGGATCCCCATCGCAAAGGCAGCGTCACACTGGGCGCGAATTCGCTGCGCCCAACGAAATTCGGTGTCGAAAACGGTGTCGCGGTGTCTCGACGATATTGCGCTCCTGCGAACGCGTCGAAGTTGAAATAAAGCGGAATCGAGGACCAGATCGGTCTGTCTACGGAGCTGAACCTTGCCTCCGGTGCAGTCCGCAAGGTTACGGATGTTTGCGGTGTTGCGGAGAAATAGTTTTGATAGCTCAGCGCGGCAAAATCGACATTGTAGCCATCGAAGCTCTTCGTCACGAAGGCTGTATTCGGAACTTCGGAATTGACGGCCTGTGTGAAGGATTCCGCAAAGGCCAGCCGGAAGGTCAACGAACTCAGCTGATCGAGATCCGCGACGGCGCGCCAATCGTGCGGCAACGGAGAGGTGAACAGCAGATGTTCTTCACGTCCCCCTTGATTGGTTCTTGTGCCATTTGCTTGCGGAAGGCCGCGATCCAGCACGCCGTAGTAGTTGGCCGTGAGAGACGCACCTTCCCACGGCTTCATGCGTACTTGGCCGTTCTGCGCCCATCCGCGCTTGCCGTAATAAGAGGCGCCGATCGTGGTATCGAGCCAGTCAAGCGGCGCCCAATAAAAAGCCTCGCCGAGAACGAGACCTTTTGTCGTGCTGTTGCCCGTTTCGGGAACCATGAACCCGGAGCTTCGACCCTTCTGGAGAGGAAGAGTGGCGTACGGAAAATACAGAACGGGAACCGAGAGCAGCCTGAAATTGCCGTTCTCGATGTGAACAGTGCCCTGCATTTTTACCGTCAAATCGGGCGCGTAAAAGCGCCAGATCGGGTGCGCGGGATTGCAGACCGTGACCCACGCGTTTTGAATGCGATAGGTATCTTGATCGAGGCGTTCGGCTTTCTCCGCGCTGAAGTAGAGCGGGTTGGGGCTGATGAGGAGAGTGGGTGTAGGACGGCGCTGGATTGCGAAGGTCGCATGGACGTGATCGAATTCACCGCGCCCCGTCCTGGGCTCGTACCGGGCTTCGTCGGCTTCGATGTGCTGCGTCAGATAATCCAGTTGGACGTGCCCGCGGGCGATAACGACTTGCCTTGTGCTGTCGTATTCGACATGATCCGCACGAAGCCGTGCCTCACCGCAACGGACATCCACGTTTCCGTCGGCATAAAAGATCTTGTTCACTTCACGCTGCTGGTTGGCCTCCAGCGTAACCTCCGTACACGAGGGCGGCACCTTCGACAGGAGAGCCGATGAGGATGATCGAATTGAGGAGTTCTGGGCACTGAGTACCGGTGCCGCTGCGACACAGCCGATTGCGAGAAGACCAGCGAAAACCTTCAAAGATGAAGATAGAAACGAAATTTGGCGCAGGAACTTTCGAGGTGGCAAGATTTGCATCGTTTGAATTGCGAATGAGCCGGAAACTGAGCCTAACACGCGCCTTTGGCCCTCGCAATCGCGCTGGACTATGCGTTTGCCGCGATTCGCGTCCTCACCGCTTTTTGCTAGGGATCCCGCCGGTTCGAAGCGCCATGTGGTTTGAAATGTTGCCAGAGTTGCAAAAAAATTCTGTTGTGTTGCGCGCTGAGAATTTTCTCGTGATATGATTGCGGCGTTCCTCACTGGAACCCTCCGCGGCGCAAAACGTACCAGTGATTCGAATCTGCCCGAAGTGTGGCGCTCTCCTGATGGATGACGCGGAACCATGTTCGTTCTGCGACGATTCCGCTTCCGACGAAAAAGACGAACTGCTGCAGCCCGCAAGTATTGGCGATTCGGTGGCTGAGGAGGACGGCGAGCCTGAATGGCGGCGCGAAGTGGGCCGTCGGCTGGCGGAATACCGTGCGCGGCGCGGATATTCCGCTCGGGAAGAAGAGCCGGCGGGTTCTCACGCGCAGGCTGGATTGCCATTCCATCAAACCCAGAGAGTACGCAAGGCTCCGCAAGTTGCTGAAAAGAAAGAGGCTGCTAGGCCGCGCACGCTGGCGCGATTGCGGCCCGTGGAGCGCCTGGAGATTTCGGTGCAGCCGGAGTTGGATTTTTCGGCTGCAGCGGGAGAGAGGGCGCATCCCCAGACGGCGCTGGTGCCGGTGGCGACTCTCGCGGAGCGTAGGAACGCGGCGGCTGTCGATATCTTATTGATATTGTTGACGTTGGGGGCTTTTGCGGGATTGTTTGTTGGGCTGATCCGGTCGATGGGCGGAGAGATGGTGCTAGATCGGCTTGATGCCGTGATGTGTGGACCTGTGCTTTTTCTATTTTATTCTCTTTATTTTGTGGTGTTTACGGTTTTCGCTGGGGCGACGCCGGGGATGCAGGCTCGCGGGCTTGCGATTGTGCGGCTCGATGGCCACTTGCCGGACACGCGGCAGCTTACGTGGCGCGGATTCGGCTATGTGCTTTCGGGGGCGACGCTAATGCTTGGATTTCTATGGGCTTACTGGGATGAGGATGCATTTACGTGGCAAGACCGGATCTCCCAGACGTATGTAACGTCGTCGATGCCGCTCGTGGAACCGGATGCCATCGAGATTTCGGCAGGGCAGCGAAGGCCACTGCGGAAGTGACAATTTTGGCGCGTTTGGCGCCGTAAAAACGGCTTAAGTGGCTTTGAAAAGCCAAAAATGGCGCGAATGGCGCTTTAAAATTCGCGATTGCTCCTTCAGCCCCGCCGTTCCAGCCCGAGCCATTTTCCGGACGCGTTAGCTCGCGAAGACTAGGGTTGCCGGCGTTGGAGTGGGCACGATCTCCACGGATTTAAAGCCTGCCTGCCCCAGCCAATCCCGGTAATCCGATTGCCGATAGGTGCAGCCTTCCTTTGTAGCGACCAGCATCTGCGAGGCAAAGAGCATCGCGAATGGATGGCCGGTGCGATCGTCGTTGAGAACGAAGTCGTTGACGACGAGCGTGCCTCCGGGTTTCAGAGCCTTGCGGAATTTGCGGAACATCTCGGTATTAACCTGAGGGCTTTCCTGATGCGCGATGTGCGCGTAGATGGCGAAGTCGTATTTCGCCGCGCCGAAGTCGGCGGTGTGAAAGTCGCCATCAATGGTGTGGAAACGATCGGCAACGCCGAAGCCAGAAACAAACTCACGGGCAATTTTGTTTACGTTGGGCCAATCGAGTTGCGTTCCTTGCGCCTGTTTATTCGCGCCGAGCCAGACCGCCGACCAAACACCGGAGCCGCCGCCGACATCAAGCCAGGAAACTGCGCCGGCTTTCGAAATGCCGAGGCGTTCAGCGGCGATCTGCGCGACCGGAAACGAAAGCGAGGCAATGGCGGGAACGAGCGCATGCCAGAAAGGATTGTCGACGACATCTGAAGTGTTCGAGGCGCTTGGCGTGCCGCTCTTTACCGCATCGGGCATCTTCTGCCACGTTGGGAAATCTTCCAGAAAGACCTCCGCCATCGCGCCGAAATAGCTGGGCTTGCCTTTCACGAGGAACGCGGATGCCTCCGGAGTATTGCGATATTTTCCTTCGGACAAAGTGAGCAGGCCTAACCCGGTGAGCCCATCGAGGACTGCCCGTGCGCCGCGCGGCGAAATCCCAGTCTTTTTCGCGATTTCGTCCGCCGTCGCCGGGTTCGCCTCCAGCACGGTGAATATGCCGTGCCGTGCGCCCGAACCTAGAATGCTGGTGGCCCAGCCGCCGGTGATGAGCTGCATGATTTTGTCGGGAGAAGGTCCTGTCATCGATGCCTCCGAGTTTAAAAGTGTTCAGCAAAACTATATCGAACGATCTTTATTCGTTCTAGCGAATATGAGGGTTTTGCGGGATGGTTCTTGCAGCCTCACTGTCCGCCGACGGCCGTTTTCTGCAGGGCGAGATGACGTTGTAGCTCGATGCGGCGCTTCAAGAGGCGCGCGAGCTCTTCTCCGGCGGGTTTGGCTTCGATGCGCTTTTGCAGCTCGAACAACTCCTGTTCGACGCGGCGGCCACGCAGCACGCTGAGGCAGCTTTCGGCTTCGTCCCAGACGGCTTCCGAAGAATCCGCAAAAACAATTTCGAGCAGGATTTGCCGGTCGCGATCGCCCAGCTCCGCGGCAATTGCGGCTGCGTCCGCCGGCGCAGCGGCGCGCGCGATGAGCGCTTCAAAAATGCGCTCGGTTTCGAGGCCGCGATGGAGTTCGTCCGCGGCGATTTCGGTGGCCAGACGCTCGCGAAAAGCTGTGGCTTCGACGAGCATCTGCATCAGGCGGCGCTCGGCCGGCTTGACGACCGGCGCGAGCAA
>DATNBB010000215.1:0-8510 GCA_035607335.1 Binatia bacterium | reverse complement strand
GATAAGCTGGGTATGGCGATGGTGCTTACCGGCGTCCGGCACTTCCGTCATTAATCGTTAATTTGTTGCAGGACTTTGCCGGTGAAAAGTGATTTCGTTCGTCAGCGGATCGCCGGCGTCATGCAGAATCTTCCATTCGTTCGTGTACGTGTCCGGGTTGGAGCGGGTTAGCACGATCTCCTGCGGGGCGCCGTCGGCCGCGTTCTTAAAGACGAATTGTCTCGAATCCGTGCTGGAGAGAAATAGAGTGGCCGGCGCCCACGGCTTCAATGAAGACGTAAAATGCAGCACGCGGTATTCGACGCCTCGCGCCGTTTGCCGGATCATAAAGAACTCCACGTCGCTCGTCTTATTGTTCTCCACGATTTGAAGCGTGCCGAGCATCACGCCGGCCCGCGGCGTGGTCCATGTCTGCATCGCGGTGCGCGGCCCCCATTCACCTGTCCAGTGGCCCTGAAGCCAGCCTAAATCGGCAAGCGAAGCAGGCTTGACGTTTGCGGCAGGAGTTTGCGGCGCGTCAGTTTGAGCGGCGGGAAACGCGGAATCAGGAGCGTTCGCGGCTTCCTGCGCGAGCAAGGCGGGGCCAAACATGATTGCGGCCAGGAAGAGAACGATCAGGCACAAACAGCAGAAGATCCACGAGTGCCGGAATCGCAATCCAAAGCAATCAAATCCACATCCAGACATTCTCAGCGCCCTCGATCCGATCATACCGAACGAGCGGGTTACGCGCCATGCGGGTGACCGCATGCACCCGATCACCGGTTTCTCGCGTCTTAATAAAAGACGGTATCACCTGGAACCTTGATCGGGGCAGCCGTTTGACGCGTTCCCCCCACCTGTTATCATAAACAGAGTGGAGCATATGGCGAAAAATCTTTCCGCAGCACTCTTATCGGCAGTTTTAGCAACGCTGGGGGCACAAACGTCCGGAGCCGCTCAAGCTCCCGCTCCTGCGCCAGCCAATCAAACCTCGGCAGCCGTATCGCCTGACGCGAAACATGCCCAAGCCATGTATTACTTCACGCTTGGCCATCTGCAGGAATTGCAGTTCGAGCGCGAATACCAGGCGAGCGGCAAGATCGATTCCTCCAGCGATGCCATTGACTCCTACAAGAAGGCGCTGGAGCTTGAACCGAATTCTCCGGTGATTATGGAGCGCCTCGCTGAAGTAAACGCCGAATCGCAGCGCATCGGCGATGCCGTCACGGAAGCTCAGGCCGTCCTGAAGTTGGATCCGAATAATCTCGCGGCCCACCGCCTATTGGCGCGCATTTACGTGCGCACGCTCGGAGAAATGAACGACTCCGCAACCCAGTCGGCAAACGTGCAAAAGGCCGTCGCCGAACTTCAGGCGATTCTGAAGCTGGCGCCGGACGATTCGGAATCCGCGCTGTGGTTAGCGCGCCTTTATCGAGCCGAGAATAAACCCGAAGATGCCGAAAAGCTTCTGCGCAACATACTGGCAAAACAGCCCGACGATGGCGAAGCACTCGAACAGTTGAGCCAACTGCTTATCGACGAGGGCCGTTCTCAGGAAGCCGTGTCATTGCTCTCCGACGCCGCCGACCAATTTTCGTCGCCCGATTTATACGATCTGCTGGGTGACGCCTATTCGCAGAACAAGCAGTACGACAAGGCCGAAGACGCATACAAGAAAGCGGTCGCGATGGACCCGGACGATCCCGGGCACCGCCATGGACTGGCCGATACCCTGTTGACCGAAAACAAGTACACCGAGGCGCTCGAACAGTATAAAAAGCTCAGCCAGATGGAACCGGGAACGGCGGAAAATTATCTGCGGATGTCGCAACTCTATAAACAACTTGGGCAATTCAGCGATGCCGAAGCCAGTCTCATGCGTGCCAAGCAGCTTGCTCCCGGTAATTTGGAGGTTCTCGATAACGAAGCGTTGCTTTATGAGGCTCAGGGTCGGTACGACGATGCCATCAAAGTGCTCAGCGATGCGATTGCCGGGTTGAAGGGTTCAAGTGCTGGAGCGGCAAACCCGAGCGCCCTTGCAATCCTTTATCGCCAGCTTGGTGACGATTACCGGCACAGCAAGAATTATCCCGCGGCTCTGCAGACGTACGCAAATATGGGGAAACTCGGCGACACGGCTCAAAAAGAAGCGGAGCTGCTGACGATCGAGACTTACCAGGACAGCCGCGACCTCGACAAGGCGATTGCGGAGGCCAAAAAGGCGCTTGTCGCCGCTCCAAACGATCCTGACCTGACCGGTTCGCTCGCGATGCTGTATGCAGACAAGGGCGATGCCGCGGCCGGCACGAAGCTGCTCGAACCTATGCTGCACGGCACCAACGGCGATGTTCAGGTTTACCTGCAGATTGCACAGGTGCAGGCGCAGGGCAAAAAATATGCAGAGGCCGAGCAGTCGGCACAGAAAGCGCAGGAATTGGCGCAGCGGCCTGACCAGAAACAATCCGCGTGGTTCATGCTCGGCGATATTTACAATCGCCAGAAGAAATACGATGAGGCTGGGGCCGAGTTCCAGAAGATTCTGGATGCCGATCCGAGCAGCACCTCACCCATGGCGGTGCAGACGCTCAACTATTACGGCTACATGCTGGCGGACCGCGGCGTGCGTCTCGACGAAGCCCAATCCATGATTCAGAAAGCAGTCGATCAGGACCCCAACAGTTACGCCTATTTGGATAGTCTCGGCTGGGTGTACTACAAGCAAGGCAAATACACGCAGGCGGAGGATTACCTTCGCCGCGCCATTGCCCTTGAGGGTGACGACCCGACGGTGCTCAGCCATCTGGGCGAGGTCTACCTGAAGCTGGGCCAGGATCAGCAAGCCGAGGACGCGTTGCAAAAGTCCGCCGCCCAATGGCACAACGTGTTGCCCGCCGATTACGAGCCGGACAAGGCGAATGCGGTTGACGCGCAATTGAAAGCTTTGAGAAAGCATCTCGGGCAGAAATCTTCCACCGAGACCGGTAAACAGCAGTAAGCTCCCTCGCATGAAAAATTCGGTGCGCCTTCCGGCGTTCGCAAAAATCAATCTGCGCCTGCACGTTATGGGACGCCGGCCTGACGGCTACCACGAGCTGCGCACAATCTTTCAAGCCATATCGCTGCATGACACTCTGGAACTCTCCATTCTTCGCAAGCCGGAAATCGTGCTCGAAACGAGCGAGCCGGCGCTTTCGACGGGCCCGGAAAATCTCGTTTACCGCGCAATCGAAGCGGTCGGATGCGAGATTGGATTTCGCGGCGGTGTAAAAGCCCGGCTGGAAAAGCGCATTCCGATTGCCCGCGGACTAGGCGGTGGGTCGAGCGACGCTGCGGCGGCCATCATCGGAATGCTGCGGCTCACAAAAAAGAAGGTGCCGCTCGAACGCCTTGCTGAAATTGCCGCTGGGCTCGGTGCGGACGTGCCGTTCTTTCTCTTTGGCGGTCGCGCTGTCGCCGTCAATCGCGGCGACGAAATCTATCCGCTGGCCGATGCTCCTCAACGCGCAGTCTTGGTGGTGTCGCCGCGCGATATCGGCGTCAGCACCAAGGACGCCTATCAGTGGGTCTCGGCGGAATTGACAAATCGCGCTAAACCCCCTAGTATTTGGAAGTTCTGCGCTCTGTGCTGGAGCCGGCAGGATTCGGGTCTTTCCAACGATTTTGAAGAGCCCGTGTTCAGCCGTCATCCGCGCCTCCGGGAAATCCGGGACGGATTGCTTCAGGGAGGAGCCGCAGCAGCCGCGCTGGCGGGTAGCGGGTCGGCGGTGTTCGGAGTCTTCCGAAACCCAGCGCAGGCGCGCCGAGCCGCTCGTAATTTTCCGGAAGACACTACGTTTGTTGCGGAAACCCTGAACAGGGAAAAGTATGGGCGCGCACTGGGCTGGCGTGCCGCCATCTGAGGAAAATCTTGGCTGAAGATAAGTTCAAGGTTTTTTGTGGCTCGGCGAATACTGCGTTGACGGACGCTATCTGCGAGCACTTGGGCGTGCAGCGTGGCAAAGCCGAGCACACACAGTTTGCCGACGGCGAAACGCGCTACCAGATTCTTGAAAATGTGCGCGGCGCCGATGTCTTTGTCCTCCAACCGTGCTCGAGCCCGGTAAACGATCATTTGGTTCAGTTGCTTTTGATGATTGATGCGTTCAAGCGCGCGTCTGCATGGCGGATCACGGCGGTGATTCCGTATTACCCGTATGCGCGGCAGGATCGTAAGGATCGCCCGCGCGTGCCGATTTCAGCGAAGCTTGTGGCCGATCTGCTGGAAACGTCGGGAGCGAGCCGCGTGCTTTCGCTCGATCTGCATGCTCCGCAGATCCAGGGATATTTCAATATCCCGGTGGACCATCTGTACGCATCGCCCGTGCTGGTTGAGTATTTCAAGCACAAGACGCTCGGTCCGCTCACGGTAGTTTCGCCGGACGCGGGCGGCGTGGAGCGCGCTCGCTTATTCGCGAAAAGGATCGATGCTCCGCTGGCGATCGTCGATAAACGCCGCATCGACGTGAACGTCAGCGAAGTGATGCACCTGATCGGCGACGTTCATGGCCGCACAGCGATCGTGATCGACGATATGATCGATACCGCAGGGACGTTGGTGAAAACGGCCGAGGCGCTGCTGAAAAACGGTGCGAAAAAAGTGTATGCGGCGGCCACTCATGCCGTGCTTTCCGGACCGGCGGTGCAACGCATCACCCAATCGGAGATTGAGGAAGTAGTTGTAACGGATTCGGTGCCGCTCAAGGCGCCCGCGCAGAAGCTGGCTAAGATCAAGACGCTCAGCGTCGCGCCGCTATTGGCGCGCGGAATTCAATCGATTCACGAAGAGACTTCGATCAGCGAGCTCTTCATTTAGAGATTTTTGAGACAACGAGGAAACAGGCCATGGAAACATTTACCGTAGAAGGACAGACTCGAGAGACCCGCGGCAAGAATGCCGCTCGCCGCACGCGAATGACCGGCATGGTGCCGGCCACGCTTTACGGCGCTCGCAAGGAGGCCGTGGCGCTCTCCGTAAACGCGAAGCAGATCGCGCGCATCCTCCGCTCGGAAACGGGCCACAACACTATCTTTACCGTTACCGTGGCCGGGGGCGCCCAGGAAAAGGCGATGCTGAAAGACTGGCAGGTCGATCCGCTCAAAGGCGTATTGCTGCACGTCGATTTGCTCCGCATCGCAATGGATGTTCGCATGCGCGTTCGCGTTCCCGTGCGCACGTTCGGCGAGCCGCAAGGCGTGAAGGTGCAGGGCGGCATCTTCGAAATGGTTACCCGCGAAGTGGAAATCGAATGCCTGCCCACTGACATTCCTGAAGAGTTCAAGGTTGACGTTAGCGAAATGCTGATCGGCAAACAGCTTCGCGCCGCCGATCTGCCGCTCGATCCTCAGAAGATCAAGCTGGTCACCGATCCCCAACGCGTGCTCGCGCACGTCGTCACGCTTAAGAAGGAAGAGGAGCCGACGGCCGAAGCGGCTGTTGCAGCGGAGACGGCGCCAGCCGAGCCCGAAGTCATCAAGAAGGGCAAGAAGGAAGAAGAGGGCGAAGGCGAGGCCGAAGCTGCGGCGCCCAAGGCGGAAAAGGCCGAGAAGAAGAAATAATTTTGCGGCGAGCCCCGCTGCACGACGGCGCTCACGTGAGAATCGTTCATGCGAATCATCGTCGGCCTCGGGAATCCTGGTCTGGAGTACGAATGGACGCCGCATAACGTCGGGTTCCTCGCGGTTGACGCGTTGGCCGAGCGGGCGAACATACGGGTCACAAGGCCGGAAGCAAAATCTCACGTCGGCCGCGGAACGTTGGCAGGCGAGGAAGTGATTCTCGCCAAGCCGCAAACGATGATGAATTTGAGCGGCGTCGCCGTGCGGATGCTGCTCGAGAAATATGAATGTACTCCGGCGGACACGATCGTTTTGCTCGACGAAGTGGATCTGCCCTGGGGAATGATTCGAATCCGGGAGCGTGGACGCAACAGCACGCATAACGGACTGAAGTCGATCATTTCGTCGCTCGGCACGGATGAATTTGTCCGCGTACGGTTGGGCGTGCAGCCGAAGCAGATGTGGGGCGACCGTCGCGATTACGTTCTCTGCCCCATGGGACGCGAGGAGCGCCGCATCGCACAGGAGATGGCTGGCGAAGCGGTGGTTGCCATCGAAACGATTTTGACTGACGGCGTCGACAAAGCGATGTCGAAGTTCAATCGCCGCGCCACAGACGCCGAAGAAACTTTGTAGCGGCAGCCTTTAGGCGGGCGCTTTTAGGATTTGTTGGCAATTTGTTTCAGGAAATCGAGGACATATGGAAGAACGCCAGTACGATCTGATTTTTATTCTCCGGCCCGATACGCCGGAAACCGAAATCGACAAAGTAGTCGCCACAATCGAGCACGCCGCCACGGAAAAGGGCGGCAAGATCGAGAAAACGGAAAAATGGGGACGCAAGCGCATGGCCTATCGCGTCGCGCGTCTGCGCGAAGGCTATTACGTTTACATGACCCTGAAGTCCGATCACGGCGAAGTCGTGAAGGAACTCGAACGGCGCCTCAAGGTTTCCGACGCCGTGATCAAGTACCTCACCGTCCGCGTCGATGAAGAATTGAAGCGTCAGGAAAAATTCAAGCGGCACCGCGAGCGTCGCGCAGCCCGCCGCCCGCGCAAGACCGCTCCCGTTGCGGGAGCACCCGGCGACCAAGCCGCCGCCACAGCTTAGGCAAGGAGATAACACATGGCAGAGAACGATCCTCAGCAGCAAGCGCCGGCAACGTCCAGCGCCGCTTCCACGGGCCAAGGTGCGCCCGCTGGCGCCCCGACCGGAGGCCATGGCGGCTTCGGCGGACGTCCCGGCGGTCCCAGGCCGCAGGGCGGACCGAGACCGCCGGGTGGACCCAAGCGCGGCAAGCGCAACTTCGTCCGTAAGAAAAAGGTTTGCCGCTTCTGCGTCGACAAAATCGATCTGATCGATTACAAGAAAGCCGAGATTCTTTCGCCCTTCATTCAGGACCGCGGCCGCGTATTGCCACGGCGAATGACCGGCACATGTGCGCGGCACCAGCGCTGGCTCACTGTAGCCATCAAGCGCGCGCAAAATATCGCTCTGCTGCCCTTCGCCGCAGAGCTGTAACTATATTCGGGTGGGGCGCCGCTTATCGCGCACCTGCCAACAATACTCCGTAGGGGCGCTGCTCGCTGCGCCCTTGTAACGACACTCTGGTGGGGCGCTCGCTGCGCCCCTCGCAACGACATCGAGGGCTTAGACATGCAAATCATCTTGCAGGAAGACGTAGACAAGTTGGGAAATCGCGGCGAACTGGTGACGGTCGCCGAAGGATACGCGCGAAACTTTCTTCTGCCGCGCAAGATGGCGCTCGAAGCGACCGCCGGGAACATGAAGCGCCTCGAAAAGATGCGCGCGGCTTTCGCAAAGAAAGAAGCCGTCGAAAAAGGCGATGCGCAGAAGCTGGCGGAACTGCTGGCGGGCGTGTCGCTCGAAGTGACGCGCAAATCGGGCGAAAACGATCAGCTTTTCGGCTCTGTCACCAGCGCGGATATCTCCGAAGCGCTGGCAGCCAAAGGCTTCACGATCGATAAAAGGAAAATCACCCTCGCCGAACCCATCAAAACCATCGGCGAATTTGACGTTCCCATCAAGCTCCATCGCGAGATCGCAGCCACGGTGAAACTCGCCGTGAAAAAAGACGAGTAGCGATTCCCTCTTCCGGAAAACTTTCGCCGCAACGTTCGCTGCGAAAGTTTTCCACGTTTCAACATCTTCCACAGTTCCCGGTCTCATTGACGCGCGAGCGAATCCTGCGCACAATGCTCCGCGCTTCACAACATCAGCAAAGAAAATTACGCGGCGGCGAGTGTCCCAGCACTCTCGCGAAGCGGATGTAACGCGAGTTATGCGGGGGCCAAAGCCCCTCTTGCGCGTAAAGTCATCTTAGGCGAATATAAAGCGAACTAGACATGGCTAGTAATACCACGCTCGAACGCCCGTTGCCTCACAATTTAGAAGCCGAACGCAGCATCCTCGGCGCCATCCTGCTCGATAATCACGCGCTGAACACCGCCGTTGAAAAGTTGCGGACGGACGATTTCTTCCTGCCGCAGCATCGCCATATTTTCGAGCGCATGGTCGAACTCGGCGAAAGCCAGCAGGCCATCGACTTGGTCACCGTTTGCGAAGAGCTCACGCGCACCGGAAATTTGGACGCGGCTGGCGGTGTGGCCTACGTTTCGCAGCTCGCAGACGGCATGCCGCGCGTCGCCAACGTGGAGCACTACGCGCGCATCGTCAAAGAAAAAGCCGTCCTCCGCAATCTGGCGTATCAGGCATCCGCAATTCAGGAGCAAGCCCTTGCCGCGGGCGACGATGCGGACATCATTCTGGATCGCGCCGAATCCGCGATTTTTCAGCTTGCCGAAGACCGCGTGCGCGCCGGCCTCATCGGTGTCAAAGAACTCGTTCGCGATGGCTTCGAGCGCCTTGAAAAAATCTTCAGCGAGGGCCGCCGCATCACGGGCCTTCCCAC
>DATNBB010000204.1:0-3341 GCA_035607335.1 Binatia bacterium | reverse complement strand
TCGGCAGGCTCAGCACGCGTTCGCAAGCGCGTTCAGTGTGTGGAAACGTGCCCCGAGGATATCCGAGTGCCGAGTAAGCAGGTTGCAGATGAATCGGCGTCGGATAATGCACCACAGTCTCGATCTCAGCGGCTGCCAGTGCCGCAATAAGTGCCCTGCGATTATTTGAGTACACGACGAATTGGTGATACACGCACTCATCGCGCGAATCGTCCACGGGCAAATCGAGATGCGCACCCGCAAGCAATCGTCGGTACTCAGCAGCAATCTGCCGCCGCCGCTCCGTCCAGGCATATAGCCGCCGCAGCTTCACGCGCAGCACGGCCGCCTGAAACCCATCCATTCGGTAGTTATAGCCCACAAACTCATGCTGATATCGAGCTACCTGTCCGTGCGAACGCGCGGCGCGTGCAAATTTCGCTACCTGATCGTCGTTCGTCGTGAGCGCGCCACCTTCTCCATACGCTCCGAGGTTCTTGGTTGGATAAAAGCTGAATGCTGCCGCAGTTCCTAGCGAGCCAACGCGCCGCCCTCGATATCGCGCGCCATGCGCCTGTGCTGCATCCTCTAAAACGCGCAAATTGTGCCGTGCGGCGATTTCGCGCAGCGCATCCATATTCGCCGGACGGCCGTAGAGGTGCACCGGCAAAATCGCTTTCGTGCGCGGCGTAATCGCTCGTTCCACTAGCTTCGCGTCTATATTTGCCGTCGCAGGATCGATATCCACAAAAACGGGCACAGCCCCGCAGTAAGTAATAGCTTCGGCCGTCGCGAGAAAACTATTCGGTGTAGTGATCACTTCGTCGCCAGGCTGAACACCCAGCGCGAGCAAACCCAGATGCAGCGCGGAAGTACCCGAATTCACGGCAATGCAGTGTTTGGTTTCGCAGAATGCCGCGAACTCGCGCTCGAATGCTTCAGTTTCGGGTCCGAGAATGAACGCGGTCTCACGCCCGACGCGGTCAATCGCCGCGAGAACCTCTTCCCGCAGTCCGGCGTACTCGCTCTTTAGGTCGAGAATGGGCACTTTCATAAACGCGGCGTCACTTTTCCGGCAAGCTTGATACCGGCAAGAATTTCAAAAAAATCGGCGGAAAAAAGCCGAACCAAGACTTTACTTTAGCCTGCAAGCTTCAACAAGCGCCTCTCGGAGAAGAAAAGTTCTACTCGGATAGGAAAGAAATCGAGCCATACGCTATTCGAGGCATATCCACGCTACGGTTGTCAGCATACGGCATTCTTGTCCGCAGCTTTTAGCAAACACCTATTACTTCCAGTACCGATCCAGGTACAAAAAAACTTCGCAATTTTTTGCAGCGATCACTGTATCGCGTCTTAATCGTGATATAAGCATCATCGAATGCCGTTGCGGAAGTGGGTTCACCGCAGCTCAGCGCGTCCCCGCGCCGACAGAAATTTTGCCTTTCTGAAATTCGCGTCGATCGTCTGAAAACGATCAAGGAGAAAGCATGTGATGAAGCTCCGTGCGCATCATCTCGCTGTTCCCGCAGTGCTCGCGTTGTTGTTTGCAATATCAGGTTCGGCACAAGCTCAGGGCCCCGCCGGTTATGTTGGCAATGGCCGCGTCACGGGAAGAATCGCCTCCGCCTTCAGCCGGCAGAACCTGGAGCCAGCCGACCAGGCGACTACAGCGAAAATCCGTGAAGCCATCGCCGTGGACGCCTCTCTCTCCGCAGATGCGCGCAGGATTCAGATTTCCACAAGCCACGGACGCGTCACCCTGCTCGGCGCCGTTCGCTCGGACAACGAAAAGTCCGCTGTACTAGCCAAGGCCACAGCGATTGTAGGCGATGGTAATGTGGAAAATCGCCTCGATATACTTCCAGCCAAAACCTGACACTCGCCTTCCGCCACGTTTGGGCCGGCGGGTCGGTCTACGATGTATGTAGCAGTTATGAACTAAAGCCAGCCTGCCCATGGCGTCACTCGTCATTTCTAATCGCAACTGCCAAGAATTACAAATCGCCGTAAGTCACTGAAAACAAACAAAACCGACCCATTCTAATCGCAATTGATTTGGCATTTCTGAAAACTCGGCATCTTCAACATCTTTATTGCACATTCGCGGAGTGTTCGCCGGACAGTCACCATGAAAACGAAACCGTTCGCCCATGGGACAGGTGCTAACTCTTGCCCTTTCTTTGTCCTCCCGGCCAGTAGAAGACGTAGCTTTGGGCACCTAAACTCGACTCGATGCAAATACAAAAGGTAAGCCGCCCGCCCAGGGTCCTCAAAGGCAAACCGAATGTTTGCCTTGGTCTATTCGCCTTTTTAATCGCCGTTGTCACCGTAGGTTTCTCTGGCTGCTCGGGTTACACCTCCAATGCCCAGAGCACAGGCGGTGGCGGCACCGGCGGAGGTGGCACGAGCACGGGCGTCCTTACTCCATCTGCCACCACCCTCAGCTTCGGCAACGTCGCCGTCGGAAGTACAGCCACACTGCCCCTGAGCGTCACCAACACCGGTACTGACGCCGTGAACATTTCGGCCGCCTCTATATCCGGTGGAGTCTTCACCGTCATCAGCGGCAGCGGCAGCGCCACTCTCGCGGCCGGACAAACCGATACTGTGCAGGTACAGTTCGCGCCCACTTCAATTACGCCGGCAACAGGCACTCTGAGTGTTACGAGCGACGCTTCGAATCCGTCGTTATCAATTGCGCTCACCGGCACCGGTTTGCAAGCGCAGATCTCCGCAAATCCGACGAGCGTGAATTTTGGCGGCATTGCAGTCGGTTACACGGACTCGGTACCGATTATTCTACGGAACACAGGCAATCAGACTTTGTCTTTTTCCCAGGTGAGCGTCGCGGGAACTGGCTTCGGCCAAACTGGATTGACCACGTCCACGACGATTGCTGCGGGCGCCGCCACGACGTTTAACGCGACCTTCAATCCTTCTGCAACCGGCACGGTGAATGGCTCGATCACACTAGCAACGAATGGCGCGCCTTCGCCGCTGGTGATCAACCTGTCAGGCAATGGTCAGGCGACAAGCCTGTTACTCGGCGCCAGCCCAACAACTCTTGCCTTCGGCAACGTGCTGGACCAAAGCAGCAGCCAGAAGACTACCTCGATAACGAACAACGGCAACGCCAACGTGACGATTTCTAGCGTTATCGTTACAGGCGCGGGATTCACCGCGAGTGGAATTCCCAACGGAACAGTTCTAACACCTGGTCAATCGGTGCCTTTGACCGTAACATTTGCACCTACATCGGGTGGAGCGGTAAGCGGCGCAAATGTCAGCATCGCCAGCAATGCAACTAACTCTCCAGCGCTTGTAACTCTGTCGGGAACGGGAATGCATTCCGTTGTACT
>DATNBB010000171.1:0-24310 GCA_035607335.1 Binatia bacterium | reverse complement strand
AAATCGTATTGACGATTCCTCGCCAGAGTTTCCGCATGGTGTTTAATGAACGACGGAGTCGACCACCATTCCATCCCGCATGTGCAATACCCGATTGCCATACGTCGCGGCCTCCGGATTGTGCGTGATCATCACGATGGTCTGTCCCAATTCTCGATTCAGATGGCGCAGCAACGAAAGAACCGCATCCGAACTCTTCGTGTCGAGATTTCCTGTCGGCTCGTCCGCCAGCACAATCTTTGGTTCGCTGATGATTGCCCGCGCCAGCGCCACGCGCTGCTGCTCGCCCCCGGAAAGCTCCGAAGGCCGGTGATTCAGGCGCGCTCCAAGGCCTAGCAGGTTGGTCACCAATTCGAAGCGATGCGGATCATAGCCGTTCCCATGAATGTGCTGCGCCAACGTAATGTTGTGGCGCGCATCCAGCGTCGGCAGCAGATTAAACTTTTGGAATACAAAGCCAACCTTGTGCCTTCGCAGCGAAGTTCGCTCGGCATCGTTCATCGTTGCAAGATCGTTGCCGTCCAGGAGCACGCGCCCGCGGCTCGCTTTGGCAAGCCCGCCAATCACATGCAGCAGGGTCGATTTGCCGCATCCTGAAGGCCCCATGATCGACACGAACTCGCCGGGCGCTACTTCCACGTTCACGCCCTGAAGCGCCGGCACTTCCATCTTGCCGCTGCCGTAGATCTTCCACAGGTTTTCTGTCTTAAGTATGAGCTCCAACCGCAGTCCCCTACACCTCTTCGCCACTCCGAAGCCTGAGTATTCTATGCGTCTTTGCCGGTTCTGCCTAGTTGCGGAGAGGAACTACTCGTATGCGAGCGCTTCGACGGGATCCTTGCGGCTCGCCATCCATGTGGGATACAGCGCGCCGAGCAAGCCGCCGGCCACCGCAATCAGGCAAGCGTAAACGCACCATTCGAGTGTGATCAGGGCCTGAGGGAGAGAGGGGAAAAGCAAGCGTATGAGCACCCGCACAAAAAAACTGAGCCCTATTCCGACGACAAAGCCTCCCACGCAGAGCAAAGCTGTTTCGCTGAGGATGATTCTGGCGACGTAAAGCTTCGAAGCGCCGAGCGATTTCAGCACTCCAATCTCGCGCGTGCGCTCGTTCACCGTCGTGTACATCGAGAGAAAGATCACCAGAAACCCGATCGAGACGGCAATCGCGATCATCACCGTTCGCAGCGCCGCAAGCCCCGGGACATTCGAAGCCGTAAACATCTGTATATAGTCCTTCATCGGACGGACCGTGTAGTTCGGCAGCAATTGGTTCACCTTGTCCATTGCCGCCAGTGTGTGATCGCTTCGGTCGCATTTAACGAAAAAAACCGTGGCTTTGTCTGTCGCCCCGGACATCTGTTGCAGCGTCGAAAGCAGCACAAAAAGCCGCGCGCCTTTGCCGTGTTCCACTACTCCTGCGATATGGAAATCGTGCCCCAGCACATGAAGCATCTCGCCCACGTGCGCTTTGTGCGCCCGCGCATAGACGTCATCCACAAGAATGTCATCCGCGTTCTGCAGAGCTCGCCCAGAGTAGTAGACAAAGCCGCCTGAAACCGCCCGGAAGCTTGTAGGATCGATCCCCCAAACCATCTCAAGGCTATTGACGGAATTCAGTTGCGTAAGGACCGGCGCGACCGCTTGTACGTACTGCAACTGCTGCAATTTCGTCCCAATAGCTACGGGCATCGGAGCGCCCGTAAAGCCCAGAAACACGGAAGCCGACGGCGGCTGCACCATGATGTCTGCGCCGACGCCTTCCGTACGCTTCGCCGAATCCATCAGCAGCGCACTCGTCACGCCGATCACGATGATCACGAGCGTCACTTCCAGAGCCACCGCGATCATCGTGACAAACGTCCGGACGGGCCGGTGCGTCACGTTCTGGGAAATCATGTACCCGATCAATGTTGTGGGCTGCCTGTCTCTTCGCCGACGTGGACCAACTGCGAGCCAGGCGGTTGCTTCAGCACAAAGCGGCTCGGTTCAATGGTCGTATCGGCCGTCAACTTCATCACGGTAATAGCCAAAGTATAGCCTTCGGCGGGGCGTTCGAGAGTAATCTTCTGCGGATATTCCACGGCGCCAAAAGGCTGCCATTGCGCGTAGTGAATGTCCGATTCCACCTGGCCGTCGTCGCCGTAGACCTCGATTCGAGCCATGCTGAGCCCGGCGCGCTCAAACCATATCTTCCGCGCGATACGCCAATTGCTGGACGCAGCTTCTCGTCCGCCTGAATTGCCGCCGCCCGAGTTCGCCACCGTAAGTACGTAATCGCTGGAATTGCCGTCCATGGCCTGCTCAAGAAGCACCACGTCAGACGGCGAAATCGGCTCCCAAAAGATCGCCTGCATTAAATGCTGGGGCCGCAGATTCTGAACGGCCGTTGTATCCGACGCTTTCTCCACACTCGTCGAACCTGTCAAAAACTGATTCTTCGATGGGATATAGATCGAAAATGTCTTCCCATCGCTCACCATGTCGAAAATATTCGTGCTGATCACGGGTGCCTGCCCAATCACCCTCACCAGATCTGGCTTCTGCGCCAGTATGAATCCGCTAACCCGCGGATACTGTTTCATGATGCCGGTAAACGACGAGCTCGAAGTCCACTGCATGGTGACGGCCGCATTTATAGATGTGATGCTCCGCGCTAATTGGTCATATTTCGCGATCAGGTCGGCTTTTGTGGCGGTTTTAAGCGGTGCTCCGGTGGGAGCTTTGGCGATGCGCGTTTGGCGCGCGCCGCATCCGGCTACTCCGGCGCAAATCGCGCAGGCGAGAAAAATTTGAGATAAGCTGCTTACTTTCAGTGTCTTCGCCCCGATTCGCGCCAAATTTGAATCTAACAGCAGCCCTATGTCGCGTCAATCCGCCGCCGGCACGCCTAATGCTTCCCGTTGATTTAATCCGCCTTGATTTTAATCCTCATCCTGGGGCTCGCCCGCGAAAGCGGCGAGCCCCAGGACCTATCCAGCTCTAAGCCGCAAGAAACCAAAATGCCGTCATCCCAGCGCTTTTTGCGAAGGACCTCCCTTCCTTTCCCTCTTGTGCCTTCTCCACGCGAGCGGCCGAAGCGCCCCCACTTGTTGATCCAACAAGAGCCAACATTGCCAGGGATGTGCCCGGTCTATACCAAAACTAAACCCAGCCCCGAGGCTCCCGTCTCGGGGATTCACGACCCCTGCTTCGCCGCTCTCAACGCCGCCACACGCTTCTCGCTAACCGCAAACTGCGCTTTCGCCACCTTGGAACCCATAATGGCCTTTTCGATCGTACTGAACATCGCAGGATTATTCGTTTTCTCCCGCAGTTCCTTCAGGAATGGCCGAACCTTGGCGAAAAGAAAATACATCTCGCCGCAAAAGGAATTGTCGAAAAAGAGAGCCTCATTCGCGGCGCCTTTCAACACCATGTTTGCCGCCATGCTCCAATAGCTCGAGACCTGCCTGTACCAATTGTTTTCTGGCGTGCCCGCCGCGGCCTGCACCTTCAGGAAGTCGTCCACCTGCGTCGGCCAGAATGTGCCAAGCCACCACTGCCGTGCCTTACGCATTTCCGCTTCGCGCCGCAGATTGTAAAGTTCCAGGATAAGTCTTGCGTCGTCCGCTGTCGGTTTCTTTGCCATCGTCATTGCCTCCAAAAAAAATGGGGCTGCGCCGCATGCGACGCAGCCCTGTTGATATCCTTTTGGTTCTGACGCAGTTTCAACCACTCGATCGGCTGGTCCCTATACCTACTTCGGAGCCTTCATTGTTGCAGGTTTCGCGGCTTTCTTCGATTTCGCTTTCTTCGCCATCTGATCCTCCTTCGACGGTTTGCCCCAGGCGGGCATCGCATCAGGTTATACGAAAACGCATCAGCAAAGTCTACGAAGAAGTGACGATACTCGCTGTTGCAGTGAAAAAATCCTCGTCGTGGCTCGGCAAACTCCCAAGACAACTCACCTGCCGTATGATCAATCGTCCTGGTGAGCCTTGTCCGCGAAAGCGTTGAGCCGCCGAAGCTGAAAGGAACTCCCTTGCTCCAGCTGCTTTACATTTGCCCTAAGCCGCAGAAATCAAGAATGTCGTTATCCCGAGCGGTTTTCGCGAAGGACCTCTCTTGTTCTTGAGATACGCCCGACCTCGCCACGTCATTTGCCCAAAGGATCGCACTACGTCTATTCCTAAGGCTTAATAGCGGGCGCGCCGTCGGTCCGTTTCGCAAATGAAACCATTTCAAAAAATACTGGCGCAATCCAAATTCAAGTGTACAATCGCCGTCGTTCTGCACATCGGACTTGGCTCCGGGCGCGCTGCGCATCACGCGGGAATGGCATTCATCTCGGCTGTCGGTTCGGTTTCGCGTAGTGCGAACGCGCTGGGAATCGCAAGAGTTTGAGACTATCTGGAGGGGGAAAATGAATATCCGCAAGATGGGTGGAGGCAAGACAGCCTACATGTCCATCGCCGTAGTTGCGGCCGCGGCTTTAGCTCTTTTTGTTTACACGCCGCGAGCCGCCTCACAAGCCGGTCAAGCGCCGTCAGGAGCGCCGCCGGCTCAGGGCGCCCAAGCTGGCCGCGGAGGACGTGGCGGCGGTGGTGGTTTTACGCATCCGGCGCCAGCCGACTATAACGACAACGCCGGTTTCACTTCACTCTTCAACGGCACCGATCTCAGCGGCTGGACATCCGACGGTCAGAACTGGTCCGTGAAGGACGGCGCCATTTACGCCCAATCGACGTGCGAGAAGCCCACTGGCACCATTTACATCTATTCGGACATTGGGCTTGCTGGCGATTTCGATCTCAAAGTCCGAATGAAGGGCACCGAGAGCGTAAACAGCGGTATTCAATATCGCAGTTGGCTCACCGAAGACCTTAACGCCCCGCATTATCCTCGGCCATCGTTTCCCGGACGCGGCGGCGCGGCTGGCGCGCGGGGCCGTGGAGCCGGTCTTCCAGGTCGGGGCCAGGCCGCTGCATGCCCCAACGGGCAGCCTCGCGGTACACCGCCCGACCGAGCGATGGAGTCGAAGTATGACATGGGCGGTCCTCAGTATGATTTTGACAACACCGACAACTATCCCGGACAGTTCTACGAGCAAGCTTCTGGACGAGGCATTATTGCCTGGCCGGGAGACGTCGTGATTGCCAATCCGGGGCAGCCGAAAGAGCTCCTGGCGACGCTCGCGGACAAAGCGACGCTAACGAGCTGGTTCCACAAGGATGATTGGAACGATGAAGAAGTCATCGCTCGGGGCCATACCTATCTCCACTTCCTGAACGGCCATTTGGCGTCCGTCTTCATCGACAACGACCCGCTATATTTCCAGAGCACTGGACACATCGGGTTCGAAATCGAATCGACCGGCGAGCTCTTTATCAAAGACGTGTACTTGAAGAAGTTTCCGACTGAGTAGCCTTCCAACACGGGCCTCAGGGAGCGATCGGCTTCCTGAGGCCCAATTTATTTATTCCTGCGAAACCCTTCTCGCCTCGCAGCAGTATAATTTGCCCGAACGCCGTGCGCTGCTTGTCATGTCCAGCGCTTCATTGTGGAGTCGCATCATGTTTTCGAGTTCGGCCTTCCTTCGGTTCTCCTGCAGGTGCGCTCTTCTCCTGTCTGTATTTTCTTTCACCCTGATATCGCCGGCTATTGCGCAGATGGGCCCGATGAACACCTCAAGCCCAGTGATGGAAACGAAGGACGAGATTCCTCCCGACCAACTCCCGCCTCCCCAAAAAATGACGGGCATCGGCAACGTGAGCATGCAAATCACGGCAACGCCAGAGGCGCAGACCTGGTTCAACCAGGGCCTGAATCTGCTTCACGATTTCTGGGACTATGAATCCGCCCGCGCGTTTGAGCAAGCGGTCCGCATCGATCCGCAATGTGCGATGTGCTACTGGGGCCTCTATCGCGCCGAGAGCTACTACCACAGCACTTCGCCGGATTACGCTGCCGTCTCGCTCGCCAAAGCCGTAAGCCTCGAAAAACACGCAAGCAAACGCGAGCGCATGTACATCGATTCGGACGCAACCTTTGTGGCCGCAACCAAGAACGGCAGAAATCAGGCTGAAATTCTAAAATCGATCGAAATCTTGCGAAAGCTTGTGAAGGAATATCCAAAGGACACGCAGGCTCCCATTTTCTTGGCGCTTGCAACTGGCTTTGGTGGCAAGGAAGGACTATCGCTTCTGCAAGGCGTGATGACGCAAGATCCAAATAATTCCGCTGCGAATCATTACTACATTCATGGCTTGGAAGCACAGAAACCGGAGCTAGCTCTCCACAGCGCGGAAATATTGGCGAGCCTCGCGCCCGCATCAGGACACATGGTCCACATGCCCGGCCACATCTTTTATCGCCTCGGCGATTACGCGCGTGCCGAGGAAGCCTTCGACGCGTCAATGCATGTGGATGAAGCCTACATGCGCGCCCAGCACGTAGCCGTCGATGACGATTGGAACTACGTTCACAACCTCATGTATGCCGTCGCGAACCTCCTCGAAGAAGGTAAACTCAAAGAGGCGACGGAATATTCCACAAAGCTCACCGGCGCAAGAGGCGAGCTCGATTCAACGCTTTATCCTTTTTCGGCTCGCGATTCGATCGCACGTCTTAATCCCGAATTGCCCGTTGCCTTGCGCACGGCCGACTGGGCGCAAGTCGTCGCGCTTGCCCAGGCCAAAGAGCCGCCTTCTTCGCAACCGAACATGCGTTTCCTCGCTCGCGAACTCGCAATGTTCGGAACCGGAATGCAAGCAGCCGACGCGCACGACTCTGAAAAAGCGCAATCCGAATCGACGGAATTCGATGCCGGTCTTTGGCGCATGACTCAGCAGACGAGCGAGACGCAAATGGAAAGGCGCATGGGACGTCCGGAAGTTACTCAAAGCGTCTATATCGCTGGTTCGCCGGAAATCCCTGTAAATTCTGATGCGGACATCGAACCTCTGCTTCGCGTGCTCTCGGTCATGTCGCTCGAATTGCGCGGTTCGGCGCTCGAAGCCGCCAAGCAGACGGCCGAAGCTAAATCGGTCTTTAAACGCGGTGCGGCAGAGGAAAAGGCGCTCGGTTATCACGAGCCGCCGCTCTACATCAGGCCGGTCGGCGAGACCGAAGCCGCCGCGCTCTTCGCGGCAGGCGATTACGCCGATGCGAAAGTAGCCTACCAGCAGGCACTAGCCGAAAGGCCGCGCTCAGGTTTCCCACTTTACGGTATCGCCCTTTGCAGCGAAAAAATGGGCGAAGGTCAGAACGCGGCAAAAGAATATTCCGACTTTCTCGCCGCCTGGAAAGATGCCGACGCCGGCCTGCCCCAAATTGCCCACGCGAAGACTTACGTCGCCCAGCACTCCACCGCTCCGCGCCAAAGTTCGAACGGATTCTGACGTCGACCAGATTTGTTTGCTTACTCCACTGCGCAAACGCCCTTCCAAGAATCTATGGCGCCAGACGCGCCATTTTGTCTCTTTTTTGGCTTTTTAAGCGGCTTTTATGGCGCCGTTTGCGTCAACTCCATTGACGCTCAAGCTGTCATTATTTCTGCTCGCCAAACGAAGCACGTTCTTCAATTAGTGCGCGTACTGGCGCTGCAAATATTGAATGGTTTGCGCGGTAAGGTCGGAATAATTCTCATGCAATGCGGATTCAAGCGCCTGCTCAGGCGAAGGATCCACAGCCACGCGATCGAGCAACCGGCTGACGTCTCCCATCCCGCCTGCATCAACGATGGATTCAATCGCCGCCAGCGACCATGCATAAGCATAAGCGGCTGAGTCGCCGGAAAGTTCCATCCACGAACCTTCCAAGCCATTGAACTGAGGCGATCGGCCCGCATTCACGGCCTCGAGCAACGCGCTCGCAGTTGGCCCGCTGCGAAGTCCTTCCATATATTGTGCAATCCCTTCCTGTAGCCATGTCGGCGCGCGTCCACGAGTTTTTTGGCCCACGAAACTATGCGTGAGTTCGTGCCGCAGAACACGCGCCAGTTGCGGCGTGACTCCCGTGAGTCCCTGCACCGGAATGCGCAAGCGCCCGTCATTAAGTGCGCCCACCCATCCGGGCGCACGCGTGATGTCCGCAAACGCCTGATTCGTATAAAGAATCACGCCGATCTGTTCCGGCGGCGTGTAGTCGAGTTGCGACTGAATATCGTTGAAATCGTCTTCGAGGGCGGCGAGGATCGCAGCAGCGAGGTCAGGTGTCGCCGCGCCTGAATATTTCAGGTCGAAGTGCGCGGTTTCGCCTTCACGATACGTCTCTTCTTCGGATCTATCCCGTTCCGCCTTTTCGAGCGCCTCCGCAACATCCGGATCGGGCCGCAGCTTTTGCGCTCTCTGCCATTCAGACACAGCCTGATCCAGTTTATTTGCGCCGTAGTAAGCCCAACCCTCAAGTTTTGCGACATCCGCTGAATTTGGCGCAACGCGCCGCGCTTGCTCCAGCGCTTCCGTCGCCTCCTTAAAGCGGCTCTGGCGTAAATACAAAACCGCGATATTCAGAAGCAGGCCCGTATTTTGCGGATCAAACAACAGAGCCTGTTTGTACTGATCTATTGCGGAATTTGTATTTCCTCTCCTAACGAGAAACTGTGCCGCAGCGTGGTGTGCGACATCATCCTTGGCAATGTCGATCGCAGCGCCGAACCGCGCTTGATTATCGAGACGCGCCAGATATTCGTAATCAACTGCATCGCTGTGAATTACGAGTGCTGCTATGGCGTCGTATCCCGAGACTGGCGAAATCGCCGCCGCATCCACATGGACCGAAGCAGCCGCGCTTTCAGCGGCATTCGCGGCGCTCGTGTAAGCGAAATCATTTTTATCGATATGGTCCACGATCGATTCCGGTATCGACATCTCTCCCGCGGGCGTCTGGTAAGTAACCTTGCCGTCCGATTCAACAATATCCGCCGCCGCAATTTTCCGTCCGTTCTTGAGAACGATTGTGTCTGCCTGCGAAGTTCCCGCGCAGAAAGCGGCCCCAATAAAAATTGCGCATACCACCAGCGTGCCGGATGCATGGATGGTGAGGGGGAATCGCATTGGACAATCTTAACAATTGGCGCGCGCGCCTTGCCGACGGCATAACGGCGGCATTCTTTAATGTAAACAGCGGCAAAATCTACGCACGCAAGCTGCCAGCCAGCGCACTGATTAATCTTTTTTGCGGTGCCGCCCAGGAAATTTCTACGGTAAAAAATTATTGAAATCAGCTTGCGTAGACGCGGCAATAAGTTTAATCTGTTGCGTCCTAAAGTGAAGGTTGAGCGTAATTATACGAAGCACAAGTGGTCTCGAGAACGGTTCGGAAGTAATCATCGATCGAACGCGATGATAGGCGTCAAAAGTCTCTTCCGATCCTCATTCGGACGCACCGAATAGTCTGGGGAACTTCGAGTGGATTCTGAGGGTTCTCAAAAAAGAGATGTGTCGTATAAGCCTGAGCCGCTGATTTCGCCCGGGCATACGTTTTCTTCAGTTACCGATAAGATCAGCGCTATCGTCCTTAAGAACGGGACGACTCCGGGCTGGGCTTTCGGTTTCCTCATCAGCCTTGGCCTGCTGATGCTGCTGAACACCGTGATCACGCTTCTCGCGATCAAGGGTGTGGGAATCTGGGGCATTCGCATTCCGGCGGCCTGGGGCTTTGCGATCGTCAACTTCGTCTGGTGGATCGGAATCGGTCACGCCGGAACGCTGATTTCCGCCTTCCTTCTGTTGCTGCACCAGCGGTGGCGTACGTCGATCAATCGTTTCGCGGAAGCGATGACGATTTTCGCCGTCATGTGCGCGGGCATGTTCCCGCTGCTTCATATGGGCCGCCCTTGGTTGTTTTATTACCTGCTTCCGTATCCAAACCCGATGTGGCTTTGGCCGCAGTTCCGCAGTCCGCTGGTTTGGGACGTGTTCGCAGTATCCACATACTTCACGGTTTCTCTTCTCTTCTGGTTTGTCGGCTTGATTCCGGATCTTGCCACGCTGCGTGATCGCGCGAAGACCAAAGCTACCAAGATCATCTACGGCATTCTTTCAATGGGCTGGCGCGGTTCAGCCGTTCATTGGTCGCGCTATGAGACAGCGTCGTTGTTGCTGGCTGGCCTCTGCACGCCGCTGGTCGTCTCCGTCCATACCGTCGTGAGTTTCGACTTTACGATTGCTCTCGTTCCCGGCTGGCACAGCACAATCTTCCCGCCCTATTTCGTCGCTGGCGCTATTTATTCCGGATTCGCGATGGTGCTCACGCTCGCGATTCCGCTGCGCAAGTACTACCATCTGGAAGACTTGGTCACCATTCGGCACTTGGACATCATGTCCAAGGTGATGCTCGCGACGGGATTGATTGTGGCTTACGGCTACGCCATCGAGACGTTCATGTCTTATTACAGCGGCGATCCGTTCGAGCGGGACATGATGAATCTCCGCATGTTTGGACCGTATGCGGTGGTTTACTGGACGCTGATTGCGACGAACTTGCTGATTCCTCAGGCGCTCTGGAGCAGGAAAGTGCGCCGGAATACGCTGGCCGTCTTCATTATTTCGCTCATCATCAACATGGGAATGTGGCTGGAGCGGTTCGTCATCGTCGCTGTAAGCCTCACGCGCGATTTCACTCCATCCGCGTGGGGAATGTATTACCCAACGGGTTGGGACTGGGCGACATTCCTGGGCACAGTAGGCCTGTTCTTTACACTTTTCTATCTGTTCTTGCGGTTCCTGCCCATGATTTCGATTGTCGAGGTTCGTTCGCTGGTGCATGAGACTAGCGAGGAAGGGGCGCACGCCGCCGCGGATTAGCGGGCGGATTTCGGACGAACCATGCAGATCTTTCACCGCAGCACGAATCTGATCTCGCGCTTCACGATCTTCGGCAGCATTGTCTTCGTCGCGTTCCTGGGATGGGCTCTCTATACGATCGCACTCTCCTCGTGGTACACGAGGCAAAATTACACCGAGCAGCAGCCGGTGCCGTTCAGTCATCGCCACCACGTCGGCGAGCTCGGAATCGATTGCCGCTATTGCCATGTAACGGTCGAGAAGTCGTCTTTCGCAGGCATTCCGCCCACCCAGACCTGCATGACGTGCCATTCGCAGATCTGGACAAATGCCTCGATGCTTGAGCCTGTGCGCGCAAGCTATCGCACCAATACGTCGCTGAACTGGGTTCGCGTGAACGCGCTGCCGGAGTTCGTTTATTTCGATCACAGCATTCATATCAACAAGGGCATCGGTTGCACCACGTGTCATGGCCCCATGGGTGAGATGCCGCTCACGTACCGCGCGGGCACGCTGTACATGTCATGGTGTTTGGATTGCCACCGGCAGCCCGAGAAAAATCTGCGGCCCAGGTCGGAAGTATTCAACGCGTTTTACCAGCAGCCTTCGCGCGATAACCCTGTTACGTATAATGGCGTCGCGTATACAGACCAACTTACGTTGGGACGCAAGCTGCTGACTGATTACAAGATTCACGACGAGCACTTTATGCAGAGCTGTTCGACGTGTCACCGATGAAAGCGGAACGATGAGCACAGAGCCCAACAATTCCATCGACCTCGCCGCGGCCCGAGCACGGCTTGCTCAGGACGGCGAGAAGCGCTTCTGGCAGAGCCTCGAGGAACTGTCGGACACGCAGGAATTCCGAAACTTTAAAGAAAACGAATTCCCGTCGAACGCGGCGCTTTCGATGCCCGGGCGTTTCTCCGATGGCGTCGGCCGCCGCGATATGCTGAAGCTCATCGGCGTGTCGGCGGCGCTCACCGGGCTTGGCGCCTGCACAAAGCTCCCGACCGAACACATCGTCCCCTATGTAAAGCCGCCGGAGGAGATTATTCCCGGCCGTCCTCTCTTCTACGCCTCCTCCGTCGTGCAGCAGGGGGTCGGCACGGGCGTCTTGGTTTGGAGTTACGAAGGGCGACCCACAAAAATGGAAGGCAATCCGCAGCACCCGGGCAGCTTGGGTGCCGCGGACGTCTTCACGATGGCATCGATCCTGAATATGTATGATCCGGATCGTTCGCAGTCCGTATTGCACGACGGCCGAATCACGGATTGGCCCCATTTCGCCGCGGCAATGGCGGATTTTAATCAGCAGATTGGGCCAAACGGTGCGGATCTCCGCATCTTGACCAGGACCATCGGCTCTCCGACGCTAGCCGCGCAAATCAAGAAGTTGCTCACGATGTATCCGGCGGCGAAGTGGCACCAGTATGAGCCTGTGAGCGGTGATTCGGCGCGCGAAGGCGGTCGTTTGGCATTCGGAAAGTATGTGAACACGGTCTATCACTTCGATAAAGCTGATGTCGTCCTGTCGCTCGATGCGGACTTCTTCAATGTAGGCCCCGGACACGTTCGCCATACGAAAGACTTTAGCTCGCGGCGCGATTTGGCGTCCGGACCATCGTCAAATCCCAACAGGCTGTATGTCGTCGAGAGCATGCCGAGCAGCACCGGCGGGTCGGCTGATCACCGGCTTGCGATGCGCTCCAGCGATATTGAAGCGTACGCTCGTGCGGTTGCGGCCGGCGTTGGCGTCTCTGTGGCAGTAAATGCGGGTGCGGCAAAGTTTCCCGCCGATTGGGTCGGCGGCGTCGTGCGCGACCTGACGACGCATCGCGGTGCCTCGATCGTGATTGCCGGCGAACATCAGCCTCCGTTTGTGCATGTTCTCGCGCATGCGATGAATGCTGCGCTTGGCAACGTAGGCAAGACGGTCGAGTACACCGACCCTGTCGAAGCGAATCCGGCGAATCAGACGGCTTCCCTGAAAGAGCTTGTCGGAGATTTGAACGCAGGTAAGGCGCAGGTCGTGGTGATGCTGGACGTGAATCCCGCATACGACGCGCCCGCTGATCTGAATTTTGTCGACGCGATCTTCAAAGCGCGGCTCCGCATTCACTGCGGTCTGTACGCCGACGAGACGGCGGAACTCAGCCACTGGCACATCCCGATGGCGCACAACCTCGAAAGCTGGGGTGATGCTCGCGCGCTGGACGGTACCGTTGGAATTGTGCAGCCCTTGATTGCGCCCCTTTACGATGCCGCGCATTCGCCCCTCGAGGTGGTGGCACTGCTCAGCGGCGATTCGGGCACATCCGCCCACGACTTGGTTCGCAATTATTGGCAGAGCCAGCGTCCAGAAAAGGGACAGGCCTTCGAAGACCTCTGGGAGAAGTCGCTTGAAGTAGGCGTCATTGCAGGCACAGTTTTCCCGGCTACTTCAGTGACATTAAATCCTGCATCTCTCAGCCAGGCGCCATCCTCAGCGTCCCCAACGGACGCTCTTGAAATCGTGTTTTTGCCCGATCCCGCCATCGGCGACGGCTATTACGCGAACAACGGCTGGTTGCAAGAATTGCCGAAGCCGATCACGCGACTCACTTGGGACAATGCGGCGATGGTGTCGCCCGCAACGGCGCAGCGGCTCAATTTGAGCAAGGGAGATTACGTAACGCTCTCGCTGGACGGTCGCAATGTGGACGCGGGCGTTTATATCGTGCCGGGCCACGCGGATAATTCAGTCACTCTGCATTTGGGATACGGACGCCGCCGCGCGGGAAGCATTGGCACAGGCCCTGGTTTCAACGCCTATTTCCTGAGGACCACGACCGCTCCTGGCTTCGCCGGTGGCCTGCAAATCAAGAAAACGGGCAAAACGTATTCTTTCGCTTCAACCCAACAGCAATACACAATTGATGTCGACGGTCATCCGGCTGAAGAAGAGAGCACGTTTGCGATGCAGCCCGAGCATGGGCGCAACCTGATTCAGATTGCCACGCTCGACGAATTCAAGAAGAACCCGAATTTTGCGAAAAATCCGGAAGAGGAAGCGACGGCGAATCTTTCGTTGTATCCCGGTTGGAAATACAACGAATATGCATGGGGCATGGCAATCGATCTGAACCGCTGCGTCGGCTGCAATGCCTGTGTGATTGCATGTCAGGCGGAAAACAACATTGCCGTGGTTGGTAAGGAGCAGGTTGAGCGCGGCCGTGCCATGCACTGGATTCGCATCGATACATATTTCCGCGGCGACTTGGATGCGCCGGAGATGTATTACGAGCCGATGCCATGCATGCAGTGCGAAAACGCGCCCTGCGAGTATGTTTGTCCGGTTGGTGCCACTTCGCACAGCTCGGAAGGGCTGAACGACATGGTGTACAACCGCTGCGTCGGCACGCGGTATTGCTCAAACAACTGTCCATACAAGGTGCGACGTTTTAATTTCTACCTCTTTTCCGATTACACGACGCAGAGCCTTTACGGCGTGCGGAACCCGAATGTCACCGTTCGGTCTCGCGGCGTGATGGAAAAGTGCACCTATTGCGTGCAGCGCATCAATGCGGCCAGAATCAATGCCGAAGAAGAGAATCGTGCGATTCGCGACGGCGAAATCCTCACGGCGTGCCAGCAGACGTGTCCGGCCGATGCGATTGTCTTCGGGAATATCAACGACCCGAACAGTCGAGTTGCGAAGTTGAAGGCACAGACGCGCGATTATCGAATTCTCACGGATTTGGGCACGCGGCCTCGCACGAGTTTCCTGGCGCGCGTGCGCAATGCGAACACGGAAATTACGAGTTAGAGCAGAGAGAGAACGCCATGGAGCTTAAACCAATTTACGGCCTTCTCGCGGAGTTCGATACTCCGGAAGACATCCTCGCTGCTGCGCATCGGGCTCGCGAGGCGGGTTACAAGAAGTTCGACGCGTATACGCCGATTCCGGTCGAGGGGCTTGCCGAGGCGGTGGGTTTCGATTGGACTGCGCTCCCTTCGCTGGTTCTTGCGGGGGGAATTCTCGGTGGTTGTACCGGCTTTGGCATGTGCTATTACGCCAATGTTGTGAGTTACCCTTGGAATATCGGCGGAAAACCGCCCAATAGCTGGCCGATGTGGATTGCGATTACTTTTGAACTGACGATTTTAGGCGCATCTCTGGTGGCGGTGTTCGGCATGCTCGCGCTTAATGGATTGCCGCAGCCCTATCATCCGTTGTTTAACGCGCCGCGATTCATGATGGCGTCCACCGATCGTTTCTTTTTGTGCATCACGGCTCGCGACAAGAAATTCGATCGCGCCGGAACGAGAGCGTTTCTGGAAAGCCTGCGTCCTAGCGAGGTGGTTGAAGTTGAAGAGTAGCCGCAAATTCGCGCGTTTTCGTTCGCTCGTTTGGCTTGGCGCCGTGGCGTTTCTGGTCTCCGGGTGCCGTATCGACATGCACATCCAGCCGAAGTATCTACCGTACGAACCGAGCAGTTTTTTTGCGGACGGTCGTTCCGAGCGGCCGATGGTGCCCGGGACGGTGGCTCGTGGCGAGCTTCGAACCGATACGTTGCTCTTTACCGGTATGGAAAATGGCGTCGAGGCGAACCGCTTCCCGTTTCCGATTACCAAAGCCGACCTTGAGCGTGGCCGCGAGCGTTTCAATGTTTACTGCACGCCGTGCCATGACTATACCGGCAGTGGGAACGGCATGATTGTGCAGCGCGGCTTTCCTCATCCGCCATCGTTTCATTCGGATCGGCTGCGCCAAGCACCTGTCGGCCACTTCTATGGCGTGATGACCAACGGTTTTGGCGCGATGTATAGCTACGCCGATCGCGTCGATGTCGGCGACCGCTGGAGAATCGCCGCTTATATTCGTGTTTTGCAGTTGAGCCGCAACGCCACGCTCGACGACGTGCCGGAAGCGGAGCGATCCATTCTCGCCGGCGAATCTACAGGACAGACTTCCACAGGCCAGCCGGCTGGCGGCCAGGGTACGGGGCATTCGGAATGAGTTCACCGGGAACAAATCGTGGCGCAAACTTGGCGTTGATCGACGCCGGACAAAAGCGCGCCTTCGCCATCGGCTTTGCAGGGCTCGTTATTTTCGTGATTATTGGATTTGTCACGCGCAATTCCGGCGAGGGCGGATGGCTGCCTTTCCTGCATCAATATCTGATTGGATTTGCCTTTTGGGCGGCCGTGTCGGTTGGGATGCTGGGGGCGCTGATGATCCACCATACGACCGGTGGATGGTGGGGCTATCCGCTTCGCCGCATCTTTGAAGCTGGCGCGCGTACGATCCCCCTGATCGCTTTGTTTTTCCTCGTGCCTCTCTTCACGATGGGCAAGCTGTATTCCTCGTGGATACATCCGGCGGCGGACGACCGCATCCTTGCGTCGAAACTGTGGTACCTGACCGTGCATGGCTGGGTCATCCGGGCGATCGTTTACTTCGCTATCTGGTTGATCCTTGCGTTTTGGCTGAATCGCTTGTCTGCCCGCGAGGACGCAACAGGCGACCCCACGCTGTCGCATGCCATGGAAAAGGTAAGCGCGCCCGGACTCGTGATCGGCGCCGGTGCCATCACAGTAGCTGCCATCGATTGGATCATGTCGCTTGAGCCGCATTGGTTTTCGACGATCTACGGTTTTCTATATATCGTCATTTTCCTTTTGGCGGGTTACAGCTTTGGCGTCGTTGTGCTCAGGCGCCTCGCCGAAAACGAGCCTCTGAAGGACGCCTTGGAGCCGTCGCGTTATCTCGACGTCGGAAACCTGATCCTGGTCTTCACGCTGCTTTGGGCTTACTTGGCGTTTTCGCAATTCCTGATTATTTGGGCCGGGAATATGAAGCAGGAGATTCCCTACTACACGTCGCGTGCGTTCGGCGGTTGGGGCGTCGTAGGTGGACTGCTTCTCTTCCTTCACTTTTTCGTCGCGTTCTTCTGCCTGCTTATGCGTAGCATTAAGCGGCGCCTGTCGCGTCTGGCCAAAGTCGCGGCGTGGCAATTCGCCCTCACGTTGTTGGATCTCTATTGGCAGACGGCGCCCGCTTATGAAAAATCGCCCCGATGGGCTGACTTCGGAATCATTTTTGCCGCAATCGGCTTGGGTGGCATCTGGGTTGGGGTTTTCTGCATGCAATTGAAGAGATTTCCGTTGTTGCCTCTCCATGATCCGCGCTTCCCGGGCAGATCGCCGGCGATCCCGCCGACATCGGATTTCCTGCACCACCTCGGTCCGCACGGAACGGAGGTTGAGACATGAGCGACCCGCACCGAAACAATGCTCATGAAAACAATGGCAGAGGCCCGGGATATGAAGTTCGCGATGCCGACGCCAAATCGCTGCTGAAATTCGGCTTCTATCTTGCCGTTCTTCTTGCGGTGACGTTGATCGCGATGCGCTTTGTTTTTGGATATCTTGATAGATTGACGCCGCTCGGCCCCACGGCATCTCCGTTTGCGAACGCGCGTGAGATTCCCACTGGTCCGCTGCTTCAGGCGAACCCGCATCAGGATCTGCTTTCGTTCTGCGCCGGACAGAGGCAGCAGGTGGATGGCTATGCGTGGCTAAATAAGGCGGGCGGCATCGTACAGATTCCAATTGATCGCGCGATGGACTTGACGCTGCAGCGCGGATTGCCTGCGCGCTCTGAACAAGAAATGCAAGCCGCGGGCGGGACGATTCCTCCGGTGGGTGCCGCCGGGGAGCCGGACGCCACATACGAGCAGGGACCATGCGGTTATCTTGCGCAGCCTCAGGCGGCTGCGGCAGCGCCCAAGGATTAGCGGAGTTTAGGAGAGTCTTTCGGTTGTGAAGTTGTCTTTCGCCAATTCGGTGTTCAGCAAATCGCGGACGGTGCGTGTGTGCGCGCTCGCTGCGCTTGCAGTTTTGCTTCTGGGTGCGCTGCCTGCGAAAGCGCAATTCATGGACCCGACGCAGAATATCGGTGTGCGACCTGAGTTGCTTAAGGACGTCTCGATCGACCAGAAGTTGAACGGCCAGATTCCGATGAATCTGGTTTTTCGTGACGAGCATGGCACGCCTGTCACTTTGGGGCAGTTTTTCGCACCGGGCAAACCCGTTGTGCTTTCGCTCGTGTACTTTACTTGCCCCATGCTTTGCACCGAAGAGTTGAACGGCTTGGATCGCGCCCTGAAAATGATTCCCATGTCGGTCGGGAAGGATTTTCAGGTCGTCACAATCAGCATCGATCCTTCCGATCAGCCAATCATGGCTGATGCAAAGCATCAGCTATACACCGGGATGTATGGACGCCCGAGCGGCGTCGCCGGTTGGCATTTTTTGACTGCGGATCCGCAGTTCAACGTCAAGTCGAGCGCGAAAGAGCCGGTTCAAGGCGAAACAAACACGCAGATCAAGGCTCTGGCGGACGCGATCGGTTACCGCTACGCATACGATTCGGAGTCCGAGCAGTTTGCGCACGCCGCGCTCCTCACGGTGCTCACGGGCGAAGGAAGAATTTCGCGATATATATATGGCGTGAACTACCCCTCGCGTGACCTGCGCTTCAGCCTTGAGGACGCGTCGAGCGGCAAGATCGGATCGAAAGTGGATCAGATGCTTCTCTTCTGCTACCACTATGACCCGCACACCGGTAAATACGGGCTGGTGATCTCGCGCGCCATTCAGGTTGGTGGTGCTGTGACGTTGCTTGCACTGGCCATTTTGATTTTCTGTTTATCGCGCGCCGAGAATTATTCGCCGCGCAGCGGACACGCATGATCGAGGCGCCCCGCATCGCGCGCCGCGAAGGATTGTGACGGAATGTTGATGACGGTTCTAACGCAAACCGGATTGCACGAAATAGCGGCTTTATTCCCGATTCAGCCGCCTGCCGCCTCCACGATTGCCGGAGGCGTCGACCAGCTTTATTATTTTCTCACTGGCATCACGCTGTTCTTCACGGTCCTGATTTTTTCGATCATCTTCTACTTCATGATCAAATACCGGCGGCGCGCGCCGGATGAGGTTCCGCCGGAAACCCACGCGCCTCTCGCCCTTGAGCTTGCTTGGACTCTGATTCCTTCGGCGATTTGCGTGGTCATCTTTTTCTGGGCCTCGTACCTCTATGTGCGGAATTCGCGTCCGCCGGCTGCCTCCAGCGAGATTTTTGTCATCGGCAAGCAGTGGATGTGGCACATCCAGCACCCCGAAGGACCGCGCGAAATCAACGAACTTCACGTGCCCGTGAACCAGCCGATTGAGGTGACGATCACCTCCCAAGATGTGATCCACGGCTTCTATATCCCTGCATTTCGTGTCAAAAAAGACGCTTTGCCAGGCCGTTACACATCGATCTGGTTCGAAGCCACCAAGGTAGGAACGTATCATCTGTACTGCACGGAATACTGCGGCACCGACCATTCGCACATGATCGGTTGGGTCTACGTCATGCCGCAATCGGATTATGCGGCGTGGCTCGCGGGCGGCGAACAGAATGAATCGATGTCCAAAGCGGGCGAGCATCTCTTCGGCGTACTCGGATGTAGTAGCTGCCACACGGCCGGCGGAGATGGGCCTCCGCTCCAGGGGATATACGGTCAAACCGAAAAGTTTGCGGATGGCTCCACGCACGTAGTCGACGACACCCTGATTCGGCAAGCCATTATCCAGCCGGATTCTGTCCAGCTTCCGAACTACAAAAACGTCATGCCCACATTCAAGGGTCAACTTGATGAAGAGCAGATGCTCCAGTTGGTCGCGTATGTGAAGTCGTTGGGACCGCAAGAAAGGAAGAACGGGCAATGAGTACGGCCACCCTAGATCTACCACCGGCAGTACCGGCCGAATCTCGCGTCACCTACTTGAACGCCACTACTGGCATCAAGTCGTGGCTGCTGACAAAGGATCACAAGAGAATCGGGCTGCTCTATCTCGCCACCATCACACTGATGTTCATGATTGGTGGCTTGGCGGCGTTCTTTATGCGCCTGCAGCTGATCGAACCTCAGGGAGCGCTGGTCGAGCCGGAGACGTACAATAAGCTGTTCAGCATCCACGGCATCATCATGGTTTTCTTCTTTCTGGTGCCGTCGATTCCGGCAACCTTGGGTAATTTCCTCATCCCTCTAATGATTGGGGCGCGAGATGTCGCGTTCCCGAAACTGAACCTGCTCAGTTGGTACGTCTTCGTTACCGGCTGCCTGCTGGCGCTTATCGCGATTTTTTCCGGCGGAGTCGACACGGGGTGGACGTTCTACACGCCTTACAGCAGCACGTACTCCCATTCGGCCGTCACCTGGATGGCAATGGGAATTTTCGTTGCCGGGTTCTCGTCGATCCTCACCGGGCTGAATTTCCTTGTCACGATTCACAAGATGCGTGCACCGGGCATGACGTGGTTCCGTTTGCCGCTGTTTATTTGGTCGATGTATGCAACGAGCGTCATCTTCATTCTGGGCACGCCCGTCATCGCCATCACTCTCTTTCTGTTGGCGCTCGAAAGAACGTTGCATGTCGGAATCTTCGATCCGGCCCTTGGCGGCGATCCGCTCCTTTTCCAGCACATGTTCTGGTTTTACTCGCACCCGGCCGTTTACATCATGATTTTGCCCGGCATGGGCGTGATCAGCGAATTGATCACGGCGTTTTCGCGCAAAAAGATTTTCGGCTATAGCTTCGTCGCTTTTTCCAGCATTGCGATTGCGGTGATCAGCTTCATCGTGTGGGGCCATCACATGTTCGTCACCGGTCAGTCAGTCTATGCCGGACTGATTTTCTCGGTGCTGAGCTTCTTGGTCGCGATTCCTTCGGCCGTCAAAGTCTTCAACTGGACCGCAACTCTCTATAAGGGTTCGATCTCCTACGAAGCGCCGATGCTTTACGCGCTCGGCTTTATCGGCCTCTTTACGATGGGCGGGCTTACCGGCCTGTTCCTCGCATCGTTGGCAGTCGACGTTCATCTGAACGGAACGTATTTCGTGATCGCCCACTTCCACTACATCATGGTGGGCGGCGCCGTCATGGCTTACCTGGGTGGCATTCACTTCTGGTGGCCGAAGATAACGGGCCGCTTGTATCCGGACATGTGGGCGCGCATCGCTGCGGCTCTGATTTTCCTGGGCTTTAACCTCACGTTCTTCCCGCAGTTTGTGCTGGGCTATCTTGGCATGCCGCGCCGCTATGCGGTCTATCCGCCCGAATTCCAGGTACTCAACGTTCTGTCTTCGGCAGGTGCTTCGATCCTTGCCGTCGGCTACGCGATTCCCCTGATCTATCTCTTCTGGTCGATACGCTACGGCCCTATCGCGCCGCAGAATCCGTGGGGAGCAAAGGGCCTGGAATGGGAAGCTGCGCCCACTCCGCCGCCGACGGAAAACTTCGACGTGATGCCCGTCGTCACCGAGGACGCTTACAACTATCAACCACTCAAGGGAGCGCATCATAGTGTCTGACGCCGCCGTAACTCACGAGGCTCACGCCCACCCGCCCGGGTTCGCTCATCAGTTCGAGACGATTGAGCAGCAGCGGGACGCCGGTCGGCTGGGCATGTGGCTCTTCCTGATGACGGAAATCCTGTTTTTCGGGGGGATGTTTACTGCATACACCGTCTATCGCTCCTTGCATCTGCCCGCATTCGAGGTAGGCAGCCGCCAGATTCTCGAAGTGAGATTCGGCGCCACCAACACAGCGGTCTTAATCTGCAGCTCCCTCACCATGGCGATGGCGATCCACTCGGCGCATTCGGGCAAGAAGAAGGGCGTCACGATGATGTGGCTGGTCCTCACCATGATCCTCGGCTTGACGTTCCTTGGCATCAAGCTGCGTTTCGAATGGTATGAGGATTACCTCCACCACTTCGTTCCCGGCCTCGGATTCCAATATCGGCCGGAATGGGCCTCTCTCGGGTCGCAGATGGGCCAGGTGCAGATGTTCATGTGCTTCTACTTTTTCATGACGGGCTTGCACGCTTTGCACATGGTAGTTGGCCTCGGCATTCTCACGGTGCTCCTCATCATGACGGCCCGCAATAAGTTCTCGCCCGATTATGTGGCGCCGCTCGAGATCAGCGGTCTTTACTGGCACTTTGTCGATATCGTCTGGATATTTCTCTTCCCGCTTTTATACTTAATCGGCGGGCGTTACTGACGCAGTTGATTTGGATGGAAGGGCGGGGCCCTAGCCCCTGAAGTACCGCTTCTGCCTTTTTCGCAGCCCGTTATTAGGCTGCTCAGGGAGTGAAGATGCACGAGCACGGCACGCAGGAACACGGCCATCATTCTGAAGCCATCGTACCCGTCAAAACGTATGTGTTAACGTTTATTACTCTGCTGATTCTCACGGGCGCGACGACCGGCGTTGCTTATATAGACTTGGGCGTTTTCAACACTGTGGTTGCATTGGCCATAGCAGTAATGAAAATGCTGCTCGTGATCCTCTTTTTCATGCACGTGAAATATCAGCCGGGGCTGACGCGGATCGCGATTCTCTGCGCCTTCTTCTGGCTCGGCATCATGATGACACTCACTCTCTCAGACGAACTGACCCGCAAATGGGAGCTGAATCCGGCGCCTTGGAGCGCGTTGATTCCGCACATGTCTCATCTTCCCCATATCATGCGCTTGTTTTTCTGAGGCTTGCATCACTGCGGCACACTATCTTCCAGGCAGTGCTTTCTCCGCCTCGTTTAATGTGATCATCAGAGTCATTGGCTCCGCGAGCGAGACAATGAAGCCATATCCCTCATAAAAACGCTTCGGATCCTCGGGATTGCATGGACGCGGGCCGATGCGATTGCTGAAGGCAGTCTTAGATTGTGCGGAAGGCGATCACCGCGTTTAATCCGCCGAACGCAAACGAATTCGAGAGGGCCGCGTTCACTTGCTGTTTGCGCGGCTCGTTGGGAATGTAGTCAAGATCGCACTCAGGATCGGCGACGGTGAAGTTCGCCGTGGGGGGCAAAATCCCATGCTTCATCGCCAGAATGGTCGCAACGGCTTCAATTGCTCCAGCCGCTCCGAGTGCGTGACCATGCATGGATTTCGTCGAACTCACGCCCAGCTTCTTTGCATGATCGCCAAAAACATCATGAATCGCGGCGGTTTCAACGGGATCGTTGCCTGGCGTGCCTGTGCCATGAGCGTTGATATAGCCTATTTCCTCGGGCGCAAGCCCCGCCTCCCGCAAAGCAGCCTTCATCGCACGCGAAGGTCCATGCATCGCCGGTTGAGTCAAATGATGCGCGTCAGATGTCATCCCGAAGCCGCAAATTTCCGCGTAAATCTTTGCACCGCGTGCCTGCGCCGCTTCCAGCGGCTCCAGCACCATCATCGCGCCGCCTTCGCCAAGGATCATCCCTCGCCGGTCTTTGCTGAACGGTCGGCAAGTGTCGGGTGCGATCACGCGCATCGCTTCCCACGCTTTCAGCATTCCGATCGTAAACATTGCCTCGCTGCCGCCGGTCATGGCCATCTCGGCTTCGCCATCGCGCACAAGCCGAAAAGCCTGCCCGATCGCATGATTCGCGGAAGAGCAGGCAGTCGAAACGGTGTATGCTGGCCCGCTCAGCCCAAGATCCATCGAAATGTGGCTCGCACCGGCATTGGCCATCGTCTTGGGAATGGTTAGCGGATGAACGCGGCCCCGGTCGGAAACCCACAAATCTTCGAAACCGGCCTCGATTGCGGATTGCCCTCCGACGGCTGAACCGCAGACGATCGCTGCCTGTTCTTTGAGTGACGGCGTCAACTCAAGGCCTGAATCGCGCATCGCCTGGCGGGCCGCAACCACCGAAAATTGGGCGAACCGATCAATGTATGCCTCTTTGCCACCTTCAAAATGCTTTAGTGGATCGTATCCGCGCACTTCCGCGCCATTCTGGAACCGCATGGGGGCTCTCGTGAAGTCCACGGACTGGATTGGGCCGATGCCGGAGCGCCCTTCGCTCAGATTCTTCCAGTTTTCCTCGACGTTCAATCCAAGGGGGGAAATTATGCCGAGGCCTGTGACAACGACTCTGCGACGGGCCATCCCTAAGCCGCCGGATTCGCCGGGCTGGTCGAGCCGTCCGGTGGAGGTGTTGCCGGCGCGGCGGCGAGCAGCTTCTTAATGCCGTCGACGATATCGTTAACGGTGCGAATCGAGCGCACATCGTCATCGGGAATCGAAATTTTAAATGCGTTTTCCAGCTCGAAAAGCAGCGTGAAGACATCAAGTGAATCGATCCCGATCTCTTGCAAATTCGTATCGAGCTTGATGCCCTCAGCCGGTATCCGTTTCACGGATGCCAGCGTCGCGATCACTTTTTCCGCCACTTCGTCGGCCATCGAGGCGATCCTCCGTCGCGTTTTGCTCGTTCACGCTGCAAGTCTGGCTCTGGTTTCGCGGCCTTTTGCATCGTGTTCGTCACACAATACTTACTTTAAGCCAACCGCAAATTTTTACTATAACCCCAGATTCTAGCAGGAGTAGCAAGCGGTCCGAAGCGTTTCCGCGCCGCGTCGGATAGCTTTTCTTCCTCTGCTTCCTCTACGTCCTCTGCCTCCTTTATCTCCGCACGGTCGCCGTTTTTCGCTATACTCCTC
>DATNBB010000142.1:0-4445 GCA_035607335.1 Binatia bacterium | reverse complement strand
CCGGATCTGGTTGTGCAGATGCCGAAGGCAGTGCGGATTCCGGCGACGGGCGACGTGGAGTACACATATGAAATCGTACCGACGGGATTCACGAAAGGAAAGTGGGTGCAGATGTGCGAAATTCGGCCAACGAGCCGCGAGAATGTGCATCACGCTGTGGTCTACGTTCGGCCGCCGGGGTCGATGTGGCTGCGCGATGCGCCAAAGAATGTCCCTTTTACTGCGTCAGACATGATGGACGAGCAGGACCGGCGCGATACGCATTTCACAACGGCGGACGTACTGCTCGTCTATGCGCCGGGAAGTTCGCCGGACAACTGGCTCACCGGAATGGCGAAATATATTCCAGCGGGAAGCGATCTCGTGTTTCAGATGCACTACACGACGCATGGCCGCGCCACAACGGACCAAACGGCCATTGGGATGGTGTTTGCGAAGAAACCGCCGAAGGAACGCGTTCTCACGCTGCAACTGACGAACAGTTCGTTTGTGATTCCGCCAGGCGTGCCGGACTACCGCGTGGAGGTTCACGGTTCCCTGCCGAATGACGCACTGTTGCTCAGCTTCTTCCCGCATATGCACCTGCGCGGAAAGCGGTTTGAGTACAATATCCTGAAGCCGGATGGATCAATCGAGCCGCTCTTGCGCGTGCACTACAATTTTTACTGGCAGCTCAGTTATCGTTTCGCGACGCCGATGCCGCTGAAAGCAGGAACGGAACTGCAAGCGGTCGCCTGGTATGACAATTCGAAAAATAATCCGCACAATCCCGATCCCGGCGCGACTGTCTATTGGGGCGATCAGACGTATGACGAAATGATGGTCGGTTTTTTCGATGTGGCCGTGCCGGCAAACCTGAACAAAACGCAGTTTTTTGTGCGTCACAACTAGCGAGCGTTAGAATTTCGTGACTTCGCTGAAGTGGAAGTCGCGAACTTTCACCGCGGGCACGACCATTTCGAATGCTTCTTCACCTGCGGAGCGCACGGCGGGTCCGAGCATCTCCACGTTAGCGAGCATCTCGATGACGCTCTGATTGAAACGGAAATTGCGGACGCCGCCGGCGATTTTCCCATTCTCTACAAGGAATGTACCGTCGCGTGTCATGCCGGTGAGAATTTTTGCGTAGGGATCGACTTCGCGAATGTACCAGAGGCGCGTAACAAGTACGCCGCGTTCGGTCAAGCGCACCATCTCGTCGACGGATTTGTCTCCGCCCGCAAAAACGATGTTCATCGGCGCTTCGCCGAAATCATTGGGTAAGGAGAAGCCATGGCCGGTGGGCTTCGCCTTCATTTTCTTCGCTGCTGAACGTGCGTAAACAAGATTCTTCGGCACGCCGCGGTCAACTAAAAGAACCTTTTGCCTCGGTTCGCCTTCCCCGTCGAACGGATGCCCGGTCTGCAGCGGGTGATATGCGTCATCCCACACGGTGATGTTGTCGCCGAAGAGCTTCTTCCCCATGCGGCCGGTGAGGCACGAACGTTCATCGAGAACAGCCGTGCCGCCGAAATCGAAAAAAAGAAATCCCATTAAATCGAGTACGGCAGCGGGCTCGAGGATCGTAACGTAATGGCCGGGCGGCAACTCGCGCGGCTTTCGCGATTTTGAGGATTTCTCGCTGGCGCTTTCGGCGAGCGCGAGCGGATCGATTTTGCGAATATCCGGCGCGTTCGCCTTGGCCCAGCCAGAAGAATCGCTCTCCAGAATGGTGACGGAAAATTCGGCGCGCGTCTGCTCGTACCGCGCAAACAGTCCTTTGGAATTCGCGAGCAGCGATTGCGAACTACCGCTGACGTAAATGCCCGCTGACGTCTGCTTTCGCTTCGCGGCCATTTTGCAGACTTTTGCTACCGCCTTGGCACGATCCTGAGGAGTTGTCTCCGCGGTCGAAGAGAAAAAGCGCGACACCTTTTGATATTTTTGTTCGCCAAGCAAAGGCAGAAGATCGGGATTCTTAGGCTGATTTTTTGCCAGGCTCACGGCAGAGGCAACGAGACGTTGCAACGATTCGTCGTCCGTCTTGTTCGTCGTCGCGCGGGCGGTGCGGCCGTCGACAATCGCGCGAAAGGAAATCGCGAGCGTTTCTTCAGCCACATTTTGATGGATCGTGTTGTTCGCGAAGCGCGTCAGGGCGTCGACATTCGCGCCTGCGTCAACTTCGGCACCGTCCACGCCGGTCGCTTTGGCAATTTTGAGGACGCGCTCGGCGATGCGTTCGAGTTCGGACATTTTGAGGGGGCGGCTCATTGCTCGTTTGCTGTCCTCGCCGCAAAAGAAGAGAGGTCCTTCAGCCCGCTCAATTCGCGGGTCTCAGGGTGGCGAACATTTAGGTTGTTGCTATCTCGCAAGATTGTCATTTTGAAAAGGCAACGCCGATCTTTACGTTGCGGAAGCGCGCGGGCGAAGCGCCGTGGCCCGTGCCCATGGTTTGCTGTGGCTGGCCTTTCCCGCAGTTGGGCGTACCCCAGAGCGTCCAATAATCTTGGGAACAAATTGCATCGCAACTATTCCAGAATTCCGTCGTGATGCCGCTATAGCTGGGATTCTTGATCATGCGCCCTTTTTTGCCGCCTTTGATTTCCCAGCCGATCTCCGTCGAAAATTGGAAATGGTAGCGGCGGTCGTCGATGGACCAGGAGCGATTCGTCTCCATGTAAATTGCATCGTCTGTATCGGCGATCAGGTCGTCGTATTTCCACGTGCCCGGATTGATGCTGATGTTCGTCATTCGGATCATCGGCAGGCGATTCCAGCTTTCGCAGCGCACGGTCCCGCCGGAGCGTTTTTCGCCGATGGCGGACGCTGTCTCGCGACTGCTGAGATATCCGGTAAATAAGCCATTCGAAATCACGGGGATGCATTGCGCGGGTACACCTTCGTCGTCATAGGCGAATGTGCCCAGGCCAGGGCCGTGTTCGAGACGGGCGTCGGCGACCACGTTGACGATATCGGAACCGTATTTCAGCTTGCGCAGCTTTTCGGTCGTAAGAAAACTCATGCCGGCGAAGTTGGCTTCCATGCCGAGGACGCGGTCGAGTTCGATGGGATGTCCAATGGATTCATGGATTTGAAGGCCGAGTTGCGAGCTATCGAGGATGATTGTCGATTGGCCTTGAGGACATTGCGCTGCGGTATGAAGCGCGACGCATTCTTCGGCGACGCGCTGGGCGTTTCCAACCAAATCAAGCTCTTCGATCAGCTCGTAGCCACGAAGCATGTGCTGGCCGCCGAAGCTATTTGGATAGGAGCGCTTTTGTAACTCGTTACCGGAGAAGCTTAAGGCAACGATTCCGGCGCCGGATTGGACTTTGGTCTGGTGAATCGAAGAACCAATGCTGGAGACGAAGAGTTGGTCGATGCGGCGGAAAGCCATCGATCCTTCCGCTACGGTGACGCCTTTTACGCGGCGCATCTCTTTGTCCGCGGCCAATAAAAGGTCGATTTGGCGCTCTACGGGAATGCGAAAAGGGTCTTTAAGGTACGGATTTTGCCAGATATCGACGTATGCGCGCTCTGGAGCGAGGGCGATGTCTTCCGTCTTGGCCAGGGATGATGCTTTCGCGATGGCGACGGCCTCGGCGGCGCAGGCCTGCACTCCTTCGCGGGTGAGCCGGTCCGTGGAGGAGAAACCCCAAGAGCCGTTGGCGATTACCCGGATGCCGATTCCGAGCGACTCGGATTCGGACAGTGTGCCGACCTCGCCATTTTTGGTCGAGATATCGCGATGGCGGATGTCCATCACGCGGGCGTCGGCGTAGGAGGCGCCTCTGCGCTTGGCGGTTTCGAGGGCCCAGGCCGCAATTTCCTGCATCATGAATGCATGCCAAATTTCTCCGCTTTACTGTCGATTAGAACGGAAGGTTTTGTTGGAAGCAAAAGACTTACGACCATTTCTAATCGTGGGACTGTCGATTAGAAATTCAGCGTTTGCCACGGCAATTATATTCTCCCGATAGAGCCCTCTTCCACTTCTCCGCTCAACTATTGTGTATCACAAGCTTCAGGGGCTGCCAAGAACCAGTACGGTTTTTGTCGATTAGAAAAATTTTTGCCGGCTTGTCGATTTGTGTGGCTTTCGTTCGACGTGTAATTAGAGCTAGGATTCAGGGCACGCGATCCAGCTCAAACAAAATGGAACGGAGACGAAACATGAGAGTGATGGTGATCGTAAAGGCGAATAAGGATTCCGAGGCGGGCGTTCTGCCAAGCACAGAGATCCTGCAAAAGATGGGCAAGTTCAATGAAGAGTTAGTGAAGGCAGGCGTGATGCTGGCCGGCGAGGGGCTGCAAGCTTCGTCGAAGGGCAAACGCGTGAAGTTTGAGGGAGAAAAGCGGACGGTGACGGACGGACCGTTCGCGGAAACAAAGGAACTGATCGCTGGGTTCTGGCTCTGGCAGGTGCGTTCGATGGACGAGGCAGTGGAATGGCTGAAGCGGGCGCC
>DATNBB010000115.1:0-11217 GCA_035607335.1 Binatia bacterium | reverse complement strand
CGGCACTCTCGTTCTCCGTTTCGCCTATCCTACCGTGTCTCGGCTGGCGCCTGCCATCTGACGTTCAAGTGCCCAATTCGCATGTTCCGCGATGAGGCTGTCGCTCGATGCGGCCAGATTCTCCAGCAACCGCAGCACGCGCTCGCGCGTCGGTGAGCCTTCGGCCAGGGTAGCATTCCCCAATGCGACGCACGCATTGCGCACCAGTCCACGCCACTTTGTACGTTTCGCGGCGCTCTTGCGAAAAATCCTGCTGAACTCTTCCTGTGTGAGCGAAGCCAACCACTCAAGCGAAGGTTGCAGCAGCGATTTCTCCGTCCGCTCGTCATCCGTTTGCTTACCGGCTCCATCGAACCGTCGCGGCTGGAACGCAGCCATTGTAGTCACCGAAGGCTTGCGGTTCCACGGACAAACATCCTGGCAGATGTCGCAACCAATTGTCGCCGACCCCATGACCCCGCGTAATGTTTCGGGTATCGCGTCGCGCAGCTCGATCGTCAGATAGGAAATACATCGCCGCGAATCGAGCACATAAGGCTGAGGAAAGGCATTGGTGGGGCACGCATCAAGGCACCGCGTGCATTTTCCGCAAAGGTCGCGCGGCGGCGCTTCACCTGCCGGAATCGAATATCCCAGGTCCAGACTCGTGATAATCACGCCGAGAAATAGCCAAGAGCCAAGCCTCTGATTAATCAAGCAAGTATTTTTCGCCAGCCATCCGAGCCCCGCATACTTAGCGGCCACGCGCTCAACAATCGGCCCCGTGTCGACATACGCGCGTGCGTCGAACGGCTCCGCAAACTGCGCCCGCATCGCATCCACAATGCGATTGAGCTTCTCTCGCATGATGTCGTGATAGTCGTCACCCCAGGCATAGCGGGAAATCCATCCGCGCGGTGACTCGACCGCCGGCTTTCCTGCTTGAGGATGAAGCGTGTGTGGTTGCGCAGTGTTGTAATTCTGGGCGACAACGATCAGGCTTCGCGCGCCTTCGAGTACAAGCTGAGGATCCAATCGGCGCTCATCGTACAAATACTGCATCTCACCCGCATAACCGGTCGCAAGCCATTCCCGCAGGTGCGCCAATTCCGTTAATCCACTTGTGGGTGCCACGCCACACAGATCGAAGCCCTGCGTTCGTGCCTGTTCCTCCACCCAACGCGTCTTTTCACCGGGTGTCATGCAAACAATCATGCCCTAGCTGGCCCTCTGTTAAAACCCCACCCGCCCGTGTCTCACGAATTTGCCTATGGATTCCATCCAAATGTTGCATTGGCCTTCCTGTATGGAGCCCCTTACAGTGATGCCACTCGGAAGAGGGCCGAGATTACCGAAAGGAGTGCTTCAACCGAAATCTATGAAGAAATATAAACTGGAATACATCTGGCTCGACGGTAGAAAGCCGATTCCCGAGCTGCGCGGAAAGACCACGATCAAGTCCTTTGAGCATGAGCCCACGCTTGGCGACCTGCCGCTCTGGGGATTTGACGGCAGCTCCACGATGCAGGCTGAAGGTCATAGCTCGGATTGTATTTTGAAACCGGCTGCCCTGTATCCGGACGCCAGCCGCAAGGATGCCTTTATTGTTCTCAGCGAAGTGATGCATCCCAATGGTACGCCGCACTCCACGAATATGCGCGCCACCATTGAAGACGACCCCGATTTCTGGATCGGCTTTGAACAGGAGTACTTCTTATATAAAGATGGCCGGCCGCTTGGGTTCCCGTCGAGTGGCTACCCCGGTCCGCAGGGACCCTATTATTGCGGCGTCGGTTACAAGTACATGGGCAACCTCGCGCGCACGATCGTCGAAGAGCACTTGGACCTTTGCCTCGCTGCGGGTATCAATCACGAAGGCATTAACGCCGAGGTTGCCAAAGGCCAATGGGAATTTCAGATTTTTGCGAAGGGCTCCGCGAAGGCTGCAGACGATACTTGGACGGCCCGCTACTTGATGGCGCGCTTGTGTGAGAAGTACGAGGTTGACCTCGAGTTATATTGCAAGCCGATTAAGGGCGACTGGAACGGCTCTGGCATGCACACTAACTTCTCGACGAAGTACATGCGCGAAGTGGGCGGCCAGGAATATTTTGAGGCTCTGATGAAAGCCTTTGAAGCAAATATTCCTGAACACATCGCCGTCTACGGGCCGGATAATCATCTCCGGTTGACGGGTCTGCACGAGACACAGGCGATCGATAAGTTCAGCTTTGGCCTTTCCGATCGCGGCGCTTCCATTCGCATGCCCGTGAACTTCATTAAGAACGGCTACAAGGGCTATCTCGAAGATCGCCGGCCGAACTCGCAAGGCGATCCCTATCAGATCGTTTCGCGCATTCTGAAAACGATCAACACTGTCCCAATACCAGCGGCTGTCGCGGCGAGTGCCGACTAACCTGCAAAGAGTAGAGACGATCACAAACGAGGGCCAAGTAGTCCAGCTTGGCCCTCGTTGTGCATCAGGGCTAATGACGCGATTGGATGCGCCTGTTTTCCCTCCTTTATCTGCCTTCTTTCATCTCCTGGCTGTAATGCGTGCCTATTTGTCAAGCCGCTGCTACAATGTTTACCCATGGCAGACTGGCGCCAGATTCAAGCTCGCATTCGCAAGGCTAAGAACAGCCTCGATCCCGCCGCGAAGCTTTCCGATTTGTATCAGCGCACACGCGATGGAATGGTGGCTTGGGAGATTGGTGCCGTAGAAGAGAAAAATGGAAGGAGCGACGAAGCGGTGAAGTGGTACAAGGTTGCAGCGGAAAAATTCCGGCGCGCGGATTGGAAAAAGAAGGCCGAAGACGCCTTGGCGCGCCTTGGCGCGGAAGCGCCTGAAAAGCACGAAACAGTGGAAGATGGAGCTGAATTGCACAAACCGATGTTGATCGAAGCCGAGCGCGAAGACGGTCATGAAGAACAAGCTGCGCCGCTCGCCCTCGGCGAAATTGTCGAGGAGGCCGACGACGAGGCTACCGAAGACGAAGTCTCGCAATCCAATACTTTATCGACCAATGCACAGCCAGGCGGTTCTGGTGATGCCGCTAAGAAAAAAAGGCGTCGCGGTCGCCGCGGCGGGCGTGGTCGGCGTCGCAAAGGGAATGCGAGTGCGTCCCCAGGCCTGCCGGCGCAGGCGTTTGCTTCCTCTGGTTCATCTGCCCAGAACTTGCCCTCTGCGCGAGCGCCGCAGCCTATCGCAGCCGCGGCCCCGCAACAGGAAAGGGCTTCATACGACGCGCCACAACGCGAGCCCCAGCGCCCTTCGCGCTCCGATCCGGCATACCAGGCGCCGCAATTGCCATCCGAGCGTGCGGCTCATGGTCGTAGCGATCCAGCGCTTTCTTCTCGGATGGCTCATCTGGAGTCATTGCTCCGCCGTCTGATGCAAAGTCCACTTCATCGGCTCGGCGAAGCGGAAGAAGCGCCCGCCGGACCCGGCGTCTTTCTCCTTTCGGAGGCGGATCAATCAGGCTCTTACTATGTGGAGTCCTGCCAGACGCTTCGCGTCGGCGTCGGCAACTTGGTACGTGGCGTCCGCACGCAAAAAGGGAATCGCAGCCGCTTCAACGAAACCAACCTGAAGCAGCAGCTTGCCGAATACCTTGGTATCAGCGAGGCGAAGGTCTCGCAATATCTAAAAGACCATTGCGTGGTCCGCTGGATTCAGCTTGACGAGGAAGCCAGCAACCTCGCCCATTTCGCCATCGGCATTCTGAGGACGCCGCTAAACATCGACTAAAAGGGGCAACGCGGGCCGGTGCGTATGGGCTGCCACGGCCACAGGCCTCAAAACCATCCCTGCGGTGCATTGCTGACTGCGCTCGGGAGCGCATGTGGGCACTAGGCGCCAGGACCGAACTGCAATTACGGTCGCACGTTCTCGGATGCACGAGGTATTTTCCTATACCTCTGTCTCCTTTACCGTGATGTCTCGATCCTGGCGTCGTTTACCCTCCCATTTAGCTGCGCCTGAGCGCCGTTCAACCCCCTATTTACCCATTTGAACGCCCTGTGCTAGACTCCCCCTCGCTTTCCGGGCAAACTCTAATAGGATAAGCATTTACGGGCGTAGTCTCATACGTGGGGTCAGGCTTTTCGCAGGGCTTGCCTGGCATTTTGGGCTCGAGTTCAAAGTCACTTTACTACTCGTGTTTTCAGCGTTGAAGTTCCTGAGGAGAGCACATGGCAAATGCAGTGAGCAATAAAGTTTGGAAGACTTTCGATTGGGCGCTGTGCAAGACGGCCGGCGCAACTTTCAATACAATCCAATTTTTCAACAAACACAATCCCAATCCCTCGTTCACACCGAAATGGTCCGATAAGCCTCTTTTGAAGTCGTGGGAGAAGTCGAAGCCTACGCTTGGATGGCCGCGCACCACAGATTCGCTCTGCCCCGAATGCGTGAAGGAAGCGCGCCAGGCAATCATCGATGGCAAGAAGGATTGGACCGACCTCGTTCACGAGAAGGTCGGCGAAATTAAGGCGCAAATCATCGAGCGCGACGGCGAAGTCTGGATGGTAAAAGACTGCCCGATCCATGGCCGCTGTGAAGACATGATGGCCGTCGACTCCAAGTTCCTTGAGTGGATCGAGAGCAACTTTCCGGGTCGTGATATTCCAGCTCACAATGACGAGAAGCTGCACAACCACGGCTCCAGCACGGTCCGCCACGGTCGCGGTGCCGTCCTCACGGTTGACCTGACGAACCGCTGCAACATGATGTGCGACCCCTGCTTCATGGACGCCAATCAGGTTGGCTACGTCCACGAATTGAGCTGGGAAGAAATTCAGGAAATTCTGGACAATGCCACCAAGATCAAGCCCCGCCGCCAGATGTCCGTTCAGTTCTCCGGCGGCGAGCCAACGATGTCGCCGTACTTTATCGACGCGGTCCGCTACGCGCGCAAAGTCGGCTACAACAGCGTACAGGCCGCCACGAACGGCATCGAATTCGCCAAGAGCAAGGAATATTGCAAGAAGGCCTTCGAAGCCGGTTTGCGGTACGCCTACCTGCAGTTCGATGGCATCGGCAACGACGCTAACAGCCATCGCCAGGTCGGCAATCTTTTCGACGTAAAGCTCCGCGCAATTGAAAATATGCACGAGGCCGGCATCGAAATCGTCCTCGTCACCACCATCGTCAACAATGTGAACAACGATCAGGTTGGACCGATCGTGAAGTTCGCGATGGAAAACCCAAAGAAAATCGCGTTCGTCTCGTTCCAGCCGGTTTCATTTACCGGCCGCGACGAAGACATCACGCCCGAGCGCCGCATCCGCCAGCGCTATACGCTTTCGCACCTCGCGAAAGACGTAAGCGCGCAGGTCGGCCAAATCGAGCCCACACGCGACTGGTTCCCACTTTCGTTTATCTCTCCTTTCGCCGGGTTTGCCGATCTCGTTCACGGTCCTGAGGCGCAATGGGGAGCCCTTTCCTGCGGTTGCCATCCGAACTGCGGCGTCGGCACCGCGATGATGGTCAATAAGCACACGAAAGAATGGGCGCCGATTTCCCGTTTCCTCAACGCGCCGAACCTCGTGAAAGACGTCACCGCAATTACGGACGCAGCCCGCGGCCGGAAGTTCTCCTCCTTCATGATGGCGTTGGCTCTCTTGAAAAACTACGATGCATGGCAGGCACCGCCAAGCCTGCGCATTAAGGACATTCTGAAGAAGTTCGATAAGACGTGGGCCGTCTCGAAAAATTCGGATAAAAAGTACGGCCGCACCAATCCGAATCGAACCTACGAAGATGCCATGAAGCGCCGCGCGGAAGATCCCTGGAACATGCTCTTCGTCGCCGGTATGTGGTTCCAGGATCTTTTCAACTACGACTTCCGCCGCACCGAGATGTGCATCATTCCGTATGCCACGCAGCAGGGCGAAATCTCTTTCTGCGCGTACAACACGGGCATCGGCTGGCGCAAGATCATCGAAAACATGCACAAGAACGCGACGGTCGCTCAGTGGTACAAAGAGCACGGCAAGCACGAGATCTATGCCAAAGGCAAGAAGGTCAATCTCGAAAGCTATGAACATTCGCTGCGGATTGACGCTGAAGACGCATCCCGCGTTCGTCATCTTGAGCATGATATTCCTCTCACGGCAGCCGAGGAAGATCGCATCCGCCGCAAAAAGGCCTTCGAGGAGGCGGCTAAGGTTCGCCGCATTTACGAAGAACTCGTCCTCAAGAAGCCCAAAGAGGAAGTTGTTCAGATCGGCTCGTTGCAGCAGATCCACATGGCCGTGCCCGGCGCAAACGTAAAGCCTGTGCAGATCGCGAACGCAAACGGCGATAGTCACGAAACCGCCGCTGCGCAACCGCCGGTCGCCGAGCCCGTCGCCGGCGACTAATCAATCAGTCCCGTAGGGACGCATGCTTGGCGCGCCCCTTCCTTGCTTCAAAGGGGCGGATTTCAAATCCGCCCTTTGTATTTTAGAGCCCGCACTCGGGACCTTGTTGCCGAGCAAGTTCGAGGCGTTGTTCTCTCCTTTGCCTCATTTACCTCCTTAGCGTCCTTTATCTGCTCACAGGCTCACAGCCATCCCGCCCGAATCTTTCGGATCAATATCGGCGGTCGTCTGTGTGAAGGTCCAGCGGTGTCCAGCAAAGTCTTCCGCGTTGTACTGCCGTTCGCCATACATGTGGTCCACAGGCTCTGACAAGATACGGGCCCCAGCCTGGCGAGCGTGTTCGCAATGGCTCTTGGCGTCGGGCACGCGGACCATTACGTAATCGGCATTCTCCGCCGGGGCTTTTCCTTCAGTCACGATCAGGCAGCCGTCGCCGGCCTTCATCTGGACGCGATGATTTTCTCCCACACGCAGCCGAACACTAAACCCAAATGCTTTGCAAAGCCAGTCGGCTGCGGCACGAGGATCTGGATAGCGCAGGACTGGAATTACAGTGCACGGCGGTACCGAGCGATTTGAAAGCATAAAAGGCTCCAAGACACCAATTACGAAAGGGCACGTTAGCACAAACGGTCGATTCCCATCGACCTGCAACGCGTGATTCATGCAGTCCCGCACAAAAAAGTGTCATCCTGAGCGAAGCGAAGGATCCCTTTTATTAACTGGACATGTGCTGCGGTTTGCGGACACAAATCGGCGCCGCCGGTGTCTGTATGTATCACGGAGGGAGCGACATGAACGAAAGCCCCAGTCTCGGCTATTCCGCCCTTTCAAAATCCGCATCTTCATCAACGCGTTTCGACGCGCTCCGGCGCGTCGGCTTTCTCTTTGTTGCCCTGATTCCTGTGGGCGCCATTTTCTACTATCTCACGCGCGCCGTCCAAAACAGCACCGCACACGCTACTCGCGACGATTCACCGATTCACACCGCTCAGTAGCCGCAATTTGCAGCGCCACTGTCTTGGTTGCTAAAATCAGTTTGACTCCGAGGTCAAATACTTATGCCAATCTACGAATACGTCTGCGACGATTGCGGCGAGCACTACGAGCGCATCGTCTTTAACCAGAAAACCGAAGTGACCTGCCCGAAATGCGATAGTGGCAAGCACACAATTCAGCTCTCCGTTTTCGCGGCGCCTGCAAACGGCGCAAAAGCTTCTGGTGGCGGTTCGCCTGCGCCGAGCGGCGGAGGCTGCTGCGGTGGTTCCTGCGGCTGCCACTAAACCATGGCTATTTCCCGCGAACAAGGCCGTACTGAGCACACTGCCCTCACAGGCCACGAACAATTTGACGAAACCATCTACGGCGTCATCTGTACGGCTTGCCACAACTACATTCTCATCGACAAGACGAACTGCCCGCGCAGTTGCCGCGAACACGAAGCCTGCCGCCAAGCCTACGCCTAGCTGGCAATCGGTCCTGCTCGACTCGTCTCGCTCGCGCGTTTTTTTCTGCGCGTCCAGCGCCTCTGCGGTATGCTTGTGCATCTCAGTTCCTGACCCGATCCCAATTCCATCCGGAGGCCCGCCCATGGATGCATTCGACCAATTCAAAGCAATGCAGAAGCAGGGCTGGGCGCATTTCGCGCCGCTGGAAGCGAGTACGATGATTCCCGCGGCCAACCTCGTGAAGTTCGCCGGTATTTCTGGCGGCCAGCGTGTCCTTGACGTGGCCTGTGGCACAGGCGTCGCCGCCATTCCCGCAGCCCGAACCGGCGCCAAAGTCACTGCCCTCGATCTCACTCCCGAGCTTCTCGAACGCGCCCGCTTCAACGCAGAGATCGCCGGAGCAGAAATCGAATTCCATGAAGGCGACGTTGAAAAGCTGCCCTTCGCCGATGCCGCATTCGACGTGGTCACCAGCCAGTTCGGACATATCTTTGCGCCGCGCCCTGCCTTGGCTCTCTCCGAAATGCTGCGTGTACTGAAGCCCGGCGGCACGATCGCCTTCAACACGTGGCCGCCCACGGAATTAGTCGGTAAGATGTTTGCACTTGTTGCGCGCTATATGCCGCCGCCTCCTGTTCCCGCACCGCCGCCTTCGCAATGGGGCGAAAAACCCATCATTCTCGAACGCTTTGGCAGTGCTGTTCGCGATGTGGCATTTGATACCGGCCTCATGCTCGTACCGGCCTTGAGCCCGCAGCACTTTCGCATGCACACGGAGAAAACCGCCGGCCCGGTTATCAAGCTTGTCGAAATGCTCGAAAAAAGCGATCCCGCAAAGCTCGCCGAGTTTCGCCGCGCGTATGATGCGTTATCAGCGCCGTACTTCAAAGATAATGCGATGCGCCAGCAATACCTTATGACTCGCGCAACCAAAAACTGACCTCCGGCGCGGCTCATCCCCATACAGCGCCGTTTGCCCGCCGGGCATCTGAGGTTAGATTGGACGGCTAGGTGCAGAACCGAATCGTTCGTTAAACATGAGACGCTCGCATCGCAAATCAGCGCTATCGGTCCACACTCGCCAAATTGTGCGCTCCCATACGTGCTTACGTTCTCTGCTCGCGCTTGTCGTGTGCGGGATCTCCGCTGCGTCCGCGTTCGCCCAAAATCCACAGCCGCCTTCTCCGGAGGATTCTTCCCAGCGGCTGCAAATTGAGCTTCAGCACCGCCCTGCGGAATCCGAACCAACGCCTACCGCGCCACCGACAATCGCGCTCACCGTACCCGAGGGAACGCCACTCGAAGTCACGCTGGACAAGGGATTGCGTGTTAAGCGCGTCGGCCAGCCTGTTCGCGGACGCCTTGTCGAGCCCGTCTACGCCTTCGACAAACTCGTCATTCCTTCCGGTTCCGAGGTGATAGGGCGCGTCACTCAAATCCAAGGAGTCTCCGTGGGCCGGCGCACCGAAGCCGCGCTTGACGCCGATTTCACGCCGTCGCGGAAAGTGGAAATCGAATTTGACGACATTTCGCTCCCTGGCGGAAAGCAACTAGCCATCGAAACGAAAGTCACGCCCGGCTCCGGCCAGCTGCTCGATTTTGTTTCGTCTCCAAATACAAACCGGGAAAACACCGTCGCCGGCGAAGCTGCCACGAAAACGCATGAAGCCAAGCAGCTTGCCCGCGATCAATGGAATGCGGCGATGAAGCAGGTGAAAGCTCCCGGCAAAGTCCGTCGCCTCGAGCGCTACGCGATCCGTCAACTTCCTGCGCATCCTCAATACATCGATGCCGGCACGATCTACTTTGCCGAGCTGCAGGCGCCGCTGAACTTCGGTTCTGAGCCGCTCACGCTGCAAATGGCGCGTTCCATCGGCAACATTTCGCCCACCGGCGGAGTCGTTCACGCACGCCTCGAAATGGCTGTCACTTCGGCATCGAATCAAAAAGGCGATCCAGTCGACGCCGTCATCACACAGCCGCTATTCGAAGACGGGCAGCTCATCGTTCCCGAGGGCAGCGTCCTCGAAGGCTCGGTTGTTCAGGTGCGTCCGGCGCGTCGCCTGAATCGAAACGGACAGCTGCGCGTCGCCTTCCACGAATTACGCCTTCCCGATACCGTACCGCAAGAGATCGAAGCCAACCTCGAAAGCGTCCAGGCTGGCAAATCGGCCAACGTGAAACTCGACTCCGAAGGCGGCGCGCAAGCCACCACGCCGAAAACGCGCTATCTCTCAACTGCCGTCGAAATTGGTCTCGCCGGGCTTGCCGCACGAGGCGATCCGGACGCCAAGACCGCCAATCCCAGCGGTACCACAGGCAGCCGGATGGCCGGCGGCATCGGCGGCTATAAACTCGTCGGCGCGCTGCTCGGCGCGTTTGTTCAATCCCGCACGTTCAGTTATTCCATGGGAGCGTACGGTGCAGGCATGTCCGTCTACACGCATTTCATTGCGCGCGGCCGCGATGTTATTTTCCCCAAGGACACCGCCATGCAGATCGGCCTCGGCATCCACGACGCCACTCCGCAAACTCCATCTCAACAGCAGCCCGCCCGCACCGGCAACTGATTCGCACCCTCGCTTGACCACCCCTCATCGCGCCGCTATCGTGTAACGGTCACTTCGCTCTCGGAGATTCGCGAAATGAAATGCCTGAATTGCGACGCATTTATGACCAACGTCACGGTCAAAACCAAAAGCGATTCGATCTCGTATGACATTTGCCCGAAATGCGGAAGCCTATGGCTCGATTCAGGCGAACTCGACAAGATGGCGTTTCAGGTCGAAGGCAGCATCGAATATTGCGAGGCGGCCAAGAGTCCCGCGCCCGAGGACCAGCGGAAAAAGTGCCCGCGCTGCGACGATTCCACACTCGATAAAGTGAAATTTCTCGAATCGGATACGATTTTTCTTCATCGCTGCCCCAGTTGCGGCGGATTTTGGCTCGATTCCGGCCAGCTTGATCTCGTCGATCAGGAACTCGCACGCATCATGCCCGTCAAGGGCCACGGCTTCTCCGATTTCGTCAACAATATTCATGTGCCGTATTGGTTTCAGCGCGTCCAGCGGCCCAGCAGCCAGGCGGACGTTCAGCTTCACGTTATGCCCATTCGCGGCGCTGAAATGAAAGCCGAGATTACGGCCGATTCCTGCCCGCGGGACAAAACGAGTCTGAATTGTTATGAAATTTTCTCGATGCCCTTCGAGGGCTGCCCGAAATGCAAAGGCATCTGGCTCGTTCAGGACGAGCTTCGCAAACTGAAGAACAAAGTGGACGATGGCTCTTTGCGCTGGATGAACGACGAAATTGAGAATCTCGAAAAGAGCGGCGCCGTCGCTTCGGATCTGAAATGCCCGAAGGGCCACGGCAACATGGTCTCCGTCCTGTTCGGCACTTCCAAAGTTGTCGCCGATTGGTGCGC
>DATNBB010000101.1:0-10751 GCA_035607335.1 Binatia bacterium | reverse complement strand
TTAAAAAGGAGGCTTTTGGATGAACAGAGTAGTGTGGGTTGGCCTGGCCCTTTTTCTACTCGCAATGATCGGCGTACCCAGCGCTCGCGCAGATTCCTACAAACCAGCTTTTACCTGCAACGGTAATTGCTCACACAGTTCGGTCGTGCGTCACGATATCTCATTCGATATATCCGGACCAGGTCATCGCCACGCCGCACATCGAATGAACCGAAAGGGGCATAAAGCAGACTTTTCAGGTGGCAATCAGGGCGGCAACAATGACCAGGGTTCCAGTGATCAAGGCCAGAACGATCAGGGCGCCTCAAATGGTCAGGGTTCCACGGCTGTGCCTCCGGCAACGGGTTCCGGATCAGACATGGGCTCGGGAGGCACGGGTTCGTCCGGAAGTATGGGGTCTTGCGGATGCTCCACGTCCACAACTCCGCCGCCAACTGCCGCTCCAACTGCTGCCACCCCTGAACCAAGCACGGTGATCTTAATGCTACTCGGCACCGGCTCGCTCTTCTTGACGCGCAAACGCTTCCTTCCAAGCGTTCGCAACACCTGAGTGATCTGGCGTGAACCCAGCCCTCACTGCCGTAAGCACATCCTCTCAAAGCTCACAGGTTCCCTCATCAGACCTCGCTCTGGAAACAGCAATTCCGAATTTAGAAAGCACGGCGAGTCCCGCAATTCTTCCTACGACGGAAATTGCCCTTAACCCACCAAAATCTAGATATGATCGCGTCGCGCTGCTGCAATTTGGGCTTCTCGCATTTGGCGTGCTTGTGTTGTATGCGCGGATTCTGATCCAGCTTGCGGAATCGTGGGTAGAGAATCCCAATTACTCGCATGGCTTTTTCGTGCCGGTCTTCTGCGCATGGGTCGTGTGGAGAGAACGTCGGCGCTTTGCGGAAGCACCGGTTCAGCCCAGCAATGTCGGGCTATTCGTGATTTTCGGCGCTCTTGGAATTTTGATTCTGGGTGTTTTCGGCGCCGAGCTTTTCTTGTCACGGACGTCGTTGCTGTTTTTATTAGCAGGCCTGCTGATTTATTTTCGCGGATGGAAATTCTTTCGCGTGGCTCTGTTTCCGTGGGCCGTTCTTTTTCTGATGATTCCGTTGCCGGCTATCGTTTTCAATCAGATTGCGCTGCCGTTGCAATTCGAGGCCTCGAAGCTGGCGACGGGAATGCTTGGAGTGCTCGGAGTGCCTGTGCTGCGTGAAGGGAACATTATTCATTTGCCCGCGCTCAATCTTGACGTGGTGGAGGCGTGCAGCGGCATCCGCTCGCTTGTTTCGCTGATCACGCTGGCGGCGTTTTACGGCTATTTGTGCGAGCCGCGCGTCTGGCGACGTTGGTTGTTGGTACTCGCTGCGATTCCGATCGCCGTATTTGCGAACGGCGTGCGGATTATGGGCAGCGGACTCCTCGGACAATATTGGAGCCCCGACAAGGCCGAAGGTTTTTTTCACATGTTTTCCGGCGTCCTGATATTCGCAGTCTCGTTGCTCACATTGATTGCTCTGCACCAAATTCTTTCGTGGCCATCGCGAGCGTCACATAGGAGCCTCGCATGACGTTGGCGTCGATCACGTGGAAGCGATTGCTCCCAGTTTTGGTTTTGATCGGGGCGACGGCGGCCCTTTTGCAGGCGCACGAACGACCTGAAGTGGTGCCGCCGCACAAGGAGCTTTCGGCGTTTCCAATGCAGATCAGTTCATGGTCGGGAACGCCGCTATCTTTATCAGCGGACGAGCTTGCGGTGCTGGGCCCCGGCGAATTTCTACTTCGCGATTACCAGGGGGCGGCGAATGAGCCCCCCGTTAACCTCTACATTGCTTATTTCCCGTCCCAGCGAACGGGCGACACGATCCACTCGCCGAAAAACTGCCTGCCGGGCGCGGGTTGGGTGCCAGACCAATCGGCACACATGGCGGTAAAAACTGCCAGCGGCTCAATTCTCATCAACCGTTACATCATTTCAAAAGGATTGACGCGGGCACTCGTACTCTACTGGTATCAAGCGCATGGGCGCGTAACGCCTAGCGAGTATTGGGCCAAGATTTTTCTTGTGACGGACGCGATTCGTATGAATCGAACGGACGGAGCGCTCGTTCGCGTGGTGAGCGAAATTCCGCCGGGCACGAGCGACGGCGCAACGCAAACGCGCGCGCTCAACTTCACGCATCAGATTCTCCCCCTTCTCGATAATTACATCCCTCGTTAGCGGACTTCCACGAATGTGTGCTTTGCGGTTTGACTCCGCAGCACGTGCTTATTACAGAAAGTTTTTTTCGATCCCTGATTGTCAGCCACAGACTCGATGAATATTATGGTGCGTTGTTGTTGCGTCTGGGTGGAAATGACTCAAGAGGATCTCGAGCGTCAACAAGTCGATCGGTTTGTTATCGAGGAGATCGATAGCGTTCCGCACCTCGAAGCGCTGCTGCTGCTGTGGAATAGTCGTCCAAAGCGGTGGCTGCCGGAGGAGATGGGGAAAGCGCTGTATCTCACCACGGAATATACGCAGTCCGTGTTGCAGGAGCTGGTCAATCGTAAGCTTGCATCCAGCGAAGCGGGCCGCTACGCTTACGAACCCGATTCGGAGCGCGACAAAATCATCGAGGCGCTTGATCGGGTTTATCGCCGGGAAATCATCCGGATTTCCAATATGATCCACTCGAAAGCGTCGCCTGCCGTGCGTGCGTTTGCGCGCGCATTCAGGCTGAAAAAGGACTGACATGGCCGCAACGGTTTATATCCTCGGCGCACTTGTGACGTTCTTATGCGGCGTGCTTCTCATCCGCGGCTACAAAAGCGCCGGCAAACGGCTTCTTCTCTGGAGCGGCATCTGCTTCTTTGGCCTTGCGGTTTCGAATTTTCTTGTCTTTTTGGATCTGATTATCTTGCCGGAGAGTATTGATCTTTATCCGCTGCGTCTGATAACCGCCGCAATTGCCATGCTCATCCTGCTCTACGGACTTATCTGGGAGCGCGACCAATGATCCGATTTGAAGCGTTTTTGCTGGGCATTATTGCCACCACGTCCGTTCTGGCGGGATTATTCTTTGTGCGATTCTGGCGCGATACTCGCGACTACCTCTTCCTGACGTTTGGTGTGGCATTCATCATTGAGGGCGTGAATCGCAGCGCGCTACTCTTCATCAGCCATCCGAACGAGGGCGCCACGTGGATTTACCTCATTCGGTTATTTGCGTTCCTTTTGATCCTGGCGGGCATCATCCATAAGAACCGCACCATAGCGAAGTAGCGATACGATCGCGGCGCGTCCAAATTGTCTCTCGTGCAGGATTGCCGGCAGGCGCAGCGTCAATGCGACCTGAAACCGTATGCTATAATTTTTAGCATTGACGGCATAAAGGCTTTTTATGCCCTCCGGAGAAGCGCAATGCCCGTCGCAAAGACCGAGCAAATCTGGCACAACGGCAAGTTTATTCATTGGGACGATGCGAAGATTCACGTGCTGGCTCACGTGATTCACTATGGCTCGGCGGTATTCGAAGGCATCCGGTGCTACGAGTCTGCGCAGGGGCCGGCGATTTTCCGGCTGCGCGACCACATGCAGCGGCTGCTTCATTCGGGCCACATCTATCGTATGGATACGCGGTTTTCGCTCGATGAATTGTGCAATGCGGCGGTCGAACTTGTGCGCGTGAACAAAATGACGGCCTGTTATATTCGCCCGATTACATTGCGGGGGTATGGCGAAGTCGGTGTCGATCCGCGCGGCTGCCCCATCGATACGTATATGGCGTGTTGGGAATGGGGCAAGTATCTCGGTGACGAAGGGCTGGGCAAGGGGATCGATGTGTGCGTCAGCTCGTGGCACAGGCCGGCGCCAAATACGCTGCCGCAAATGTCGAAAGCCTCGGCGAATTACATGAATTCGCAGCTCATTCGCATGGAAGCGAAAACCAACGGTTTCGAAGAAGGCATCGGACTTGATCACAATGGGCACGTTGCGGAAGGCTCGGGCGAAAATATCTTCGTCGTTCACAAAGGAACGGTGATCACGCCTCCGCTTTCCGATGCGGGACTTTCCGGCATCACGCGCGATTCGGTGCTTTCGATTTGCCGCGATCTGGATATTCCGGTGATGGAGCAGGCGATTCCGCGCGAGATGCTTTACATTGCGGAGGAAGTTTTCTTTAGCGGCACGGCCGCGGAGATCACGCCAATCCGTTCGGTCGATCGGATTAACGTGGGTGATGGCGCGCGCGGCCCCGTCACGAAGCGCATCCAGGAAGAATTCTTCTCGATCACCAGCGGGCGAAAGGCCGACCGTCACAATTGGCTTACCGCGGTTAACGTGCCGACAACTACGGCGGCACGCTAACCTAGCTAGTTCCCATTTTCTTACTGCGGCGAATCCGATAGAATCCGGCGCGACTATCGGAGGCATCGATGTACAGCTTGCCGCAGAAGCTCGTCGCAGAATTCATCGGGACATTCACATTAGTCTTTATTGGGGCGGGCTCGATTTGCGCCGATCAATATCTGCACGCCGCCGGCCAGCCGGCGCTGGGAGCCCTTGCGATTGCAGCGGCGGCCGGTCTCGCGATGGCCGTGATGGTCACGGCGCTCGGACACATTTCGGGCGGCCACCTGAATCCGGCGGTAACGATTGGATTTTGGGTGACGCGGCGGCTGGGAACGATTCAGTCCCTCTGCTATTGGTTCGCTCAGCTTGCGGGGGCAGTGTTCGCCGCATACTTGCTGGTGCTGATCGTTCCAGAGAGCGCGTCGAGCGCGGCAGCGCTGGGCACGCCAGCGCTTGCGTCGGATTTCACTCGGCTCCATGGCATGGCGCTCGAAGCGGTGGCTTCGTTTTTTCTTGTATTTGTCTTTTTTGCGACGGTTGCCGACGGTAAAGGCGCATTCGAGAAGATTGCAGGTTTCGCCATTGGGCTTACCCTGATGGTGGACATCTTGATCGCGGCTCCGTTTACGGGCGCAGCTATAAATCCGGCGCGCGTGTTTGGCCCGGCGCTTGTGTCACGGCATTGGGCGAATCAAGGCGTGTATTGGGTTGGGCCGCTCATCGGCGGAGTGATCGCCGGATTTTTATACAACGCCATTTTCCTGCGTGACCAGCCGCCTGCCAGCTGACGAAATCTTCGCAATACTTTCGCTAATCTCCGGGAAGTCCCATTGTTCCCTTGGAAACGCAACATCGCAGCAGCGTTGAGGGCCATCTTGGGGGCGTGTTAGTTTGACAAGAACCCCAAGGGGCACTCGAAATGGCCATCAACGTTGACGATCTACTCCGCCGAGCCGTCGAAAACCGCGCTTCCGACTTGCATCTGAAGGTGGGAAATCACCCGTACACGCGCGTCGACGGCATCCTGAACCCGGTCGCGGACGTGCCTCGCATCACGCCGGAAGAAATGCTGTCGATGGCGTTCAGCATGATGACCAACCGGCAAAAGCAAAAGTTCAAAGAGACGGCCGAGCTTGATATGGCTTATGGCGTTGCCGGCCTCGGGCGCTTCCGCGTGAACGTATTCCAGCAGCGCGGCAATGTGGGCATGGTGCTGCGCGTAATTCCCACGAAGATTCGCACGATTGAGGAATTGGAGCTGCCGCGCGTGCTTGCGCAGGTTTGCGAAGAGCAGCGCGGGCTCGTGTTGACCACCGGGACCACCGGTTCGGGCAAATCGACCACTCTCGCCGCGATGATTGATCGGATTAACTCACTGCGCGCCGAGCACATCATCACGATTGAAGACCCGATTGAATATCTGCATCGCGATAAGAAGGGATTTATCAACCAGCGCGAAGTGGAAGTCGATACGTCTTCGTTTTCGACAGCTCTGCGCGCGGCCTTGCGCCAGGACCCGGATGTGATTCTCGTCGGCGAAATGCGCGACCTTGAGACGATTTCGACCGCGCTACTGGCCGCCGAAACGGGCCACTTGGTGTTTTCGACGTTGCACACTTTGGATGCGACGGAGACGATTCAGCGCATCATTGCCGTGTTTCCGCCGCCTGAGCAGAAGCAGATTCGTTTGCAGCTCGCCTCGACGCTTAAGGCTGTCGTCAGCCAACGCCTTGTCCGCAAGAGCGACGGCGCAGGGCGCGTACCTGCCGTGGAAGTGATGATCGCGACCGGCTACATTCGCGATTGCATCATCAACCCCGATAAGACGAGGATGATTCGCGACGCCATCGCCGCGGGCACCAGCCAGTACGGTATGCAGACGTTCGATCAATCGCTCTTCGATCTTTATTCGCGCAACCTCATCACGCTGGAAGAGGCTCTCATGCGCGCCTCGAACCCCGACGACTTCCGCTTGCGCGTCCAGGGCATTCGCTCGTCCGCCGATTCGGCTCGCGAGGAGATGGAGCGCGCGATGACCGAATTCGAGCGCCTCGGCACGACCCGCTGAGAGCAACAGCCGCCAGGGGACAGTTTCCGACGAAAGTCCGGACTCGATTGATGCCTATTTGTACCGTTTCACTTCGTTACATGATCGTTCCCCCGAGCACGAAAAAATTCAAGAGAGATTCGCGGCAAAAAATACAGGGAATCGAGAGAAGCCCGCTTAAGCTTCGTACCGCGCCCGCCCGACTTCTTGGCCGATTTATTTCGCGGAAGACATAAGAGCGAATCCATTTGAGTACGCTAACATCGAAGAAGGGGTGCGCACGATACCTTCGATATGGATGACTCCGGGGTTGAAAAATGAGTGAGGGGAGTGCACAGAATTCGACAGCGGCGCTGAATCCGGCGGGGATAAACCCGTGGATTATCGCCATTGCGGTGATGCTCAGCACTTTTATGGAGGTGCTGGACACCACGGTGGTGAACGTGTCGCTCCCGCACATTGCGGGCAGCCTTTCGGCGACGGTGGATGAGGCGACTTGGACGCTTACGTCGTATCTCGTCTCGAACGCGATTATCCTGCCGCTGACCGGATGGCTTTCGAATTATTTCGGACGCAAACGGATGCTGATGATGTCCGTGATCGGCTTTACGACGGCCTCGTTTTTGTGCGGGCTTGCGCCCACGCTTTCATTCTTGATTTTCTTTCGCGTGGTGCAGGGTGCGTGCGGCGGCGGTTTGCAGCCGATTTCACAGGCGATTTTGTTGGAATCCTTTCCGCCGCAGGACCGCGGCAAGGCAATGGGATTCTGGGGGTTGGGAATCGTCGTGGCGCCCATGCTTGGGCCATTGCTCGGCGGCTGGTTGACGGACAGTTATAGCTGGCGATGGGTCTTTTACATCAACGTGCCGATTGGCGTGCTCGCAATCATTATGACAAGGCTCTTTGTGTTCGATCCGCCGTATATACGCAGGCGATCGTCCTCCATCGATTATTGGGGCATCGGAATGCTGGCGCTGGGAATCGCGACGTTGCAGATCGTGCTGGACAAAGGGCAAGAGAAGGATTGGTTTGGGACGCACTGGATCACGGTAGTGGCCGTTGTGGCAGCGGCATCGCTGATTACGTTTGTGATCTACGAATTACGCGTGGAGCATCCCGTTGTGGACTTGCGCGTTTTCAAAAACGTGACGTACTCGACGGGTGTGTTTTTGATGGCAGTGCTGGGCGTGGGGCTTTACGGCAGTCTTGTGCTTATTCCGCTGGTGCTGCAAACGGTGCTGGGCTTTCCGGCGTTTCAAGCCGGGATTGCGATGGCTCCGCGAGGCCTCGGGTCGTTTATCGCGATGCCTGCCGTGGGGATTCTGCTGGCAAAGCTTGACGCGCGGAAAATGCTCGGCGTGGGCATCGTGGTTTGCGCAATCACGCTCTTTCAGCTTTCGAATTTGAATACGAACGCGGGATTTTGGGATTTCTGCTGGCCGCAATTTTACATGGGGCTGGCGCTCGGATGCTTGTTTGTGCCGTTGACGACGATCAGCATGGACCCGATTCCAAATGAATCGATGGGCAATGCGACCAGCCTCTTCAATCTGGTGCGGAACCTCGGAGGCAGCATCGGAATTGCAGCAGTGAGCACGATTCAAACGCGACGCGAGCAGGTGGATGTGCATCAGCTTGGTGCACACGTCAGCCGGGGGAACAGGTTGGCTGCGTCCATGTTCGATATGCTGCGCGGTTATTTCCTATCAAAGGGCTCGGGACCTACAGGTGCCACGCAGCAGGCGCGCGGGGCGCTGTTTGCCATGGTGCAGCATGAGGCGAGCATGATGTCGTACAACACGACGTTTCGGATTCTGGCGTTTTTATTTCTGACGATGATTCCGTTCGTGTTCTTGCTGAAGCGGCCGCGGATGAAGAAAGGCCCTGTGAGCGCGCACTGAGAGACCGGGAGGCGGAGGAGGTGGAGGAGGTATAGGAAGCAGAGGAGAACACCTCACTCGTACCGAAGCGCGACCATGGGATCGGTGCGCATGGCGCGGCGAGCGGGGAAGTAGCACGCGGCGAGCGCGACGGCGATGAGCACGATGGCGACTCCGATGAAGGTGAGCGGGTCATGCGCGCTGACGCCGAAGATAATCTTGGTCATGAGGCTCGTTAGAGCTAAAGCCGCAGCTATACCGATGGCGATGCCGATCAGGGCGAGTTTCGTTCCCTGACCAAGAATAAGTCGCAGAACATCGGATGGATGCGCACCCAGCGCGAGCCGAATTCCGATCTCGTGAGTACGTTGGCCGACGATATAAGAAATCACGCCGTAGATGCCGATCGCTGAAAGTACGAGCGCGAGCCCGGCAAATGCTCCCAACAAAATCATTGAGAATTTGCGATCCGCGAGCGAGTCAGAAACCACTTCGTCGAGCGGTTGCACACCGTACATGACCAGTTGGCTGTTGAACTGTTCGAGCGTGCTGCGCAGCCCGCCGACCACCGCAAGAGGCGAGTTGGTTGTTCGCACTACAACGCTGACTCCGCGTGCGAGCAATGGCATGAACTGATCCGGGACCTGCGAGATAGGAAAGTAGAACTGCGCGAGAACAGGCGAGTGGCTGCCTTCGTCGAGCCCCCACTGTTTCACGTGGCCCACGATGCCGACGATTTCAGGCGTGGTACCGATGATTTGCAGGTTGACGCGCTTGCCGATGGGATTTTCGTTGCCGAATGCGAGGCGCGCGAATTCCTGGTCAACTACGATTACCGGCGCGGAATGCTGATTGTCGTCCGCGGTGAAAAAGCGCCCGCGAAGAAGACGGATCTGCATCGCCTTCAGATAGTCGGGCTGGACGGAATAAAACAGCGCGTCCTTCATGTCGGCGTCATTCGTTGGCTTTGGTTGTCCCTCGACCCAAAAGCCAACTTCGGAGTCGCCTTGCATGGGAGTAGAGCCGATTTCGAGCGAGAGGGCCTGCACGCCGGGAACTGCGGCAAAGCGATCATGAAGCTGAATAAAAGCCGTACGGATCGCATCGGGAGTGCCGCCGATCGGCAAGGCTGACGCGACGTTCAGTTGCAGCGCATTGTGCGGATTGTATCCGGGACTCACGCCCCAGAGAACGGCGAGGCTGCGAATCATGAGGCCTGCGCCGATGAGAAGCACGAGGGCAAGCGCCATTTCGACGACGACGAACGTGTTTTGCGTGCGATGGCGCGCACCGCTTCCGCCGCGCCCGCCCTCCTTGAGCGTTTCGTGAAGATCGGGATTGGCAGTTTTCAGGGCGGGTACGAGCCCAAAGGTGATGCCGACGAGAATGGATATCCCGAACGCGAAGAGCAGCACCGTGACATTGAGGTGGATTTCGTTTGAGCGCGGGAGCGCGTTGGGCAAAACGCCCAGAGCTGCGTGCGTTCCCCACGCCGCTAACAGCAACCCAAGCGCTCCGCCGACGAGCGACAGAAGGACGCTTTCAGTAAGCAGTTGGCGAACGACGCGTGTCTGCGCGGCGCCTAGTGCGGCGCGGATGGCAAATTCGCGGGCGCGGCCTGTGGCACGGACAAGGAGCAAGTTGGCAACATTGGCGCAGGCGATCAAGAGAACGAATCCGACGGCGGCGAGCAGAACGAGCAAAAATGGGCGAATGTTGCCGACGACGTCGTCGCGAAGAGGTAGCATGGCGACGCCGCTGCCCTTGTCCACGTCAGGATATGCAGTGGCGAGATTATGCGCGATACCGTCCATATCGGCTTGGGCTTGTGCGAGAGTTACACCGGGCGCGAGTCGGCCCACGGCGTCCATGCCCATGCCGGTGCGGCGATCGCGGAAGAGCGGCGCATCCCACTGGCCGATGGGTACGAAAATGTCGGTGTTAAAACGGAAGTTGCCGCTTGCGTAGTGAAAATCGCCTGGAATTACTCCGACAATCGTGTAAGACGTGCCGTTGAGCGAGACGCTTTTCCCGACAGCGTCGGCCGAACCGCCAAATTTCCGTTTCCAAAGGCCTTCGCTGAGCAAAACAACCGGCGCGGCGCCGATCTGATCTTCCTTCGCGAAAAACGTGCGGCCCACGACCGGCTTTACGCCCAGCACCGCAAAGAAATTCGCGGAGATCATCTCCGTTCTGAGGCGCTCTGGCTCGCCGACGCCGGTGATGTTCATGTCGTCTTCGCGAAACGCGGCCAACCCTGAAAACGAGCGATTCTCGCGCACCCAATCGAGGAAATTGGGATACGAAATGGAGGAATGATTGAATGTGCGCGTGTGCGTGTATACCGCGACAATGCGATCCGGCTGCGTATAGGGAAGCGGATTCAGAAGGACGCCGTCGACAACGGAGAAGAGCGCCGTATTCGCGCCGATGCCGAGCGCCAATGTAACGATCGCGATGATGGTGAAGCCCGGCGCTTTCGAAAGGATACGGACCG
>DATNBB010000093.1:0-4897 GCA_035607335.1 Binatia bacterium | reverse complement strand
AGTACTATGTCCGTACTTTTGCGAATAGAAATCGAATTTTTCGGATGCTACCATTCGTCGGTTTTGAAAATTGGAACCGCGTTCTTCGAACGGTGGTTCCAAAATGGGAAAAAGGAGGGGCCAGCAAAAATTTGTTGACACGGATTCTAATCGAGAATACTCGATTAGAAATCTGCTTAAGCCATTTACTGTCAACAGAATCTAGCGTTCTAATCGAGAAAAAACAGGGAATTTTTAAAAGCCAAATGCCTGCGCTCACTAATTCCCAATCGCGGTCGGTTGCGTGAAGGCGCCATTACCGGCGGAGTCCCAGACGGCGAAGCGGACCCATTTTTTGCCGGAGGCATCGAACGGGACTGCAAAATGATGCGTACCGAAGGGGAGCGTCGATTTCAGGTCGATGATCTGGCGGTCGACCTTCGTGCCGTCGCTCCAAACGAGTTCGGCGAAATCGAGCGGAAACGTGTACTCGATATCGGCAGTATACGTGCGATGCGCGCCGCTGCCTTCGACGGCCCAATTGTGAAAAAGAATTTCGCCCGTGGTATCGAAGAAATGTCCGGCGCGAATACCTTCGACAATAGGCGCCCAGCTCTCATTGTATGCCGGGACGTGATCGAGCTTTAGATAGTTTACGGCGACGGAAGCGTAGGTTTCGTCGTCGGGCGATTTTGTGTACGTGTCGCCCTCGGCGATCATGAATTTCGGCTTTGGCGCCCAATTGGACATATTGTCGAGCGTGGTGAAGCAACGAACTTCGCAGAGTCGCTTTTCAGAAAGGTCTACGGGCAGCGATTCCCAAGAGGCGCCGATAAAGCGGTCGCTCTGAAAGAAGTCTTTGTCTTTGTAGGCCTCGGGATACGCCGAAGAATTTTTCGTGCGCGGATGCGCCGTCCAGATGATCGCGTTCTCGCGATTGACCATGTTCATCACATCGGCGGCTGAGCCGAGGTGATAGACCGGGCCGTACTGCGGATCGTTTTCCATGAACTGCTGGTTCGCAGGCCGCGGAACGGCGTGCGAAAAATAGACTGGCTTCGGAAACATGATGTACCAATGCCCGCCGAGATAGACGTTTGGTTCTTCCTCGGGCATCACGAGAAAATTTTTGTCCGAGAGCCGTTGGGAGCCCTCGAAATAAACTTTTTCTTCGGCGAAGCGAACCGGGCCTGGATCGCTCGGGTGCGAATCGTCGTGGAAATCGCCTAGATACACAATGTTTACGCCGAGGCCGCGAAACACCGATACCCACGGCGGCTGATAATCGAGCGTATTGCGGTCGCGTAACATCTCATTAAGGTCGAGATGATAGTGCCCGGTCATCACTTTGAAGCCGGGGACAGGCTTGAAGACGTCCCCATGCGTGTAAGCAAGAACGGCGGACTGCGTGGCATGATCGTCTTCGGGGCTGAGGTAATAATAGACCGCCATGTGCTGCATCGTGCCCGGCGGTGCGTTGTACAGCGCGTAATTGTCCCATTCGTTTTCAGCCACGCCGGTGCGCCGCTTCCACTCAGCGTCGGTGACGCCCCAGGGCTGATAGCCTTCGCCTTTTTCGGGCCACATCACGCCAAGCGCAAACGAATTGTTGCTGTCTTTGCGGTAATACACGAAGCCGAGATTGACTTCGTTTTCCCGCGCAAAGAAAAATTTGTGCGGTGGTGGAAAAACGGCGAGCGACCCGGCGTTTACGTTGGTACCGGACGGAGCGTCGAGGATGAGCAGACGATTGCGCGCACGAATATTGACGGGATCCTGATTGGGCGCACCGCCAAAATCGTATTCCTGCCACATGCGGGCTGTGTCACGCCATGCGATTTTTGAATTTGCGTCGAGCGCGAAGCCTTTCAATCCGCCCTGATATATGTAAGCGACGGAGGGCGTCTGGGTGCTGGCAATGGCTTCCTGGCGCAGGAGATTCGAGCCCTTGTATGCAGTAAACGCGAGATCGCCATTGAAGATGCCCATCTTCAGGCCATCGAACGTGACGGAGAGTTGATTGCCCTCCGTGGCGACCTTGCAGTTGGTCGATTGGAAAGTTGCCGTATCACGGTGGATTTCATCAGGGCTGCGCGGAAGCGGCGCGGAATCGCCTTTGCCGGGAACGCCGGGGACGACGAGAGGCGCATCCCAAAACGTGAACCACTTTTCTTTGTCGTACAACTCCTGCGTGACTTCAATACCCACGCTCTTGAAGATGTTGGCTTGCGCGACGGACATGCGGCGGCGTCCGGCCGTAGTATGAAATTCGGGAATGACGTTTTTCGCGAGGACGATCCACGGCGCGGTTGCGTTCCTGCGCGCGGCGAGTTCAAGGATGGTCGGTTGGCCATCGCGGATGGTGAAATCGGCGCGCAAATCTTGTCCGTGTGCGCCTTGCCAGGTGAATTGGAGCGCGCCCCCGGACATGGCGGCTTCAAGTCCGGCGACCGGCTTATAGTTTGCGAGATTGCACGAAAAAGATTGCGCGCTGGCTTCCGGAGAACTGATGGCAGCAGTTGCGGCGAAGAGAAATGCGATGATTGAGACGGCGGCGAGTTTCTTCATGCGTTCCTCGCTTTCACGGGTAGATTGCGCCGAACGTTTATATACCAGGTGACATGGTTTGAGTGAAGGAAGTGCTGCGGAAGCGGTTTCGCGGTACGAAACAAGCGGAGCGGGGTATGGAAAGTTACGATGGCTAAGACGAGCGCCGGGCTGATTCTTTATCGAATGCAGAGCGGTAAGTTGGAAGTGCTGCTCGTCCATCCGGGTGGGCCCTTCTGGAGCAAGAAGGATGAAGGCGCGTGGTTTGTTCCGAAAGGCGAATTGAATGTGGGCGAGGAGCCGTTGGCGGGCGCGAAGAGGGAGTTTGAAGAAGAGACAGGATTGAAGCCCGAAGGAGAGTTTCTGGCGCTCGGGAGCGTGAAGCAGAAAAGCGGGAAGACGATTGTTGCGTGGGCGTTCGAAGGCGATTGCGATCCGTCGTCCATCAAGAGCAATACGTTTACCATCGAATGGCCGCCGAAATCCGGACGCCAGCAGGAATTTCCGGAAATTGATCGCGCGGGATTTTTTACGGTGACCCAGGCAGAGGCGAAGATGCATCCAGTGGAATATCCACTGGTTCTGCGGCTGCACGAGTTGTTAGGCGATCCGGATTAGATTGAATCAGCTTTCGACCGGCAGATACAGCCGATAGCCTTCGTCGGCGATCGTTGTGAATGGGCGAAGCGTGAGTTGTTCCCCCTCGATGTCGGCCTGCCAATCGTCCGATGATTGAGAAACCGCCGATGCGGCGAGCAATTGGCGCCGCGTGATGTGCGCTGGGACATTTCCTATCGCGAAAAGCGCGAGCGGGCCCCGCACCACTGCGACGAGGTTGGGTGTTTGCGCGTCGACGGCCTCCAGGCGAACGGGCATGGAGAGATTTAGCTCGATGCGATCTCCATTCTTCCATTCGCGCCGTAGGACTAGAAAAGTTCCCGGCGTGATGGCAGTTTTGTCGCGCTTGCCGTTTATGGAGACGGTCGTGTGCTTATCGGTCCACGCAGGCACACGGAGATAGATTGCAAACGTCTCGGGCCGGGCGATCTGGAGAGTAAGTTCGGTCGTGCCTGACTTGGGATACTCGGTCTTCTGAGTGAGCGTGCAGTTTGCGCCATTCTGCGACCATGTGACGCGCGAAGGAATATAGAGATTCACGTAAATTCCGTCGGCAGCAGGTAAGTAAGAGCTGATTCCGTAATCGGCAGTGAGCTGCGGAAACGTGCCGGAGCAGCACGGCCATTTCGCGCCATAGTAGACCTTCTTTGCGTTCTTGTTGTTGTAATCGGAATAGTAGAAGCTCGTGCCATCGGCGAGGATCGGTTTTGCACCCGCGACGGTGTTGTAGAGCACACGCTCCATACTGTCGCCATAGCGCGAATCGCGCGTGGTGCGGAGCAAGTAGCGCGTGATTTTGAAATGACCGTATGCGCCGCAGGGGGTCTCGAAGGCGGCATGTGTTTTGTCGAGGCTGGCCGCGAGCATTCCTTTGCCTGGTTCGACGAAGGCTTCGCTCGGTCCCCAACCTCCCGTCGCGTAACTCTGTTCCTGGACCATGCGAAGTCCGTTGGTTGCTGCGCGAAGATACTTGTCGTCGCCTAAATTGAAATACGCCTGCATCGCGGAACTTAGCGTGTTCACGTGGCTATAGGCGTGCATGCCGGGGAACGCGTTGTCATTGGCCGCGAGGCGATCGTAAAACTCATGGTAGATGAAGCGCTCGCCGAGTTCGCGATAACGTGCATCTTTGCTGCGCCGATAGGCGAGGAAGAAATTCTCGGGCAGCGTGTAGGTTTCATCCCACGTGTAAGAGATGTCTTTGTGCGGACGCGCGGATTGCTCTGCGCGGCTGAGCGCCTTCTCCGGTAGATACGGGAGGACCGCGTCCGTGCTTTTCTTCAGTACATCGAGAGCGATGGGATCGGCGGCGAATTCGTGTGCGTCGATGAGCCCGCAGCAGGTCTTGTCAAAGGTATAGGCGGGCAGTCGATAGTCTTTATAGAATTTGCCCGTTGGCTCAACCGTTCCGGCGTAGGCGCGAACGAGGCGCTGCACTTTGGCTTGCGTGGCTTTGTCGCCAGTGACGGCGTAGGCTCGCGCGAGGCCCGAAACATATTGTCCGAAAGAATGCCCCGGAATGAATCCGTGGGAATTGCCGCGCGGATTGTAATCGTCGCTGTTGTCATACCATCCGCCCATGTCCGGACCGGGCGCAGGCAAGCCCTCGCGCTCGCGGAACGGTTTCAACAAGGCATCTTCGTCGAGACTGAGGAACACCTGATGATTTTCGTCGAACTGGCGGCGAAGCAGGCTATCGGTGAGTTGGACTTGCGAGTACGCGAATAGCGCCAGCGGCTGGGCGGATTGCTGC
>DATNBB010000091.1:0-12685 GCA_035607335.1 Binatia bacterium | reverse complement strand
CCGCCAAACGGAAAAACTTGCGGCTACGGGCCGCCTTGCAGCCAGCATCGCGCACGAAATAAATAATCCGCTCGAAGCGCTCACGAATCTGATCTACCTGGCGCGAAAAAATCCCGCGAAGTCTGAATCGTACCTGGCCATTGCGGACCAGGAGCTCGATCACATTGCGGAAATCACGAAACACACTCTCGGCTTCTATCGCGATACCACCACGCCCGTGCAGGTAAACATCGGGGACGTGGTCCACGACGTGCTGGAACTTTACAGCCGTAAACTTCAATTCAAGAATATTTCGGTGAGCGAACGCTATGAAGCCTCGGCCGGGATTCTCGGTTATCCGGGCGAGCTTCGACAGATTTTCGCCAACCTGGTTGCCAATGCGATTGAAGCAATGCAACAAAACGGTCATTTGTGTATAAAAACGTCAACGGTGAGCAATGGGGGCTCTGGCAAGGCGGCCGGAGTTCGTGTTAGTGTAATGGACGACGGCTGTGGAATCGAAAAGGCTCAGATGATGAGGATTTTCGAGCCGTTTTACACTACGAAGAAAGATACGGGTACAGGTCTGGGCCTTTGGCTCACCCAAAATTTGGTCGCCAAGCACAACGGGTATATTCAGGTGCGCAGCAGAATCGACCACGGTAAGAGTTGGACTATGTTCTCGGTATTTTTGCCACAGAGCCAGTCGAGTTCCGAACCCCCGATTGTCGGCACGCCAGGAAATGGAGCTAATCCTCGCGTATGATGCAAGCATCCGTTGGCATAGTTTTTCCACTTCCGGCCACGCCTCCGCCCGATTTCCGAAATTTCGACGAGGAGGCTGACTCGCGTGAATCTATGCGCAAGGTTCGTGGTACGCGCGTAATCGTTGTTGACGACGAGACCAGAATCGCCAGCACTCTCGTTGAAATCCTGAAGAGCGAGGGCTACGAAGCGATGGCCGCGTCAACGGGAGATGGCGCGATCGAGTTGGCCCGCATCTTCAACCCGGAGATTGTGCTCAGCGACGTAATTCTTCCGGGTCTCAACGGAATTGAGGTCGGCATTCAGATCAGCGCGCTCTTTCCGAAATGCCGGGTGATTCTCTTCTCCGGTCAGGCGGCTACGCTGGATTTGCTTAAAGACGCACGCCGCCGCGGGCACGAATTTGAGATCCTAGCCAAGCCGATTAAGCCCGCGGCGCTGCTGGACGTCATTCGCCGGTAGTCCCGCCTAAGCGGCGATCATCTTTCTCAGAAATTTCACGCCGTCGAACGCAACGGATTCCGAATCGCGTTCGATATCCCGCCAGATTGACGCTGCCGCCGCAAGTTGGCCCATGCTGAAACTGAAACTCTCGATCACCATCCAGCGATTGTAATGCAGCGCTTTGATGGTCTCGAAAAATTCCGGCCAATTCACGTTTCCAGTGCCCGGAATACCACGGTCGTTTTCGCATGTATGAACGTGCTTCAGATGCTTTCCCGCCTGCCGTAACGCGCGCCCGATGGATTTCTCTTCGATGTTAGCGTGGAAAGTGTCCGCCAGAAGGCCCACATTATCGTCGCCGATCTCGTCGCAAAACTTCGCCGTGTCGGCGATAGTGTTCAGAAAATAAGTTTCAAAGCGATTCAGCGGCTCGATGGCAATCGGCATGCGATTCTTCGCAGCGACTGGCGCGAGCTGTTGCCAACTCTCCACGCCGCGCTTCCATTCGTCGGCAGTGCGGCGCTTTCGTGAAAAATATCCGACGGGGGAATACATCGGGCCGGCCAAAATCTGCGAGCCTGCATCGGTGGCCAGCTTGATGCACTCTTCTATGTGCGCGCGCGCTTTGCGCCGTTGCTCGGCATCTTCGGAAATAAGGCTTGTGCCAGGCGGAATCACGGCACACGTGGTGCATTCGAGGCCTGTTTTCTCCAATTCGCGGCGGATCGCCTTCGCGGGAAATGCCGCGGGCGCGAGAATTCCGATTTCCAGTCCATCGAGGCCCGCTTCTTTAAGACGCGGGAGAATTCCGCAGTGCTCCGCGCCAAACTCCTCCGCCCACAGATACGATATTGCGCCAATCTTCATCTCACGCTCCGTTGCGCGGCGACGCAGCGCCTACGCCTCTTCCTTACGCTTCTCCCTTGCGGTAAAACCAGACTGAACCGAACGGCGTGCCCGGCAATTTGAGTTCAGCGGTGCCGGAATAATTGTCGCCCAGCGGCGTCCGCTTCATTTTGAGGGAATCCACATATTCCGCCCGATAGGTGAATCCGGCGGGCAGATCAATCGAGGCCTGAGCGGGTGAATGCACGTCATAGTAGACGAACAGCACGTAATTATTGGCGCGTTTGGCCCGTGTTCCAAACGACGCGCTTTCAAACGTGAACCCAATCGGCCCCGGTCCGACGGCGATCGTTTCTTCCAACAGCTTGCGAAGGAATGCAATCTGCGGCGGACTAGTTCCGCGCAACACGCCACCCTTTGCCCACCAGAGCACGTCGTTGGGATCGAGATAGGTTTCGCCATGTCCGCAGTAAACGCCACGCGCCGCTGCGAGCCAGAAGCGTCGGACGAGTTCGTCGCCCGTGATGCTTCCCCAGTTCGTTGGGATGTTGCCCTCGTATTGGCATTCATCGAAGACGACCGGCTTGCCCCAATCCGCGCGCCAGTCCGACGCTTTTTCGAACGCATACGACTGCACGCCAGCGTGCGTGCACCAAACGCGGCTGTAATCGTACATCACGCGCGAATAGTGCACGGAACGCAAATGGCCGTATGGATCTTCGTCGGTGACGATTCTTGCAAAACGATCCCAATCCGAATTGTTCTTCGCTTTGAGCAAGTCGAATTCGTTCGCGAGCGACCACCACACATTTCGATACGCCGCGTAGCGCGCGATCACGTACCGCAAATAGCGGTCATCAACATCGGCAGGCATCGACGAATAACCCCATTTATCGTAGGGATGAAAAAGAATCAGGTCGGCCTGAACGCCGATTGTACGCAACTGCCCGATCAGATCGTCGAAGTGCTGAAAATAAGCGGCATTGAACGTGGAATAGTCATTGGTGTCACCCGTTCGCGGGAATGGATATATCGGCGGTTCGCTGCGATTGTAGCGATACCACTTGGGGAAGATGCACATTCGCAGCTTATTGAACGGCGAGGAACGCAGCGTCTCGATTGTCTGCCGCTGCGTCTGGTCTGGCTGAAACGCCCATGCGTAACAGGTGGTGCCGCATTCGACGTACGGCGTGCCGTCTTCGTAGCCGAAATGAAACCCATCGCGAACGCGCACCGGGCCGCGATTGCCTTCGCGCGCGGCCGTGCATTCGAAACGCCCCGTCTGTCCATTCAGTTCGGCACGATTGCTCGCGGTCGTATAGTTCCACACGCCGGTTTCGTCGGGCATGAAGCGGACTTTGTATTTGCCGCTGCCGTCGTAGAAGCCCGCGCACGTGATCTTGCGATTCCCTGCCTGAAACGTGGCTTTAACGGTGACGTCGATGAATGGGTTTCCCGCGGTGGGTCCCTCGAGCGCTAACTCAAAAATGTTCCAGCGCTCAACAACTGAAGCAACACGTTGCGCGTTTGCGCCACGCGCAGCCGCGCCCGAAAACAATGCCGCAGACGATATTTTCAGCAATTCGCGCCTGTTCATTCAGGCCGTTCTCCTCGCCACAGGAATGAAGCGCTTGCCGCGTAAGTCTCCACGCTAACCGGCTTGATTTATCATAAACGTGGCGATTTGCGACAGGAATTCGCGAAGAAACTGCTCCGCCTCGCCCGGCAGCGCAGCTTCCACGAAGGCATTGCCCATCAATGCCATCCAACGGTCGCGCGCTGCCTGATCGATATAGAAACGGGCATGCCGCATGCGCAGGCGCGGATGCCCCCGCTGCTCAATGTAGCGTTGCGGGCCGCCGAACCGGCCGATCAGGAAATCCCGCAGCCGCTGCTCGGCGCCTTGCAGATCGTCAGCCGGATACATGGGACCTAAAATGTCGTCCTGGGGCACTTGCTTGTAGAATGCCGCCACGAGACGTGCAAAGCCTTCTTCGCCAATCACCGCATAAAGCGTCATTTCGTCCATAGACATAAGATTTTACCCGAATCACTGGCGTCGGCCAGGCAATCGGAATTTCTTGACACATTCCGCTTCATCTCTAATATGGTTGGTGCCCTTAGATCGTTCATGTGGGTATTGCGGCAATATAGCGGGGATCGATTCCCGCGCTTCGCATTGCATTTCTAATCGCAACTGCGAAAAATTAAGATTGAGCGTAAACTCTTTGTATTCAACGCAAATAGATTTCTAATCGCGATCGTTTAAGGAGATTTTGAATGGCAAAAATGTTTTTTGAAGCCGACGCTAAGCCGAAGGCACTCGACGGCAAGCGCATCGCCGTGATCGGCTACGGCAGCCAGGGGCGCGCCCATGCGATGAACCTGCGCGATAGTGGCTTGAACGTCGTTGTCGGCTTACGCCCGGGCGGCCCTTCGGCCAAGCAAGCTGAAAAAGATGGATGGGCGATCCTCTCGCCTGCGGACGCGGCCAAGGGCAGCGATGTCGTAATGATGCTGCCGCCGGATATGGCGCAGCCTGCGATCTACAAGAACGAAGTCGCAGCTAATCTAAAACCGGGCGCGCTGGTTCTCTTTTCGCACGGCTTCAATATTCATTACGGCCAGATCGTTCCCGCCGCGAACATCGACGTTGCAATGATCGCTCCTAAGGGACCCGGTGCGCTCGTGCGTCGGCAGTTCGAGGCGGGCCAAGGCGTTCCCTGCCTCATCGCGGTCCACCAGGACGCAACCGGCCACGCTTTCGATCGCGCGCTTGCCTACGCGCACGGCATCGGCGGCACGCGTCCGGGCGTGATGCAGACCACTTTTGCCGAGGAAACCGAGACGGACCTTTTCGGCGAGCAAGTGGTTCTCTGCGGCGGCCTGCGCGAATTGATCCAGGCCGGATGGGAAACGCTCGTTGCCGCCGGTTACCAGCCCGAGGCCGCATATTTTGAATGCCTCCACGAAGTGAAGCTGATCGTCGACCTTATCTACGAAGGCGGCATCGCCAAGATGCACCACTTCATCAGCGAGACGGCAAAGTTCGGCGATATCACCCGCGGTTCGCGCGTGATCGACGATCGCGTCCGCGAAACCATGAAGAAAATCCTCAAGGAAATCCAGACTGGCCAGTTCGCGCAGGAATGGATCCTTGAAACGCAAGCCGGTCGCCCGATGTACAACAAGCTGCTCGAGCGCGACAAAAATCATCCGATCGAAAAGGTGGGCGCCGAGTTGCGCAGCCAAATGTCCTGGCTCAAGCAGGAGGCGACCGCGGCCGGAGGCAAGAAGTAGCGCCCCAGCGGCGGACAACGGCGATGGCAGACAGCGTTCCCTTTCGTCGCATCGCCGTCATCGGCACGGGCCTCATCGGCGGCTCGTTCGCGCTTGCCGTTCGCAAGAAATTTCCCTCAATCGAAATTGTGGGCTGGGATCGCGATGCGGGTTCGCTGAATGGCGCGCTATCGCGCGGAGCGATTCAGGAAAAAGCGACCGATCTCGCGGACGCTCTTCGCGGCGCCGATCTGGTTTACATCGCGCTCCCCGTGAGCGCGATCGTCAAATCGCTTGCTCCAGTCGCCGCAGCCGCGGAACCTGATGCGCTCGTCACCGATACCGGCAGCACCAAAGCGCTGATCGAGCAAGCTGCCCGCGAGTGCTTTCGCGGTAAGCCATCGCTGTTCGTCGGCGGACATCCCATGGCTGGCAAGGAAAATTCAGGCATCGACAGCGCTGACGCGGACATGTTCAAAGGCGCGCCGTATGCTTTGATCGCGAATGAAAAGACTGCCGATCAACGCATCAAGAATTTCGCTACGCTTATCGAAGGCATTGGCGCGCGCGTCGTCTGGTGCGACGCTGAAACGCACGACTGGTCGGTGGGCATCGTATCGCATTTGCCGCAGCTTCTTTCGATTGCGCTCGCGCGGGTGATCCAGGACGAATCGGACGAAACCGGCTTCCCTCTCGCTCTCGCAGGACCGGGGCTGCAGGATTCGCTGCGTCTGGCAGGCAGCCCGTACAGCGTCTGGCGGGACATTCTCGTCGCCAACAGTGACAACGTCGCCCGCGCTCTCAATCGCGTCGGCCAGGCCATCGAACATCTGCAGCAAAATCTAAAATCCAACGAGCTCGAAGCCGAATTTCGCGCCGCCAACGATCTCTATAAGCTCCTCCGCAAATAGCAGCCAGGAGAAAATGCCGCGTTGCGGCCTCGCTACAAAACACAACCGCCGCCCGTCGACTGCGGCACGCGCAATCTCCGGAACGGCGGCTGCCCCTCAGATTTTCCAACGTTAGAACGTGACGCGCGCGCTGACCTGCAAACGGCGGGCTTCCGTTCCGTCCGGATTCAGCGCATCGCCGCTTCCGGTGCCAAACGCTCCGGGCCCTGCAGTTGGCAGAGCGGTTAGCGCACAAGTGGAAGGAACGGCCGAACATGACCCTGCTTCAGTAAAGGCCCGCGTGTTCATGGAAGTCGGCGACCAGCTGTTGGTGATATTGAACGCTTCGAAGTTGAGATAGAGTTTATATCGTTCACCGAACGGAAGAATCTTGCTGATCCGCACGTCGTCGCGATAAGACGCCGGTTGCCAAACGCTGCTCTCGGGCAAGAATGGCACTCGGCCGCTCAACCCATAACCATTAATCGAAAATGTGTTGAACATCCCAGTGACGGGCGTGCCGCTCGTGCTGATTGTCGGATTCCCGTATGGTCTGGAGCTGTTGATCGTCGTAATCGAGGAAAGCTGCCAATTGTTCACAAGATACTTATAGAGCGCACCATCCCGGTGAACGAACGTGGGTGCCCAAATCCAAGACAATGAGAACCGCTGCGGCTGGTCTTCGAGGCCATTGCCGTAATCGCCTCTGAAATCCCCGTTCACCAGCCACGCATTCGCATTACTGAGGAAAATATTTTGCGTGGCTTGGCCGAATCCTTGTCCATCGTCAAGTTCGTGCGACCATGTATAGGAAACGTTAGCCTGCAGTCCGTGCGAAAACCGCTTGTTAAGCTGAACCGCCAGCCCGTCGTAGAAGCTCACAACGCCGTTGCCGTCCTCATACATTCCGCCGAAGGTGGTATTCGGCCTCCTGCCGGTGACTCCGCCGACGCCGAGTAGCACCGAAGTTGTATACGAGCCTCCCCCGGGCAATGCATACGTCGCCGTCGTCGTGTTTGTAGGCGGAGGCATGTTCGTGTCGATGGCGCTGTAGAGGTGAATTCCGCGGCTCCAGATTCCAGAGACGGTCAGCGCCAGGCTAGGAGCGAGTTGCCGCTCAATACCAATAAGCGCCTGCTCGGAATACGGAGTCGAAAAATTCGGCGCCGCGAACTGGATATTGACAGCAGACTGTGCAAGGCCGGCGGGTGGAGCACTCAAAATATTCGGGAACACTGGCCCGGCTGCTTTCTGAGATCCATTGCTGCTCGCGAGGCTGATCGCCGTAGTCGTTACGCCGTTTCCAGTAAACAAATCCTGAAGCGTCGCACCCATCATGCGCGCATAGAACATACCGTAGCCTGCGCGGACAACTGTCTTGTCGTTCAGACGGTACGCCAAACCAATGCGAGGCATGAAATTCTTCGCTGGCGAGTTAATCGAACACGTGAGAGGCACCGCAGAATTGCAAGCAGGCGGCTGCGGTATCTGTGAATACTCGTACCGCAGCCCAACATTTGCCGTAAGTTTGTCCGTCGCTCTCCATTGGTCCTCTGCGTAGAAATCGTAGTCGTTGATTCGCGTATTGGTGACCGGATTTCCGAAAGTTTGAGAAAAAGTAGTCCAATTCTTGGCGCCGGTCGTATTCCCGGAAAAGTCCAGGGCGAAATTGGTCAGGTTCGAATAGCTGTAGCTTCCGTGCGTATTCTGGATGAAATAGCTGTAGTCGCTCGTGGTCGCAAAATCGACGCCAAACTTGAAAATGTGGCGACCCCGCGTCCAGGACACATCATCTGCAAACTCGTTGCGAGTTTCGCTTGGCTCAATACGGGGAAGATAATTCGGCGCTCCGAGCGTGACCCCTGCCGCGCTCACGTCAAGAAATCCCAGGCTTCCGTTCAAGGCTGGATTGAGTTCATCGGACTGAAGGTCCGTGTCCCACCCATAGCGGAAGTTGTTGACCACACTTGGATTCAAGATCGACATCCACGTGGCCTTGCCATTGCGCACGCGCACCAAGTCGTTCGCGTTATTGTTAACGGCTGCGCCGCTCGTAGAGGCCACCGTGGTCTGTTGCAACCCATTCGGTGATACGAAGTGCAGATAATTCAAACTGAAGCTAAAAGTATTCTTATCGGCTAAATGATAGTCGATTCGGCCAAACAATAAATCCTGGTCGACCGTCCGCGGCACGTTGCCAAAAAAACGCGGAAGGAGCGCGTTGATTGCACTGCACTGTGCGGGAGTTGCAATCGTGGGATTGCATCCAAGCGTGCTTGTAGTCGCGGTGTTCGAAGAACCGAATGGCTTAAAATTGTGTGTGGTCGAATCGATATTCGAGTTCACGTAACTATCCACGATCGGCGAATTGCGCCGGGTAAAATCTCCGTTCAGGAAGAAGAACATCTTTCCTTTTTCGATTGGCCCGCCGAGGCTGGCGCCCGACTGAAGCCGCCAATCGTCGGGATTGATTCCATTGGCAAAAGGGTCTGTCGCATTAAAATTCTGGTTGCGATAAAAAAAGTAGCCCGTCCCGTGGTAATCATTGGTCCCGCTGCGCGTCACCGTATTGACCACGCCACCCATCGCGCGCCCATACTCAGCCGAAAAGTCTGCGGAGACTACCTGAAATTCTTGCACGGCATCCTGCGAAATCTGCGACGTAATGCGCGTCCGGCCGGCATTCTCGCCATAGAACTGCTCGGTCGAATCGTTGCCGTCGAGTAGGAATGTATTGCCATTCGCAACGCCGCGAAACGTCAGCAGCCCGAAGTTCCCGTCATTTGTCACGCCCGGCGTAAGCAAGACAAATGTATCGACGCGACGGCCATTGATCGGCAAATCCAGAATCTGCTGAGAGCCAATCACCTGCGAAACGTCCGTCTTGGTGTCGTCCACGAGCGGCGCTGTGGCCACGACTTCCACCTGTGTAGTCGCAGTCGCAATTGTCAGCGGCGCCACTATATTCATGTTCTGGCCGACAAACAGCGTTATGTCTTTTACTTCATAGTGAGCGAACCCCGGCTTATCGACTGTGACGTCATATCCGGCAGCGGGCTGCAGCGAAGGGGCGTTAAAAAGACCGCCATCGGAGGTCTTTAGTTCCAAGCGAACACCTATCGATCCGTTCTCCACGACGACGTCCGCGCCGCCGATCACGCCGCCCGCGGGATCGCGCACAATTCCTGAAATCGACGAAAGTCCCGCGGAGACCTGCGCGTGAGAAGGCGGCGCCATCATTACAAAAACTATGGCCGCCGCAAGAGCCGGCAACACAGAGCTACGTAGCGTTCTCCCCATACTCCCTCCCCAAAGTTCTCGTGGACAATGCGCGCGCAAGATTACAAGCGCTGAATGTTTCAGAAATATGAACGACCGGAGACGAAAAGGCGACACACGATTACGCCCCAACGCCGATTAAGCAACAAGACTAAAGGATTCCCGTGCAGAAGCAGCGTGGCTCACCGCCTTGCACTAAGCGTGCCGCAGTATGTTACGTTGTTTCGGTATTGTCAAATGGCGCGCGGCTATCGGCGCGATCAGAAACGAAAATAGCGCAGGGCCTGCCCGGCTCACAGCTTATCAATAAGTTATCAGTCTCATGCACTCGCAAGCACAACTACTGCCGGGTTTTCGTCGCCGGTGCAAACATTGCTAGCTTGAATGCGTCCCCCATCATCTTGTAGCCTGCGTCGCCCGGATGCAGCATGTCCGGCGAGTCCGCCGCTGCGCTGAAGTTTTTCGTGTTGGTCGCATCGCGCGTCACCTTGTCGAAATCGACCACCGCGTCAAACTGGCCGCTTGTGCGAATCCAATTGTTGGCCGCCTCGCGAATCGCCTCGCCTTCATCCTTGTAGCCACTGGATTCGCCGTAGGGCGTCAGCGTGCAACCAATCACTTTGATGCCGCGCATGTGCGCCTCTTCAATCATCTGCTGATAGGCGGCAATCAAGTCGTCCGCAGAAAACGATGCCAACTCGCCTCCGCGTCCTTCCGCAACCGCCGCCCTGGCGCGGATCGCGGCGTTGATGTCGTTGATTCCCTCCAGCACCGTGATCCACTTCACGCCGGGCACATCCAGCGCCTGCAAGCGAAAGCGCGACAGCCCGCTGACGTTATCTCCGAGAATGCGATTACCGGAAATTCCCTCGTTCACGACGGCGACATTTCGCGTCGCAGCGTTCGCTTGCAAGCGCTCCGCGAGAATCGCCGGCCACATCGCGTTCGCCCCGGGAGTCGATTGGTCGCCGTCCGTGATCGAATCGCCAAACGTAACAATCGCCTCCGCGTTTGCCGGTGCAGCCACGTCTACACCAGCCACGTAGTAGTAGGCCTCCGTCACGCTCGTCGGATCGGTAATTTCCGAGGCCGAGGTGAAATCGCCCGCGGCCGATGTGTAGGTCGGCTGCAACCCAAGCGGATGATATGTCGGCGCGCCTGTCTCCTGCGGGAAATACAGGCTCACCGCAAGCTCACCGAGTGGCGAAACTTTCAGCTTCACCGGATCGCTCACCAGCATCTGCCCGGCGTACATCGTGGCGGTCGGCTTCCCGCTGAACGTAAGCGCGCGATCGCTCCCCGGCACAATGCCGGATGCCCGCGCATGCAGCGCCACGTGTGCCGCTCCGATTTTCACCGCTTGCGAGCCAAAAGCATTGTAAAAACGCAATCGAATTGTCGATCCGCCGATGCTTACGCGGAAAAACATGCGCACCGTTTGGTTGTCAAATTTGGATTCCGCGCGCGGCAAATTGTACCGGCGCTGCGGCGCGCTGCCTCCCGCGGCTGTATTCGACGCAGGCGCCATCTCGGGCGCAATCGGAATCGGCGTCGCCAGCCGATTTTGCAAGGCAGCAGTTGGCGGCGCAGGCTGCGGCCGGCGGCCCGCCAGAGCAGCAGGCGGCGCACTTCGCGCGGGCGTCTCGGCAGTTCCCCACGTCTCAACCCAATGCAAATTCGCAGAGGCGGTTTTCGCCGCCGTCGCGGTCGGGGCGGCACCCGTAGGCGTTTGCGCCGCTCCGGCATATGTCCACGCCAGCATCGCCCCGCACGCCACCAGTGAAATACTTAGTATCTTTCCTCTCACACGCATCGCAAATCCCTCCGTCGGCGCAATCCAGCCCCGCAACTTTTATCACGAATCGCGCCATATGGCACGCATCTGCATCTGTACACCCGCAAACCAGCCTCAATCTGCCTGAGCCGCTTCGCTAAGGCAAATCCTCTCCTCTTTTACAAGAACGCGCGGATGAACAAATTTTCCCGCGGCTTGCATTCTTGTGCCACCCGCTCGATGGTTTTGAAAAATTCACCGAGAGTCGAACAAATGACAATCGAATCCGCTATACAGCAGCCCTGTCATCCCAATTCCAAGATTCTGAAGCCCCTGAAATGGAGTCTTCTCGCGGGAGGCACCGCACTCGCCCTCTATGGCGCCGCGCGCAAATCCCCCTGGTCGATCGGCATTGGCGCCGCCACCGGACTGGCAGGCGCGATCGGCCCGCGAACGAACGGAGCTTCGCATGGCGTTCACTTCAACCGTAGCTTCGCCATCAATTGTTCGCCTGAGCAGGCGTACCGCTACTGGCGAAACTTCGAAAATCTCCCTTCGTTCATGCGGCATCTACAATCCGTGAAGGACCTCGGCGGCGGATGCTGGGAATGGACCGCGCGCGGTCCGCTGGAAAAATCCGTCCGCTGGATCGCCGAAGTCGATGAGGATATTGAGAATCGCCGCATCTCGTGGCGCTCGGCTCCGTCCGCTTCCGGTTTTCAGATCAGCGGTACTGTGGAATTTATTCCTGCCACGGGCGACCGCGGCACGATCGTCGAGGCGTCCATTCAATACTCCGTTCCCGGCGGGGCCGCGGGCAGAATGCTCGCCGCGCTTTTCGGCAAAGACCCGCAGTTTGCCATTCGCGAAGACCTTCGTCGCTTCAAGGCCCTCATCGAAGCGGGCGAAATCCCCACGACGCAAGGCCAGACTCACGGACCGAGATCGAAACTGATGTCCGCCGTTCACACAATCCATCCGCAGAAACTCGATCAGCCGGCGAGTGGTGGCCTGCAAACGGCGGAATTGAGGGCGTCATGAAGGCTGTCTGCTGGATGGGCAAAGAAAAACTCAGTGTCGAAAATGTCCCCGATCCGAAAATCCTGAATCCGCGCGACGCGATCGTACGCATCACCAGCACCTGCATCTGCGGTTCCGATCTTCATTTATATGACGGCTACGTTCCCACGCTCGAGCAGGGCGACATTCTCGGGCATGAATTTATGGGTGAGGTCGTTGAAGTTGGCTCCGCCATTCAGCCGGACACACTCAAAGTTGGTGATCGCGTCGTCGTTCCCTTTACTATCGCTTGCGGCAAGTGCTTTTTCTGCGAGAACGGGCTGTGGTCCTGCTGCGACAACACAAATCCCAATGCCTGGATCGCCGAGAAGATGATGGGCTATTCGCCATCGGGGCTTTTCGGCTACAC
>DATNBB010000081.1:0-6140 GCA_035607335.1 Binatia bacterium | reverse complement strand
AGCGACCGAACTAATCGTCACGGATACGTTTCACGGCGGCGCCGATCCGGTAATGGAGCTGACGCGGGAAAAATCGCAAGCCAGGATGCGGCCGTTGCTGATGAAAAATGCCGTACCGGTTGTGACCGGATTTATCGGCGCGACTCGCGACGGCGACCTTACGACACTTGGGCGCGGCGGTTCGGATTATTCGGCGACAATTTTGGGCGCGGCGCTCGATGCGGGCGAAGTGATCATCTGGACAGATGTTGACGGCGTGCTGACGGCCGACCCGCGGCTTGTGCCCGAGGCGCAGATTATTCCCGAAATTTCGTATCGCGAAGCGACCGAGCTCGCCTATTTCGGCGCGAAGGTGCTGCATCCGAAGACGCTGCGCGCTGTCGGCCAGGCAGGAATTCCCGTTTGGATCAAGAACAGCTTTGCGCCGGAACGGCCCGGCACGAAGATCACGCCTTTGGGGCGCAGCAACGGCGGCGGCGTGAAGGCGCTGACCGCAATTCGCGACGTAGTGCTCATCGCCGTCGGCGGCCCGGGGATTGTGGGCGTGCCGGACGTGATCGCGCGGACGTTTACCGCGACGGCGGAACTGCATGCCAATGTGCTGCTGATTTCGCAATCTTCTTCGCAGAACGATATTTGCTTCATTGTGGCGTCAGCGGATGCAAATAGGACGGCGGAGGCGCTGCGCAAGGAATTTGCGCAGGATGTGAAGCACGAAAAAGTGGAACACATCACGGTGAACGCGAACATCGCGATCGTCGCAGCCGTTGGCGAGAATATGCGCGGCGCGCCGGGTATCGCGGGGCGAACGTTCGGATGCCTCGGGCGCGAGAACATCAACATTATCGCGATCGCGCAAGGATCGTCGGAAACGAATATTTCGTTTGTCGTCGACGAAAAGGATATGAAGGCGGCGCTCGTGGCGACGCACCGGGAATTTGGTTTGGGAAAGCCAGCGCGGGAGTTGACTACGCAGAAGGCGTGACGCGGCTGGAGTGAACAAATCTTCCTTGCGCTAGATATAAATAAGAGGGGTCCTTCGCTTCGCTCAGGATGACGACCTTTCGAGACTTCAGTTCGTTTCCGGATTTCGATATGTTTCTCAATTTCAGGTTCGTTTCGATTTCGGTGCGTTTTTGAATTTTAATGAAGGATTACGGAATGGCTGAGAAGCCCGCCGCGATTGTCGAGAGATTTCCGGGAAGGGCCGCGCAGGTCTGCATTATGCCGGGATGCGGCGGCATATTCGGACTGAACGAGCGCGTTTACGTTTGCCCGAAGTGCAGCGGGCCACTCGAGATCGAATGCAAGCCGCCTGAGGGCGTGCTCGTTTCCGCGCTGCGCGCAAGATGGGACGCACGGGCGGTCTCGCAGGAGCCGCAGGATCGCAGCGGCGTTTGGCGCTATCGCGAACTGTTGCCGTTTGACGAAGGAGTCCGTTGCGTCACGCTGTTCGAAGGTAATACCCCGCTTTATGAAGCGCCGCGTTGCGCGCAGTATGCGCGGATCGATTCGCTGCGGCTGAAGCATCAGGGCTGCAATCCTACCGGTTCGTTCAAAGACACGGGAATGACGGTTGCGGTGACGCAGGCGCTGGCCCTCGGCGCGCGAACTGTGGTGTGCGCAAGTACGGGAAATACAGCGGCAAGTCTGGCTGCGTATGCAGCGCGAGCAGGATTGCAGGCGGCAATTTTGCTGCCGCGCGGACAGATCACGGCTTCGAAGCTGGCGCAGAGCATGGATTATGGCGCGGCCGTATTCGAGCTGGACGGAAATTTCGACGATTGCATGCGGCTCATTCAGGAGCTTGGGAGCGAGCCCTCGATTTATGTGGCGAACTCGATCAATCCGTTTCGTATCGAGGGGCAAAAGACGGTTGCGTTCGAGCTGATGATGCAGCTCGGCTGGCGCGTGCCGGACCAGATCGTAGTGCCTGGCGGAAATATGGGCAATAGTTCGGCGCTCGGCAAAGGATTTGACGAGATGCTGGCGCTGGGGCTGATCGATCGCACGCCCAAGCTGAATATTATTCAGGCGGAGGGAACGGCGCCGTTGGCAACGCTCTTTGCGGCTCTCGACGTGAAGGACGCAACCGCCGCGGCACAATTGCCGGAAATGGCGCTGCTGGCGGTGGAACATCCTCGCACGCTGGCAACGGCGATCAAGATCGGCGCGCCGGTTTCGTGGCGCAAGAGCCTGCGCGCCGTGCTGCGAACCGGAGGGCAGATCATTTCAATAAGCGAGCAAGAGATTGCGGATGCCAAGGCGATGATCGGACGAGACGGCATCGGTTGCGAGCCTGCGTCAGCGACGACTGTTGCGGGGATTCGCCGGCTTGCGGCAAGCGGGCATATTCGGCGCAGTGAATCGGTGGTCGCGGTGCTCACGGGACATGTGCTGAAGGATCCCGATTACGTGAGCCAATATCATCACGGAACGCTGTCGCTGGAGACGGACGGCGCGCCGATAAAGATTGCGGGCACGTTTGCGAATGTTCCGCAGCGGGTGGCGGCGAATAAGACGGCGCTTTTGCAGCAATTGGAAGCTCGCCGATAGGGCTCGTGCCACTCTTGCCGCGCCAACCTTGGTATTCGTTACTTAAATCGTTGAAAAAATTTAGATTTGCCGCGAGAAGGATGCTTTACTATCCGAGCCGCATGCGATGAGCCCCGCACGCGAAAATTCGTTTGAAGTTCGAGTTCCGGCCTCGACCGCGAACCTTGGCGCAGGGTTCGATTGTCTTGGGCTCGCGCTGGAACTTTATCTGACGGTGCGCGCCACGGTGCTGCGGAAGCCGGGTTCACGCTCGAAGGCACGTAGCCGCGGCGTGGCAGGTACGGCGGCGCTCCCAAGCAGCCCGGATGAAAACCTCATTTTCAAGGCGATGCGATACGCAGCGGATCGAGAGAAATTGAAGCTGCCACTCACGCGCATCGCGGTTCAGAACGACATTCCCGTCGCGGGCGGGATGGGAAGCAGCGCGGCGGCCATTGTGGCGGGCGTTGCACTGGGATTTGCACTGGGCGGCGCGGAGGTGGCGAAAGACCGCGTCCTGCGCTATGCAGCAGAAATGGAGGGCCACGCGGACAATGTCGGCGCGGCTCTGCATGGTGCATTTGTCGTGACGTTCATCCGGCCCGACGGAAACGTGATCGCGGTGCGGAAATCGTGGCCAAAGGTCGTGCGGATGGTCGTGGTGACGCCGGATTTTCCTCTTGAAACAGAGAAATCGCGCGCCGTGCTGCCTCCGACTTTTTCGCGCGCGGACGCAGTGCACAATTTGCAGCGTTCGGCCCTCTTCGTGGCCGCCCTGGATGAGCGCCGCTACGATTTGCTTTGGGATGCGCTGCAGGATCGGCTGCACCAGGATTACCGGAAGAAGCTGATTCCCGGCTTGGCTGACGTGATTGCGATGCCGCGTTCGCCGGGATTTTTAGGTGCGGCGCTGAGTGGCGCAGGGCCGAGCGTGATTGCCTTTGCGACCGAGAAGTTTGAAGAAGTAGGCAAAAGCATCGCGCGACACTTCGATCGGCACGGAATCAAGTCAACCGTTCGCATCCTTGAAGCCGCGCAGGAAGGCCTGACGTGGCTGCACAAGAGTTCCGCGGCGCGCGTCGGCTGACCTTTCAATTCCCTTTTATTGCGTGCGTTTAGCTGCGTGACTTGCGCGCTGACTTCCTCGTTTGAATGGGTCGCGATTTGTGCGCCGCAGGCTTCACCGTTGATGTTCGCGCGCCAATAACGGCTTCCGCTTCGATCTCCACGAGCATTTCCGGCGCAATCAAACGGCTCACCTCGACCATTGCCGTTGCAGGGCGAATCTCGCGGAAGAATTCGCCGTGGGCGCGGCCAATCTTTTCCCAATCAGCGATGCGCGTGACGTAGATGCGCGTGCGGACTACGTCGGCCATGGTTGCGCCCGCTTTGGTGAGGGCGGATTCGATGTTGCGAAGAGTTTGAAGCGTCTGAGCGTACGGATCGTTCGCGCCTACGATTTGGCCATCGGCTCCGGTTGCCGTCGTTCCTGAGACGTAAACGTGCGGGCCGACCTTTACGGCGCGCGAATAGCCTACAATGGGCTCCCATTTTGTACCGGAGGAGATGTTTTCACGTTTCATGTCGCTCGTTCCTTTCGGTTTCGCAGGGCTTGCGTTCAGTCCAGAAATCGGCCGCGCAATTCCTGTGGGACAATCGGGCAGACATTCTTGCGATGGCCGAAGATGCGATAGCGAACACGCGCGATGAGATTATAGACGGCGTCACGCAGTGGGCGAGGCACGATTGTCACGAGCGCGGCCGGTATCTGCCAGACACCACCAAGGCGATGAAGGATATAGATAAACGCGTCCGAGCGGAGCAGCAGATCTCCACTAGTGGTAAGGACCAGAATGCTATCGGGCATGCCGGCTTGGCACGACGCGGGTACGCTCTCACGAAAAGTAATCCCCTGGAGCGGAGCAAATTGAAAGGCGCCTTCGCGATCGTGCCGCAAAACAAATTTCACGGCGCCATGGCAAAGACCACAGTGACCATCGTAGAAAACGGTGTCGACATAAGGAGTCACGAATAGGTTCGTGGGCAGCATAGCACGTGAGGCGGGCCACAGTTTGCAGCGATGCAGAATAGGACGGCGCATTTCCAGACTCTTGCATTCGGGTGCATGTCTAATAAGATGGTTTCTGCGAACAAGGCGCTCCCAAGATGAAATGTCAGAACATTCTCGAGGCAATCGGCAATACGCCGCTGGTGCGGTTGAACCGCATTGCGAAAGATGTGCCGGCTGAAGTGTACGTAAAGGCCGACTACCTGAATCCCGGCGGCTCGATCAAGGATCGCATCGCCATTTCGATGATCGACGAGGCGGAACGCAAGGGCTTGCTCAGGCCGGGCGGGACGATCGTCGAGGGCACATCTGGAAATACCGGGATGGGATTGGCGCTCGTCGCCGCCGTGCGCGGCTACAAAATCGTTTTCACGATTACGGACAAGCAGTCGCGCGAAAAGATAGACATGCTGAAAGCGTTCGGCGCGGAAGTCGTCGTGTGCCCAACGGCTGTCGAACCGGAGGACCCGCGCAGCTATTATTCCGTCGCGAAGAAACTGGCCCGTGAGATACCAAATGCGTATTATCCCAATCAGTACGAAAACCAGATGAATCCCGAGGCGCACTATCGCACAACCGGGCCGGAAATATGGAAAGACACGGAAGGCAAAATTACGCACTTCGTCTGCGGAATGGGCACGGGCGGCACGATCAGCGGCGTCGGACGATATCTGAAGGAGCAGAATCCGGACGTCAAAATCATCGGCGTCGATCCGCAGGGCTCGCTTTTTTACGAATATTTCAAGACTGGGAACATTGGGAAGGCGCACACGTACGTGGTCGAGGGCATTGGTGAGGATATTTTGCCCACAACGCTCGATTTCAAGGTGCTCGACGATGTGATCCAGGTCAACGACGAGGAGTGTTTCGTGTGGGCGCGGCGCCTCGCCAAACGTGAAGGCGTTTTCACAGGCGGATCGGGCGGAGGATGCGTTTCCGGAGCGCTGCGTGTCGCGAAAAGCTGCCAAAAGGGAGACATGGTCGTGGCGTTTTTGCCGGATTCCGGCAGCCGGTACCTGAGCAAGATTTACAGCGACGGCTGGATGCGCGATCACGGCTACACGGAGGCCGAGGTGACGTTGACGGCCGCCGACGTGATTCACGTGAAGCGCCAAAACGGCAGAGCACGCGAACTGATGACGGTGAGCCCTAACAGGACCGTTTATCAGGCGCTCACGACGATGCAGCAACAGGACATTTCGCAGCTTCCTGTATTTGAAGGCGACGATCCCGTGGGGACAATTTTCGAAGACAAAATTTTCAATCTTGCCCTGCAGGGGAAAGATTTGCGCAAACTGATTGTGCGAGAAGTTATGGGGCCGCCGTTGCCGCGAGTGCTGGGAAATGCGCCCGTCGAGCGCGTGACGCATCTTTTGAGCCATGAAAGCCCGGCGGTTTTCGTCGCGATGGACGATGGAAAACTCGAAGTGCTGACGAAGTTTGACCTGATGGATACGGTCGCGGGGCTTGCTGGACGCAAGCGCTAGAGAATTGCAACTCGCCCGACGGCTCATATTTTTCAGCCGCAATTTGGAAA
>DATNBB010000073.1:0-14135 GCA_035607335.1 Binatia bacterium | reverse complement strand
TTTTGGTCGCTCTGTTGGGACATGGGTGAACTCCTTACGCAGCGAATGCTCTTGTGCCGTGGCTGGGGTGCGGCAGGGCATATCGGAAAACCGAACAACTCGGTCGAAGTTTCGATTCGACTTCTTCGATGAATCCCCATGCTAGCAAGAGGTGATTCGGAAATAAAGAACGAGGATTGGCATTCAGGTTGGCTTCAGGTTTGGGATGCTATAACTCCCGGCGAGGTTTTCTCCGTCTATCTTAAATATACGGATGCGGCTTTACCGCAAGCCGTGGCTCACGGCTTCGAATAGGAGGTTTGCATGAAGCGATTGTTAGTGGTTCTTGCGGCCTTAGCGATTATTCTCACGTCAGTAGGCTTGGCGCGAGCGAAGCAGGAGTCATCGAGCGGCTCCTACAAAATATTGAAAAAGGTGAAGGCCGGCGGAGAAGGTGGATTCGACTACATCTTCGCGGATGTAGCAGGCAGACGTTTGTATGTTCCGCGCAATGGACCAGCGGGACTCATGGTTTTCAAGCTGGATACGCTCGGTTCGGCTGGTTCGATCCCGACTATTGCTGCGGGTGGCGCTACAGTCGATCCGAAATCGCATCACGGATTTTCCACTACGAAGCCCGTAACAATGTGGGATTCGCAAACTCTTAAGGTGATCAAAACGATCGACGTAGATGGGCGGCCGGATGGCATTATGTACGACCCGTATAACGAGCGCGTATGGATCTTCAGCCATCAACCGCCCTATGCGACGGTCATTGACGGCAAGGATGGCACGGTCGTGGGCACGATTGACCTCGGCGGCGCGCCGGAGCAAGGAGTGAGCGACGGTAAGGGCACCGTCTATGTGAATATTTCCGACAAAGCAAACGTCGCCGTGGTGGATGCGAAGAACATGAAAGTCACGGCGCACTATGACGTCAGTTCGGAGGGAACCGGGGGCAGCGGCCTCGCCCTGGATGCGAAAAACCATATTCTTTTTGCCTATTATCGCCAGCCGTCGTCGAACGTAATTATCCTGAGCGCGGAAAACGGCAAGATTATCACGACGCTTCCGACGGGAATGCGTGTGGATACGGCTGTCTTCAATCCAAATACGATGGAAGCAATCAGTGCCGAACGCGGCGGTACTATGACGTTTATTAAGGAAAATGGCCCCACCAGCTTCTCGGTCGAGCAGACGTTGCAAACCATGCCTGTTGCAAAGACAATCGCGCTCGACACAAAGACGAACCATTTGTTTACGATGACTGCCGAATTCGGTCCCGCGCCGGCGCCGCCACCTCAGCCCGCAACACCTCCTCCTGCAGGAGAACGTGGCCGTGGAGGATTTCGTGGGGGACGCGCACCGATGATCGCGGATTCGTTTACCGTGTTCATGATCGGCAAATAAGCGCGCGTTTGTTTCAGGACAGGGCCGAGAGCTTCGTCCTCCTTGAAGCCATGGTGAGGGTACTTCTAGTGACCCCTACTTGGGGTTGGCATCGTCTATGTGTCTGGTACTAGACATCATTGAGTGCACCGCGTAGGAAACAGTACATACCGTGTAAGAATTTCAATATTTGGTTGTCGGTAGATCAACCTTCTGCCACTCAAAGCTTTTCCTAAGTCACGTAGGATCTTCAACTTACATGGCCTAGCCCGTTATATCAGGCATTTGGCGCGGGTCTTGCATTACTGCTCTCCAGCAAGGGGTTCCCACGGAGGAATAGAGCAGATGAGCGACGAAAGAGATGTGATTGTGACGGACAACTCAGCGCCCCGATGGATAGGGCTGGCCGTTGTGGCATTGGCGGTTATTTCAATCACCGGACTGGCCATTGGTTGGTCAGCGTCGAGCCATGCGAAAACGGTTGAACAGGCATTGAACACCCAGACTCAGACGGATAAGCAGAACGAAGACCTCCTCGCGCAGCGCCTCACGAAGGCGGAGGATACCAACGCGCAGCTGGAAGGTGAATTGAGCGTTGTGACTGATAAGATGAAGCTCACTCAGACAGAGCTGACTCGCGCTCGCGCCCAAGCCAACAAGATCAAGGCTGATGACGCGAAGCAGATCCAGTCTCTGCAGAGCAATCTGAGCGACATTAATGGTCAGGTCGCCACCAAAGCCAGCATCGACGACATGAACAAAATTGGCACCGATGTGACTGGTGTCAAGACCGATCTTGAGACGACGAAGAACAGCATGAACATGATGCACGGCGAGTTCGGTACGCTCATCGCCCGCAATCATGACGAGGTCGAGGAACTCCGTCGCCTCGGCGAACGCGACTATTACGAGTTCACGATCGACAAGAAGAACACTCGCGAGAAGGTCGGCAACGTGATGGTTGAACTCCGCGGGACCAATACGAAAAAGAGCCAGTACAACGTCACGATCTTCGTCGACGACCAGCGCCACGAAAAGAAGAACCTCTCGGCCAACGAGCCGCTCTATTTCTTCGCGAGCGGTGCGCGTGCCCCTCTTGAGTTCGTCGTGAACCAGGTCGGCAAGAACAAGATCGTGGGTTACCTGAGCTCGCCGAAGACGGCGCCCGCGCAGGCTTCGACTTCCACCAATTCCTCAGGCAACTAAAACAAGAGACTCGCTACCCTTCCAATGTCGAGCGAGTTACCTGCCAGACGGCAGGATCAAGGCAAAAGGCGCCCCGGAAAACCGGGGCGCTTTTTTTTGGCCAAGCATACTCATATATAACTGACTTGACATCGCGCCGGCCAAAACGTTTGCGGCTGGCGAATCGCACCCGTTAACATTTCCTCACGGATTCGACTTTTAACGTCAGCCTGAGTACCGCTGCGCATGATGGGCAGGAATATGCCGCGTGTTTTCGACTGACGTCAACCTCGATCTCGCGCGAAATCTCCATCGCGCTCTCGCTGCGCTTGTGTGTAAGCCGAAGGACTATCAGCACGGCGAGGCGGCAGTCTCCGGAGGAGCAACCAGGACGGTTGGCACATTCTGATATGTAGTCGCGGTCGGTCGAAGGAGGCGCACGATGCAGCGTTCGATCGGAGTGACCCTTTCTGCAGTTCTCGTATTCATAGGCTGCGCGTTTACGCTGCTGTTCCTGGGGTTGAGCGCGTTAGTGCTCGCCCTTCCGCGCCAGCCGAACGTCAATCTGCCGATCATGCACGCGGTATTGATCTTTGAAGCTGTGTTCGGTATTGGTTTTTCCGGGTGGGGAATCGCATCCGGCGTCGGCCTATTGAATTTGCGCGAATGGGCGCGAATCTCGATAATCGTGTTCAGCGCATTGATGCTCTTCTTTTCGTTAGTTCCGCTGTTAATTTTTGCGTTTTTGCCTATTCCGCAACCACCAGGCACGCCGCCGAATTTCATCCTGTTTATGCGTGTGGGAGTCGGATTGTTCTACGGTTCTTTTGCCGCGCTTGGCGGCTTTTGGCTTTACTTCTTCAACCGGCGAAATGTTAAGGAACAGTTCAAGAGGGCACCCCTTCCAAGTCCCGATTTCGTAGCGAGTAGTATGCCAGCAATCATACAAGCGCCCGCGGATGCAACGCCGCATAGGCCTGTTCTTATTGTCTTCGTCGCGATCCTTTTTCTTCTTGGAAGCTGCATCTTCCCATTTATTTATCTTCTGCATAGCCCGATGTTCTTTTTTGGTGTTGCACTACAGGGCAGGGCAGCAGGAGTGTGCCTGGCAGTCTTTGCCGTGCTCAGTCTCGTAGCGGGTATCGGGTTGATTCGACTACGTCCTTGGGGTTGGGGCGTTGCGATTGCATATCAGGTTCTGGGCCTTGTAAACATGGCCTGCCTCGTTTTTATCCCCGGAGTGTCCGGTCGCATGTTCGAAGCGGTTATGCAGTACGAGTCCTCTCGAGGAATGCCCGCAATGCCGATGGATTTTGCATTTCCGATGGCAATTATGCGGATAAGCCTTCTCTCCGGCATCGTATTCGGCATCGCGATTTTGTGGGTGTTGTTTGCCTACAGGAAGGTTTTCAGGCCGAGTGTTCCCGCCGCGATATAAAATTCTTATCGTTGCTTCTTATCGCCTTACGTTTGCCGACGGCGTTGACGCGTTGCAGGCCGTCTGCGATAATTGACGTTCTTTGAATGCCTCATTTGTGTGTCTGGGTGCGTGGGCTTCGCACCGATTCGAAACAAAAACGGGAGTATCGGCTAACTTAAGTTCCTCCGAAGATGCAAATTCTGCACCAGCTCGGCGAACTGTTTCTCCAATCTGTGCCCACAGTGATCGTCGTTCTCCTTTTTTACGCTTTCTTGAAGTGGGCATTCTTCACGCCGATTCGAAAAGCGATGATGGAGCGGACCGCCCGCATCGAGGGTGCCCGTGCCGAGGCGGCTGCGGTTGAAGCGGAGGCGAAGAATGAGCTCGATGCCTACAACGATGCTCTGAAAAAGGCGCGTGCGAAGATTTTTGCGGAGCAGGAGGTGGCGCGTCAGACCGTGTTGGATGAACGGACGCGGCTGTTGCAGGCGATGCGGAGTCGTGTTCAGGATGAAGTCGTCGCCGCAAAAAAGAAGATAGCGGCTGAAACGGCTACCGCCCGCGCAGAAATTGAACGACAAGCGCCTGAGTTGGCGGCTGCGATTGCGCGGACGGTATTAGAAGGGCCTGTGCGCGGAGCGGGAGTCATGCAATGAAGCCGCTTTTTCGAAACCTGTGCTCGACGACCATGTTGGTCGCTTTGGCGGCGGCACCCACGATGGCTCAGGAGAGCGGCGACGCGACGACCACAACGACCGGTTGGGTTTTCCGCTGGATCAATTTCGCGATTGTTTTCGGATTAATCGCCTGGGGCTTCGCGAAGGCTGGTCCGTATTTCCGGCGCAACGCGGAACAGATTTCGCAGCGCATCGCTGAGGGTAAACACGCGCGCGAAGTTGCTGAAAATCAGCGCCGCATGGTCCAGGAAAAGATGTCTCACCTCGATGCAGAGGTTGCGCAATTGCGTGCCGACGCGCAGCGCGCCAACGAAAACGAAGCACAGCGCATCCGGGCGTTGGCGAAGGCAGACGCGCAGAATATTGAACGCGCAGGTCAGGCGGAAATTGCCGCCGCCGAACATGCTGCACGCCTGGAATTGAAGGCTTTTGCAGGTCGTGTGGCTGTGGACCAGGCTGAAGTTCTGTTGCGCGATCAGATGACGGCCGGCACGGAAGCGGCAGTATTTCGCGCGTTTGTGGAATCACTCGATGGGAGTCGGAATTGAGCGAGGCAGTCGCACGGCGTTACGCAGCGGCCATGGCCGACGTGGCACTCGAAAAGAACAACGCACAGCGCGTGAGAGGGGATTTTGAGAGCTTCGTAGCCGCATTTTATTCCGCCGCTGATCTTAGGAATTTTCTTGAAAGTCCGGCCGTCGATATCGAAGTGAAGCAGAACGTGATCAAGACGCTCGCCTCGCGCATGCAGCTCGATCCAAACGTAGCAAATTTTATTCACCTCATTGTGATGCATGGACGCACCGAATTGCTCCGCGAGATCGACCGAGCACTGGGCGAAGAATTGAATGCGCGAATGGGAATCGCGCAGGCGGAAGTAATCTCCGCGCGTGTTTTGAGCGACGCCGAACGGCGCGAGTTGACGGCAGCTCTCGAGCGGCGGACGGGCAAGAAGATCGAAGCCCGTTTTGGCGAGGATGGGTCGCTTCTCGGCGGCGCCGTGGTGCGCGTGGGATCGACGGTTTACGACGGCTCGGTGCGAGAGAAGCTAAATAGGCTGCGTGAGCAGCTTGAGCGGAATTAGCTGCAGGGCAGGGAGCGCAGAACGCAGGAATTTTAGGAGCAAGGCATGGCGAATATCAAGGCAGACGAAATCACGAGCATACTGCGGCAGCAGATCGAAAATTACGAGCAGACGGTAGCCGTCGAAGAAGTCGGCTCGGTGATTTCGGTCGGCGATGGAATCGCGCGCGTCCACGGTTTGGACCGCTGCATGGCCGGCGAGATGCTGGCTTTTCCGCATGGCGTCTTCGGAATCGCGCTCAACCTAGAAGAGGACCAGGTCGGCACGGTGCTGCTTGGTGATTACACCGAAATTCGCGAAGGCGACACGGTAAAGCGCACGAACAGCATCATGTCCGTGCCTGTTGGCGATGCGCTCATCGGGCGCGTGGTGAATCCGCTTGGCCAGCCGCTCGACGGCAAAGGGCCGATCAATACGCAGCATCGGAATCCGCTGGAGAAAATCGCTCCGGGCGTTATCGACCGGCAGCCTGTTCGCGAGCCTCTGCAGACCGGAATCAAGGCTATCGATTCGATGATTCCTATCGGCCGCGGCCAGCGCGAGTTGATCATCGGCGACAGGCAGACCGGTAAGACCGCCATTATTCTCGATACGATCCTTAATCAGCGCGGCGGCGACATGATTTGCATTTACGTCGCAATCGGGCAGAAGCGATCCACGATCGCGCAAGTCGTAAAGACACTCACGGACAATGGAGCAATGGATTACACGATTGTCGTTGCCGCGTCCGCTACCGAACCTGCCACGATGCAATACATCGCGCCATTCGCCGGATGCGCGATGGGCGAATATTTCCGCGACAACAAGAAGCACGCGATCTGTTTTTATGACGATCTTTCTAAGCACGCGCAATCCTACCGCGAAATTTCGTTGCTACTGCGTCGTCCTCCAGGCCGCGAAGCCTATCCGGGAGACGTTTTCTTCCTGCATTCGCGCTTACTCGAGCGGGCGGCAAAACTAAGCGATGCGCTCGGCGCAGGTTCGCTCACGGCTTTGCCTGTGATCGAAACGCAGGCTGGTGACGTTTCGGCATACATTCCGACCAACGTGATTTCGATTACAGATGGCCAGATCTATCTTGAAGCGGACCTGTTCAATGCGGGCATTCGTCCTGCAATCAACGCCGGTATTTCGGTCAGCCGCGTCGGCGGCAATGCGCAGATCAAAGCTATGCGTCAGGTTGCCGGCACGCTGCGCCTCGATATGGCACAGTATCGGGATCTCGCCGCGTTTGCGCAGTTCGGCACAGACCAGCTCGATAAGACGACGAAAGCGCAGCTCTTCCGCGGTCAGCGTCTCGTCGAAATCCTGAAACAGGATCAATATCAGCCGCTACCCGTCGAGCGCCAGATTGTGATCATTTGGGCCGGTAGCAACAAGTACCTCGATGATCTCGAGATTTCTGAAGTGCGCCGTTTCGAGCGGGAGATGTACGTTTATATCGAGACGAATAATCCGGGCCTCTTCACGAACATTCGCGAGAAAAAGGCTCTGGATGATTCGATCCGTGCAGAGTTGAAGTCTACGCTGGATGGGTTTAAGGAAGCATTTAAAGCGACGGCGGGCGCGGCTGCAGCTGCAGCGGACTGAATCTTATTGTGATGCATGTTGTAGGGGCGCTGCTTGCTGCGCCTTGGTGACTGAGCAAAACGTATAGATGCCCACACTTCTTGATTATCGACGCCGAATTCGCTCGGTAAAGAGCACGCAACAGATCACGCGCGCCATGAAGTTCGTGGCAGCTGCAAAGTTGCGGCGCGCGCAGGAGGGTGTGTTTGCCGCACGTCCTTATGCACGCGAAATTCTCCGCGTAATGCGCTCCGCGGCGGCCCGCATTGAAACGCCGCAGCATCCGTTGCTTGAACGTCGCCCCGAAGAACGCGTCTTGGCGGTGGTCTTGACGGGCGACCGCTCGCTTGCGGGTGCATTCAATACGAACGTGATCCGCCGCGCTCTGCAATTTCTTCGCGAGGACCAGTCGAAAACCAAGCAGGTGATGGTTGTGGGAAAGAAAGGCCGCGACACCTTGAAGAAGCGCGGATACGACTTCGCCGGCGAATGGATTGGTGTTTCCTCTAACGTGGAGTTCTCATCCGCAAAAGAGATCGCGGCAAAAATTGCCGAACTGTACTCCGCACGCCAAGTGGACGCAGTCTACGCTGTCTATAACGAATTCAAGAACGTGCTTGTGCAGAAGCTTCAAGTTCAGAAGCTGTTGCCGATTGATCCGGCCGTTTTGACCGAATCGCAAGCGGAAGAAACCGTCGGGGTCTCGCGCAAATCCGATGAAGCGAGCCTGCCGCACGATCTTGCGCCAAGCGGTAAGGGCTGGGTTGTTGATTACATTTACGAGCAACCGGTGGCGGAGTTGTTCGCGGGGCTCGTGCCGCGCTATCTCGAGGCGGAAGTTTTTCGGATTCTGCTGGAATCAGCGGCCGCCGAGCATGCTGCCCGCATGACGGCAATGGATTCGGCCACGCGCAACGCGGCGGATCTCATCGAGCGGCTGACGCTGGACATGAACAAGATCCGGCAGGCGGGCATTACCAAAGAACTTATCGAAATTGTAAGCGGCGCTGCGTCGGCACTGAGCTGAGCGCCATTCACAGGGAGATTTCATGCCAAGTAACAGCAAAAGATCCGGGCACGTGGTCGAAGTAATCGGGCCCGTTGTTGACGTGCAATTCGAAGAAGGACATCTGCCGCTCATTCACAGCGCTGTGAGGATCACCAGCGAAGGTTACGACGTCCCTGAGCCAATTGATCTCGTGTGCGAAGTCGAGCAGCACTTGGGCGAAGGTCGCGTACGCTGTGTCGCGATGAAACCAAACGAGGGTCTAGTGCGCGGCATGAAGGTCGAAGACCTTGGCGAGCCGATTTCCGTCCCCGTGGGCCGCGCCACTCTTGGGCGCGTGCTCAACGTGCTTGGCGAACCCGTCGATAAGCTCGGTCCCGTCCACACGGACAAGCGCTATCCAATTCACCGGCCCGCACCCTCTCTGGAAGATCAGTCGACGACACTGGAAATGTTCGAAACAGGCATTAAGGTTGTCGATCTGATGGAGCCGTATTTGAAGGGCGGCAAGATCGGCCTCTTTGGTGGCGCCGGCGTCGGCAAGACCGTGCTCATTCAGGAGTTGATCCACAACGTCGCGATGAAGCACGGCGGCGTTTCTGTTTTCTCAGGCGTAGGCGAACGCACTCGCGAAGGCAATGACCTATGGCTCGAAATGCAGGAGTCAGGTGTCGTTGTACCCGGTAACTCCGAAAAGTCCCGTTGCGCTCTGATCTACGGTCAGATGACTGAGCCGCCCGGTGCGCGACTTCGTGTTGGCTTGACGGGCTTGACCGTGGCCGAATATTTTCGCGACGAAGAGCACCTCGACGTCTTGCTTTTCATCGACAACATTTTCCGTTTTGTGCAGGCAGGCTCGGAAGTATCCGCGCTTCTCGGCCGCATGCCTTCCGCCGTCGGCTATCAGCCGAACCTCAACACCGAAATCGGCGAATTACAGGAGCGAATTACTTCCACCAAGCACGGATCGATCACATCCGTGCAAGCGATTTACGTACCTGCGGACGATTACACAGATCCTGCGCCGGCCGCAACATTCACGCATCTTGACGCGACCACGAACCTAAGCCGCCAAATTGTGGAGCGCGGCATTTATCCTGCCGTTGATCCGCTGGCGAGCTACTCGCGCATTCTCGATCCCCGCATCATTGGGAAAGATCACTACGATGTGGCGCGCTCGGTGAAATCCGTGTTGCAGCGTTACAAGGAACTGCAAGACATTATCGCGATTCTCGGTATCGAAGAACTTTCGGACGATGACAAGCAAACGGTGGCACGCGCGCGGAAGATCGAAAAGTTCCTCTCGCAGCCGTTCTTCGTCGCGCAGCAGTTCACAGGTATCGAAGGCAAATACGTGAAGATCGAAGACACCGTCCGCGGCTTCAAAGAAATCGTGGAAGGCAAGCACGACGATCTGCCGGAGCAGGCGTTTTATATGGTGGGTACGATCGAAGAAGTTCGCGAACGCGCGGAGAAGATGGCCGCAACGGCATAGCTTGCCGCGCGGGCGATTCACATGGCGCTACCTACCGACATCGAGTTGCAAGTCGTCACGCCGCAGCGTCACGTGCTACAGGAGACAGTGCAGTCTGTCGAGCTGCCCGGTAAAGATGGTTATCTTGGAGTGCTGCCTGGTCACGCTCCGTTGCTCACCGAACTTGGCATCGGTATCCTCACGTATCAGAAGAATGGTCAGCCGCGTTATCTAACCATTGCGCACGGCTATGCAGAAGTGCTGCCTGATCGCGTGATCGTGCTCGCGGAAATTTCCGAAAAGGCCGAAGAAGTGGACGTGGCCCGTACTCGCGAATCGGCGGAAGCGGCAAGGGCGCGGCTCGCTCAAACCGCTCCCGGAGATGAGGCCTGGCGCCACGCTTCGGTTGATCTGGAGCGTTCACTTGTGGGTTTGCAAGCGGCTGCCAGGATCGGCGCCACGCAGGATGGCGGACACTGATTAGTTCGCAAGCAACGCTCTGCTGTTTACCATTCGCGAAAAGGCGGTGAATCTGCGCTGGAATCGACGCATCAAATAAGCTGAAATGTCGATATCACGGCGCAGACGCAATCGCGCTAACAGAAACGCAGAATGAGCCAAATCACAATGTACGGTACGCGATGGTGCGGGGATTGCCGTCGCGCCAAGCAGTTTCTCCGCGAACGTGGCATCACTTTCCGGGAAATCAACATCGATGAAACGCCGGGCGCCGAAGGAATTGTTCTCAAAGTAAACGAAGGTCGCCGCAAAGTTCCTACGATTGAAGTTGATGGCCGCTTCTTCTCCTGCAGCCCTTTTGATCCTTATCAATTGGCAGAAGAGTTAAAGATTCCGCTGAATTCCTGATGCCCGCTTTTTTGTTAAGCGTTTGGAACTAGCCCCGCCCCGCGCGTCATCACTCCCTCGACTCTCAAGTCCGGCGTAAGAACTACAACATCTGCGTCGGAGCCTGGGGCGAGAATGCCCTTTCTTCCAGCAATGCCGACACGGCGCGCCGGCTGGATTGTGACCATCTTTACGGCATCCGCAAACGGGACGCCGAGCGCCACGACAAAGCGCAGAGCGCGGTCGAGCGTCAACGTGCTGCCCGCCATCTTTCCTTCTTCATTTCGGCAGACCCCGTCTTTTACCGTAACCTTAAAGTTTCCAAGGGGATAGGTGCCATCGCGCATACCTGTAGCAGCAATGCCGTCGCTGATCAGAATTACCGTTTCGAACCCCTTTGTGCCCATCAGAACCTGAATTGCCGGACCAGCTACATGATGACCGTCGGCGATCACTTCGGCCGTTACCTCGGGGTCGGTGAGGATTGCGCCCAGGATGCCGGGGTCACGGTGCTCAAATGGGCGCATCGCGTTGTATGTGTGCACGGAGTGCCGCGCGCCGGCCTGAATCCCCGCGCGCGCCTCGTCATACGTGGCGTTTGTGTGGCCCATCGCAGGCACGATTCCGTGAACCGCTGCATATTCAATGAGTTTCAGGGCGCCGGGTAGTTCCGGTGCGGTCGTGACGATGCGCACGAGACCGTCCGCCGCCTGCATGAATTTTTCGAGGATTTCGACGGACGGTTTGACTAGTGCGTCGACTGGATGCACGCCACGTTGCGCTTTGCTGATAAATGGTCCTTCCAGATGCACGCCCAGAATCTCGGCAGCAGCCTTTCCGTTTTCCTCGGGCTGCTCATGATTCCGAACGTAACGTGCAATGCCTTCAAGGGCTTTGCATGTGTCGTCGATGGGCGCGGTCACCGTAGTCGCCAGGATAGAAGTTGTTCCATAGCGCGCTACGGTTTCGGTGACTTTATCGAGCGCACGTGCGGTTCCCTCCATCACGTCATGGCCGCCCGCGCCGTGGATGTGCACGTCGACAAACCCCGGCACGACTGTCGATCCGGGCGAGGCGTAATGCACTGCATCTGAAGGGACTTGTATCTGGTCGCGATGGCCGATGGCGCTAATTTTCGCGCCATCAACAAGGATGACGGCGTCGTTCAGCTCCTCGACGGGCGTCAAAATTCGGTTGGCGTAGATGGCGATAGGAGGCACAGTTTCACTATGCTACTGGAAGCGGCCCTCGATTCACAGCGGGACTTGCATCGGGGTGCTTCTCGGTTACAATCGAATGCGCCGATTTTCCTGCAATCCGAAGTGAGGCTTTGCGATCACGAGCGTCGGCTAACTTTTGAAAATCGAGTGACTTAGGAAAAGAGGATTTGAATGGCTCACGATAAGCGTTACGTTGCCCAGAAGCGCCAGCGTCGCCGCCGCAAGGCCGTGAAGGCGAAAATGAAGCTCTATGAAGCCGGCAAGCTGCCTTATGACAAGCTGCCGATGCTCGCGAGAACCTTTGCCAGCCGCAAACTTCGCGCGCAAAAGCGGGCGGAGTAGGCGCACTTTCTTGCAGCATCTGCGACAGCCGGTATGACGCAAAAAGGCACTTAGCTCCCGTTAAGAATGCACTTTTGGTCCGTCCTGGCACCCTAAAAATTGAGGCCTTGTGAGAGGGCTGGCTGGGGAACCCCGGCTGGCTGCCCACTCGGTTTTTTGGCTGGCCGGTTGCTCCTAGAGAGGGCCAATCGGCCCGGAATGTATTAAAATCTCCGCATGCCTCACCAAGTCGGCCCGACACTGTGGCAGTCCATCCTGATCACCTTGCGTGTGATCTGGCGGGTGGTGCGCCAGGTGTTTCATGAAACGACCGGCGTATTCTTCGGGCTGTTTTCCATCTACGGGGCGATAGCCGCTTACCGCGAATGGAAATATCACCCCACCTACTGGCCGCTCATTATTGCGTTTGCAGTGATCTACACGTTCATGATGGCGGCCTTTGCTTTTTTCGCATTTCGCAGGGCACGGCGCATCCGGTAGACGCGGATGGCCGACGCCAAAGCAGACCGCACGCCCAATCAAACAAGCCGTCAAGAAAAGCTGCCTGAAAAGGAGTCCGGCCCAGCCTCGCGCCTACCACTTAAAACAGTGGTAACGGCAGACGATCTGCTGAATTGGGATCCTTCGCTGGAGCTTGGCGTTCCCGGGGAATTTCCCTTCACGCGCGGCGTTTACGCCACAATGTATCGCGGCCGGCTCTGGACGATGCGGCAATACGCAGGCTTCGGCACGGCTGTGGAATCCAACCGGCGATTCCGCTATCTGCTCGAACGCGGCCAGACGGGCCTCTCGGTCGCGTTCGATCTTCCGACGCAAATCGGCATGGACTCCGATTCGCCGCTGGCTCTGGGCGAAGTGGGCAAAGTGGGCGTCGCGATCGACTCACTCGAAGATATGCAAATACTCTTCGATCAGATACCACTTGATCGTGTGTCCACGTCAATGACGATCAACGCGACCGCCGCGATTTTGCTGGCACTGTACGTCGCGGTTGCGAAAAAGCAAGGCGTCGCGCTGGAGAAGCTTTCCGGCACCGTGCAGAACGACATTCTGAAGGAATACATCGCGCGCGGAACGTATATTTACCCTCCGCGCCCGGCGATGCGCATTGTGACGGACATGTTTGCGTGGTGCCAGCGGGAAATTCCGCGCTGGAACGCGATTTCCGTCTCGGGCTATCACATTCGGGAGGCCGGCTCGACAGAGGTGCAGGAAGTAGCATTCACGCTAGCGAACGCCATCGCGTATTGCGAGGCTGCCGTTGCGGCGGGTCTTGCGGTTGACGACTTCGCACCGCAAATTTCCTTTTTCTTCAACGCGCATAACGACTTTCTGATGCAGGTGGCGAAATACCGCGCCGCTCGACGCCTCTGGGCGCGCACGATGCGCGACCGCTTCGGTGCAAAAGACCCGCGTTCGATGATGCTGCGTTTTCACGCGCAGACGGCAGGTTCTTCGCTTACCGCGCAACAGCCGCAAAATAATGTGGTGCGCGTCGCACTCCAATGCCTTGCAGCCGTGCTCGGCGGCTGCCAATCGCTGCACGCAAACGCACTCGACGAAGCACTCGCACTGCCCACTGAGGATGCCGCGCTCCTTGCGCTGCGCACGCAGCAGATTATTGCCTACGAAACCGGCGTTACGCAGACTGCCGACCCGCTCGGCGGTTCCTATGCGATCGAAAAGCTCACCAACGAAATCGAGAGCGGCGCCCGCGCTTACATCGAAAAGATCGACAAAATGGGCGGGATGCTGCGTGCAATCGAGAGCGGTTATGTGCAGCAGGAGATTCAACGATCCGCGTACGAATACCAGCAGGCCGTCGAACGGGGCGAGCAAGTTGTCGTCGGCGTGAATCGCTTTCAGGCCGAGCATGAAAGCCCGATTCCCACGCTGCGGATCGATCCGGAGATCGAGCTCTCGCAGGTAGCACGCACGCAGGCC
>DATNBB010000067.1:0-3557 GCA_035607335.1 Binatia bacterium | reverse complement strand
GACAATTACCCCGATCAGCCGCTTTCGCCGGAAGAAGGCGCGGCCATCGCAAATTACGTCTCCGCGGGCGGCGGACTGATTTTCATTGGCGGCGACCGGAACGCGCAGATTGCGAAGGAGCCGTCCACAGCGTTTGACAAGCTGCTCCCCGTGCGCGGCGATCCGAATCCCGCACCGCAGCAGCCTACGGCGCTTGTTCTCGTGCTGGATAAATCGCTCAGCATGGAAGGCCCGAAGATCGAAATGGTCCGGCAGGCGGCGCGCGCGAGCATCGCAGGGTTGCGTCGCATCGATGAAGTGGGCTTGATCGCTTTCGACAAGGAATTTCGATGGGTCTTGCCGCTGACGCCCGTCTCGGAAGCGAACGGCATTGACACGGCGATTGAATCTATTGAAGCAAGCGGCGGCACGCGCATTTATCCGGCGCTGGAGGCCGCTTATGAAGCCGTTCTTCCGGTTCAAGCGACCCGCAAACACATCATTCTGCTCACGGATGGCATGTCGCCTCCGGGCGATCTTCCGCAACTTGAACAGGACGCCGCTAAAAACCGCGTCACAATTTCGACCATCGGAGTCGGCGACGACGTGGACAGCAAGTTCCTGCAAGAGATTTCCGATTCGACGCACGGCAAGTCCTATTTCATCGAGGACCCGCACAAGATCACCGAAATCGTCAACGACGAGACGAAAAATCTGGAAAATACGGAAATCGTTGAAAAGCCGGTGCATGCGGTTTCCGTGCGGCCGATGGAACTTACCGATGGCATCGATTTCGCGCACTCGCCCGAATTGCTGGGCTTCGTTAAGACAAAGGCTCGCACCGGAGCGGAAACGATTCTTCGCACGAATACTGGCGAGCCGCTTCTCGTTCGCTGGCAGTATGGCCTCGGGCGGGTGGCCGCGTTCCTTTCCGATTCGCGCGCACGGTGGTCCGCAGGCTGGGTGCGCTGGCATTCGTATGGCGCATTTTGGCCGCAGATGGTGCGCGACATGAGCCGTCACGATGCCGTTGTACACACGGGAGTTCGCTTCAGCGAAGATGGAACGCAGACGACCGTGACGTATGACGTGACGGAGGGTCCTGAAAAGAGCGCCGCGGCCATTCTGAAAACACTTGAGCCGCTTGCTGTGACGGTTACGGCACCGGACCGCTCCACGCAACGTATCGCGCTGCATGAGACGGCGCCGGACCACTACGAAGCTGCCATTGATGCAAATCAGAGCGGATTGTACCGAGTGGCTGCGGAGGGACCTGCATCTCTGCTGCCTGCGGTTGGTTTCGTGCGCGCAGCCGAGGAGTTGAAGTCGAAATCGGTGAACGTGGCGCTACTCGAGGAAATGGCTCACGCAACGGGAGGAACTGTGAATCCCACCGTCGCACAGTTGCTCGATAAAAACGGTTCACAGGGATTGCAAAGCGAAGAGTTGTGGCCGTTTCTACTCGTGCTGGCTTTGTTGCTCAATTTCTTCGAACTCGCCTGGCGCAAAGGCCATTTCGAGGCGATCGTATCCTGGACGCGGCGCAGAATTCCCCGGTTCTCTTCGCATTCTTCGCAAAACCCTGCACCCGCGCGAAGCTAAACAGACGCGGTCGCGCCGTTTATCGGCCGGGCGCCTGCTGGCGTTGCTCAAGGTAGGTTATCTGGAAAGCGATGCGCTCCGGCGTGGCAGCTTCCGGAATTGCGCCCATCTTTTCACCTAATTCCATTGTCCTGTGAGCACCTGGCATGTAAGCGGGCCAATGCGCGAGCGATTTCCCGTTTGGATCGCCTTTCGCGGCGAAGTTCATCCAATACGACGACACGGCATCGGAGACTTTGTGATCCACCGCTTCGACCGGATGGCCCGTGAGATCCAGATTTTCGAAAACATAAGGCACGTCCGAAGTGTGGAACGCACCGAACTCCGGATGCTCAGGCCACGGGAGCACACGATCGAAAAAGTAGGTGTAAACTTTTCCGCTGAGCTTCACTTGGTTCGCTGACCACAAGTCAATCGAAACACGAGCCTGATCGCGAGCGGCGGTTTTCAGCATCGCGGCGACATCGTCATCGGACTTCACCGGGTAGAGCTTCAGAAACTCGTCGGCCTTCTCCCCATATTTATTCTTCGCGGCCTCTTCATAAGAAGCGACGGTGGGCTTCTGCGCAGCGTTGCCTGCGCTAACGCCAATGTCGTCCGCGACCATCCCAAGAAGAATCGGAGCTTCGTTTTGCGGCGGCGCAGCCCCCGGTGCGGGAAGTACCCAGCCGTCCGCGACGGGCTGGTTCGGCGACGGTGGCCCGCCGCGCCCCATAGACTTGAAAATCTCGTCCGGCGAGAGCTCGCGCAATTCGGCAAGAGAATGTGCGCCCTTTGCTTCTGCCCAGCGAGCGCCGGCTTGTTCGCGATCCGCGAGAGTGGGTTGCGCTCCACCGCGCCCTCCAATCAGACCAGGGCCGCTCTCCGCAATCGCCCGCGCAAACAAACCTTTCGCAAGCGGACTCTGCATCAGATCGTAAACAGAAATCGCGCCCGCTGACTGTCCGAAGATCGTGACGCGACTCGGATCGCCTCCGAAGGCTGCAATGTTCTTATGCACCCATTGCAACGCGGCGATCTGGTCAAGCAAGCCATAGTTGCCGGAAACACCGTGCTCGGATTCTTTCGAAAGTTCCGGATAAACCAGAAAACCAAGCGGGCCGACGCGATAGTTCATGTTCACAACAACAACGCCACGTTTGGCGAGCTGCGTTCCGTCGTAAACGGCCACCGAACCCGCGCCTTCGTTAAAGCCGCCGCCGTACATATAGACCATCACGGGCCGTCGCTCATTCGGCGATTTCGCTGCTGTCCAGACGTTCAGGTACAGGCAATCTTCGCTGACAGGCCCTTGCTCCATGAAAGGCTCAGTCCAGGGAAGGCGCGAGTGCGCCTCGTTTTGGAAGCAAGCGTTGCCAAAGTGATCGGCCTTGCGAACGCCCGTCCAATGTTCGACAGGCTGCGGGGCTTGCCAGCGCAGCTTACCGACGGGCGGTGCACCGAATGGAATGCCCTTGTAAGAGGTCACGCCCAGCGCGTCGGTGACGCCAGAGAGCTTGCCGGCGTCCGTAGTAACGACATTCGGTTCGGCGGCGTAAACCAGTGAAACAGCAGTGATCGTAACTGCTGCTACTGCAAGTATCCAGACTCGACGGATCATGGCTCCCCCTTCAACCTATCGATGGGAATAGTGCCACACTTATTCCCGATTCGCACTACGCGCGAGGCCACAGCCACGGCTCTCTGGAAGCAGCACGGGGGAGCGCCCCCAGACACGGTGAGCCAAGGGCTTCGCCTTGCAACTATAGTGTTGGCATGGGAAAATCGAACTGGCTTTCCGCACGATCCCTTCGCGTTGACGTCAAATCATGGGGAATTGTGCGAACGAAAGCGCTTGCGGCGATATCGTCTAAGGGTTAGGACGTAGCCCTCTCAAGGCTAAAATCCGGGTTCGAATCCCGGTATCGCTACCAACCCCTCTTATTCCACGCATTTACGAATTAACGTAAATAATTGTGAAGCCGTCGTAACCCTTT
>DATNBB010000064.1:0-11460 GCA_035607335.1 Binatia bacterium | reverse complement strand
TGCGCCAGAGCATCGGCGAACGAGAGCAGAATTGCCGTGCTTGACGCGCCGTCATTGGCGCCGACGAAGCCCTTCTTGAAAAGCGTGTCGTAATGCCCTGCCAGAATGAAAATGGGCTGGCTCGCGTCGGACGTCACATTGAATTTGCCAATGATGTTGTGCACCGGCACCGGCCCGCGCGGCGTGCTCGCCGTGAAATTATCCGCTTCGATTTGCGCCCCATCCTTTTGCAACACCTGACGGATCAGGTCTTCGGTCTTCTGGTGCCCCGGCGATCCCGGCCATCGCTCGCCGAAGCCGGCAATCTGCGCCGTATAGGCGTATGCCCCCTGCGAATTGAAAGCATCGTGCAGAGCTGCCGCCGACGCAAAAACTGGAACAGACAAAATCATGCAAAAAAGCCAACCGAGTCGCCGATACATTCGAACCTTTCCGTTCATCAGGTTACGACGCCTTAAGCGGCGGGACAATGCCGGAATAAAAACACGCCTCTTTACAAAATCGCATCGCTAGTCTGAAGGAATTTACTGCGAGTCGCTCTGGATGATTTCGGCCGGGAGATCACAGGCAAGCAATAGCTGCCCGCAACCCGTTCTGTGGGGAGGGTGGCGGAGATCGCCAGCAATCCCCCGGACCGTTTGCTCAGCGAGGTTGCACGGATTGTGGGTGAACCGGCATATTCCGTCAAACTGATTGTGCTTATCGCCTTGATAAGCTATATTTATCATGCGTAACCTGAATTTCAATACAGGATTTATCTCTTCAAGGGAGCAATCCGTGGAAATCCATCAGGTCCAGACATTCCTTGCCGTCCTCAACTACGGCAGTTTCCATCGTGCCGCCGAAGCGCTCCGCGTGAGCCAGCCTGCCGTGAGCGGTCGCATTCGCGCTCTGGAAGATTCTCTCGGCGTGAAGTTGTTTAATCGCGGCATCGGCGCGCCAATACTTTCGGAGGCCGGCCAGGCGTTCCGCCCTCAAGCCGAGGAACTCCTCCGCGTCGCCGCACAGGCGCGTCAGGCAGTCCACGAGCTCCAGCCTTCTTCCGGCGGTGCGCTGCGCGTCGCGGCCGCCCTTTCCATTTGCACCTATTTTCTGCCGGAGGTGATGCAGACGTACCGTGAAGTCCATCCCCACGTGATGGTGAACCTTCGGTCCGGAAATTCACAGAAAGTGCTCGGAATGGTACTCGAGGGCGAGACCGATATCGGCCTCGTGCGCTCCGTCAACCACCAGGAAATCGAAACGAAAATGCTGCGCGACGATCCGCTGATCCTCGTCGGCCATCCCGCACACCCCAATTGCCGCAAGCGCCACGCTAAGCTCGAAGAGGTCCGTTCATGGCCGCTGATTTTTTACGACCGCGGTTCGAGCGACTGGACTTTCAGTCAAGGGCAATTCCGCCGGGAAGGCTGGCTGCCGAATACGGTCCTCGAAGTGGAAACGATCGAATCGGCGAAGAAAATGGTCGAGCGCAAACTCGGCTTTGCCTTCTTGCCGCTCATTGCGCTCGCCGACGAATTGCGCAACGGCAAGCTGCGCGCCATCGAAATCACCGACGCCGAACCGCTTCACCGCAGCCTGGATGTGATCCATCTCCGCAGCAGACCTCTTTCAACCAACGCGCGCGAATTCATGAAGGTGCTCGAGCGGGCGGCTGCGGTGATCGTGCCATCCGGAAAGAAGCGCTTTTTGCATCCCGCTCGGCATAGTGGGTAGCCTCCCAGAGAATTTGCGCCAGATTGGTTCCAATATTTTCCGGCGAACGGGTTAAAATAGGCGGCTTGCAGCGGACGCGATTGAAGGCCGCGCCGCAAGGCTTCGCTTGCGAGATAGTTCTCAATCGAAATGGTAACGCTCAAATCCATTCGCGAGGCGGCCGCCCGCATCCGTGGCTCCGTGTATCTTTCGCCGTTTGTCCGCTCGGAAACCGTCTCGCGGATCAGCGGCAACTCGATCTTTTTTAAGCTCGAAAATCTCCAAATGACCGGCGCTTACAAAGAGCGCGGCGCCTTGAATAAGATCCTGCTCTTATCCGACGAAGAGAAGCGGCGCGGCGTGATTGCCGCCTCGGCGGGAAATCATGCGCAAGCCGTAGCGTTTCATGCCACCAAACGCGGGATCGCATCCTTAATCTGCATGCCGCTCACCACTCCACTCGTGAAGGTATCGGCAACTCGCGACTTTGGCGCCGAAGTCGTGCTCAAAGGCACCATTTATGACGAAGCCTGCCAGGAGGCGCTGCATCGCGCGGCCGAAGGCAATTTGACGTTTATTCATGCTTTCGATGACGAAGCCGTAATCGCCGGCCAGGGTACCGTCGGCATTGAAATGCTCGAGCAGCATCCGGAGATTGACGCAGTCATCGTGCCGATCGGCGGCGGCGGACTGATTGCCGGCGTCGCCTGCGCGCTCAAGGAGACGAAGCCAAAAATTCGTGTCATCGGTGTCCAAACGTCGCGGCTGCCCTCCATGAAAGCCGCCATCGAGCACAAGAAACCCGTGACGATCCCAGCGAAAAAAACAATCGCTGACGGCATCGCCGTTCGCCGAGCGGGAGAAATCACCTTTCCGCTCGTTCAAAAATATGTGGACGAAATTCTCACGGTCGACGAAGAAGAGATCGCCATCGCCATCTTATTGATGTTGGAGAAAGAAAAGACGCTGACGGAAGGTGCAGGCGCCGTCGCCACAGCGGCCGTGCTGCAAAAGAAAATTCCGTTTTCCGGCAAAAACGTTGGTGTCATCGTCGGCGGCGGCAATATTGATGTCTCGTTGCTCTCGCGCATCATCGAGCGCGGGCTGGTAAAGGATGGACGCCTTGTCCGCTTGCGTATCCATCTACCGGACCACCCGGGCGCGCTGCAAAGACTCTCGACCGTCATCGCGGATCAGAAAGCAAACATCGTCGAAACGAAACACGATCGCGCCTATTACGGCGTCGTGCTGGGCGATACGGTTATTGATATCACCATGGAGACTCGCGGCCCCGATCATGTCACCGAGATCATGAAGGCCCTGGACGACGCAGGCTACGCCCACGAACGCGTCCAGTGATTTTCTGATGGTCCGGCCTCGGGAACATCGTACGGAGTCTCATAGAGGCGCGTCGTTTCAAAAGTCGCTAATCTCTAATGCGTTCCGCTCGGCTGATTGATCTGTTGCGTCGCCCCTACCGAAAATAATCGATATTTCGAAAGGTTCTCGTGCCGATGATACCGCTCGTGATGAAAGTCGAAATACATGTCCGCGGCTGAGGGCAGCCAGAGCACTGTTTTTGCCCCTTGAAACTGGACGGGCTTGTAATCCACGCGAATATAATCGCGCATCAATTGGATGTCAGGCATGGGATGAATCATGTCTGTCTCCAGCCTGACCACTTGAAAGGTCTCCGTATCGATCCATGCGCGTCCCTCAAGACTTACGGGATACACTCTCGAATTGATTCGGTATACGCGCAGCCGGCTCGGCCGGTCGCTTCTTTGCTTGAAATCTATGACCCACGCGCTGCGTCCGCGCAGTTCCCCCTGCCCTGCGCACGTCATCTCATAGTCCGAACGAAAATCCGGATGGAACGCAAGCGCGAGAGCCGGCACGCCTCTCGTCGCAATATTCGCCGGAAAAACGGAAGGAGCGGCCGTTCCGTTGCGGAACTCTTCCACATCCAGCAGTCCGGGGCCCGTCTCGTTTATGGAGACAAGGTAGTCGAAGCGTCGCTTTACCGTTTCGATGGGCTTTCCGATGCCGTCAAGCCTCTCGTGCACCATTTCCTCGACGGCATCGATGTTGTTGAAGTTGGCCACCAGTTCCTGCATGCGCACACCTGTACTCTGTATTACCTCCGAAACGGGGCAAGCAATGCCCTTCGCAACGATCGGCGTCGTCTCGTCAACCATCGGGGGCGCCCACGCAACCACCGGAGCGGCAGGTTCGCGGCGAACTGGCGCGAGATCGCTCACTCCGCTCCTTGTTACCGGCGTGGCGTTCGCGGGCGTCGCGGCATTCGTCGATAGCGAAACGGATTGGCGGGAGGCTTGCGCATCCAGATCGCGCTGTAGAACCGCAATCGCCGATTCTATAGTGCTGGCCGAAGGATCGTTCGGTGAAGCAGCGAGGTACGCCTTCAACGCCGTGATCGCCTCTGCGCTTCGACCCAACGCAGCTAGCGCCTGCCCGAGGATGAGCTGCGCTCCTTCTCCGGCGCCGTTTCCGACCCTCACTGCGAGGCCGGCTTCGTGCGCTGCCTGCTCATAGTTCTTCTCTCTCAGATACGCCTCAGCAAGCAGCCAGTGCGCCCGCCAGTTTGAAGAGTCAAAGGAAATCGCCTGCTCCAGTGGCTCCGCCGCGCTCTCGGGGTCGCCCATCTGAAGATGCAGCCGCCCAAGCGCCAAGAGCGCCAGTCCGTATTGCGGCTTCAATGAAATCGCCGCGAGCAGGTACTTCTGCGCTTCGTCGTATCGCTTCAATCCCATCGACGCGTAACCAAGCATGTAATTGATGTCCGGATCGCCCGGAGCCAGTTTGTACGCGATCTTAAGATGTTCTTCCGCTTCCGCGAATTTGCCGGCCTTAAGCGCCGCGTCTCCTTTTTCCATCTCCTTTCGCGCTTTGGGCGCCAGCAGAGTACCCGTATTGACGGGCTGAGCGTCTTCCGAATCTGCTTGCAGGCTCACCGGCACCACAAATGCCATCTGCCCCGTATCTACTTCCACCGTAGCGTGACCGGTCTTATATCCAAGCGCCTTTACCTCCACGTCATACCGGCCGGGCTTCACGTGATCAAACTGCGCCTCCGCGACAGGGCCTGTGATTTCGTGTAATCCCTGTTGCCCCTCCGGCGCCAGCATCACGTCGGCCGCTTCGTCGAGCGGCCCGCCTTCCCAGGAAGTGACCCGCACAACCACTGACACACCGCCGCCAAACTGCGCCGGCGAGTTCGCGGCCACCAGTAGGAGCACCACAAATATCGCTGCGATTCGGGAAAACTTCACTAAGCCTCCTGGGGGAAAGCGGCGTCCTATGGATTCGATGGCGCTGCGGTTTGCGTCGATCGTGGTGCCTCGTCCGGCATAATAGGCGTCTCACCAGACTCTAGCTTTGCGATCATTGCAGTAGCGGCAGGAGCGTAAGAATTCTTGGGCGATCCCTTAATGAACAGTTGTAACGCACGGATCGCTTCGTCGGTCCTTCCCAGTTTCGCTAGAGCCTCGCCGAGCACGAACTGCGCGTCGTCGGCGCTTCCCTTTCCTTCTTTGATCGCGACAGCAGCCTCCACGCGCGCCTTCTCGTTCTCATTCGCGCGCAAATAGACCACGCCCAGCATCCAATGTGCGAACCAAGCGTGCTGATTGAGGTTTATAGCCTGTTCCAGCGATTTCTGCGCCGCGGGATAGTTGCCTTGCACGATGCGAAGCTCGCCAATATCTGTAAGGATGTTGACATTGTCCGGATCGAGCGAGAGAGCGTTCTGCAGCGAATCCTGTGCCTTCCCGAGGTCCTTTGTTACCATGAAAAATTCGCCCAGCCGGTCATTCACTTCGGGATTGCCGGGAGCAAGTTTGAAGGCTGCATCAAGGTGCGTTCTTGCATCCTCGTAGTGCTGATGCCGCATTGCGTCCACACCCTTGTCTAATTCCTCCCTCGCTTTCGGCGCGAGCACCATTCCCTTCCCTTCATCTGCCGAAGGTACTGTCCGCAGAGATACCGTTGCCGTGAACGTGCCATAGCTGGTAGCCACGTCCACGTTACTGAATCCGTCGTCGTATCCAAGTTCATGCGCTCTGATCGTGTAATAGCCCCGGCCGATGCCGATAAAGCGCACAGTTCCATCGCTCCCGGCCATCTCATTGCGGCCATTGTCGCCTTCCGAGGAGAGCGTCACTTCTGCCCCCGCGCCCGTCGGGCCGCCATCCTCGCCCACAACGGTTACGACAACCACCGCCGTGGCTCCGTGCTGGCCAGATTGGCCTTGCCCCATCACTTGCCCAGGATACATTTGCGCATAGGTCGTTGCGGAAAAAGCCAGAATCAGCGCGAAGATACTTCCAAAGGAAGCACACAGAAGACTGATTCGTTGCGCCCCAACTCTCTTATCGGGTGCAAACATCACACGGTCTCCGTGGCGAAGCCTGGTTGAATGCAAGCTGTGGCACCCAACGTATACCCCCCGCACTTCCCCGTCAATGGCTCTCTGGATTCGCGTCGCCAGAAACAGAATCCCCGCCCGAGCCTCCTGCGGCTTGCGCCGCTCCACGCGGCCCCGCAGCACGAAGATTTGCAATCAGCTTCTCGGCCGCCTTGGCATTGGCGTTGTTCGCGTCGTCATGAAGAAATTCCTGCAACTCCCTGATTGCCTCATCGTTCCGTCCGGCCACTGCCAAACACTCGCCCAGCAGATATTCAGCATCCACAGCCGCTCCCTTCCCCACCTTGATGGCGGTAGCCGCTTCGGAACGAGCCTGTTCGTAATCGCGCTCGCGCAGGTATGTCACACCAAGTTCGTAATGAGTGAACCAGCGCTGCGGCTCAAGCGATATAGCATGCTGCAGAGCCGTCTCGGCAGCGACGTTATCGCCCTGCTGCATATGAAGCCAGCCCATGTCCCCCAGCGCACCGGCATTCTCGGGATCAATCGAAAGTGCCTGCTTCAGGAAGGTCTCCGCTTTCTCATAATCTTTCGTCTCCAGATAAAGCTCACCCAGGCGATCGTTCACGTCGGGATTGCCCGGAGCCAGCTTGTATGCCGCTTTCAAGTGCTTCTCCGCCTCGTCATATTTTCCCGCGCGCATGGCGTCGATTCCCGCTTGCGCCTCCTTCTTCGCCTTTGGCGCCAGCACAATTCCCTTTGCATTCCCTTCGTCCGCGAGATTGCCGGCCACCCGCTCCATCGTGATCGTAACTTCAGCCGCAGTATGGTTCGGTGTGATATCCGTCTCTGTCCGCGCATCTTTGTATCCCGGCACGGAAACGACAATCGTGTAAGCGGCATTCGCCAATTGAATGAATCGCACCACGCCGTTAGCACCCGTATTCTCATGCCGTCCCGAAACTTCGCCCGCTCGAAAAATCGTCACTACCCCGCTGGTCGTTACGGGAGTTCCGTCGTCCCCCGTGAGATAAACGATTAGCATTCCAGTCGGATTTCCACCTTGCGCCGCAATCACGGGATCGGACAGATCTTGCGCCCAAACAGAGCGGCCGAACGCGAGCAGCAGTATGACCACAAAGCAACTCGCCGCGCGTCTCACGAGCCGGCGGCACGTTTGCACGACCGCATTTTCACGCCCCGGAATTAGCTCGCGTCTTGGAGCTTCTGGATTGCACTGACCCAATCGTCGAATTGTAGGAAGGAACATCCCATCCTCCCGTCACGGGCGGCATGGAAGAGGTGAAGATAAAGTACAACGCGCCCGGGGTGCCGTCAATTCACATGCCTTAGCAGCTTGGGCACAGCAGCGCGGCCCGGTGTTATACTCTGCTGAATCAGGAGTACCCGTGGACCTTTTTGAAGAAGTCGTCCGCATGAGGCAGGCCGGTGGACGCGGCGCCTTGGCGACGATCGTTCACACCAACGGCTCGATTCCGAGCTACGAAAGCTCGCGCATGCTTGTGCGCGAAGATGGCTCGATTGCGGGAACAATCGGCGGCGGCTGTGTCGAGGCAGACGTCTGGGCCGCGGCCAAAGAAGTCATCCGCAGCGAACAGCCGCGCAAAATGACGTTCAACCTGAATCACGACGCGGCGTACGATGCCGGCCTCATCTGCGGCGGCACGCTGGAAATCTTTATCGAGCCGATTCTTCCCCAGCCGATGCTCTATATCTTCGGCGGAGGTCACGTAGCCGCAGCCGCGGCAAACGTTGCGCACCTGGCCGGCTTTGCCATCGGAATCGTAGACGATCGCGAAGCATTCGCTAACGCGCAGCGCTTCCCAATGGCATCGGCCATCCACACTAGCTTTGACGATGCCTTTGAAAAAATTCGCCCCACCGCGTCTACTTATCTCTTGATTGTCACGCGCGGCCATAAAGACGACATGCGCGTCCTTGCCTGGGCCGTTCGCACCGACGCGCGCTACATCGGCATGATCGGCAGCCGTCGCAAAGTGATTTCCGTTTATCGGGCGCTCGAACGCGAAGGCTTTAGCGAAAAGGAATTCGAGCGCGTGCATGCGCCCGTCGGCTTGGAAATCGGCGCACTCTCGCCGGAAGAAATCGGCGTCAGCATCGCCGCCGAACTAATCGCCGTGCGGCGCAATGCGCAAACTGCCCTCAGCAAATCCGCCACTCTTGCGCAAGCGGCTGCTCTTTCGCACGATTAGCACATGCTCGCCGTCGCAATTCTCGCCGCAGGCGAATCGCGCCGCATGGGCACACCCAAAGCTCTTCTCGACTATCGCGGCAAGAATTTCGTCGAACACTTGATCGGCGTCGCCCAACATCCGCGCGTAGGCCTATTGCGCGTCGTGCTCGGCGCGAAAGCGGACGACATTCGCGCGCAAATCGCCGTGAAGCCCGACGCAATCGTCGTCAACGATCAGTGGCAGCGCGGGCAGCTCTCCTCAATTCAGACCGCGATTCGCAGCTTGCCGCAAGGTGCAACCGAAGCACTGATGCTTTGCCCGGTCGATCACCCAACCATTTCCCGCGAAACAATCGCGCAACTCATAGCGGGCTTCGACCGCAGCCAGAAAGCGATCATCGTGCCTGTATATAAGGAACGCCGCGGCCATCCTGTAATTTTCCGTGCGGCTTTATATGACGAATTGCTCGCCGCCTCCCCCGAGATCGGCGCGCGCCAGGTCGTTTGGGCTCATGCGAACAACGTCGAGCAAATTCCCACCGACGACGAAGGTGTGATCCTCAATGTAGACGACCCGGCCACATATCAGAACGTAATCGCCAAAAAATAGCCCTCACCGCGCCGCGCGCAGCGCCGCAATCGCATCGCAACAAAGTTCCGCGGCATGCGTGCTTGCCTCCGGTAATCCATCGAGTGCAAGCGCAATCTCCGCGGCGGAAATCCGCATAGCATCTGTCAGTGTTTTGCCGACAAGCATGTCAGTGATCGCTGACGCCGCTGCAATCGACGGCACGCATCCCTGCGCTTTAAAACGTGCCTCGACAATCCTCGCGCTTTCGACCCGGACCGTGAGCCGCAGCACATCTCCACACACAGGGTTCGTCACCTCGCTCACATGAGAGGCGTTCGCCACCTCCCCGGCGTTGTGCGGCTCGCGAAAATGACTGAGAACCTTCTCGCTGAACATTCTCGTGCAGTATAAAGGAATCTTCTTTCCGCGCGCTTAGAGTTGAAAATTCCGTCAGCGATTCTCTTTTTCTTCCAATCCCGGCCGCCGAAAAATCTTTCAATCTGATTGACAGATTGAGGTTTAGGACGTTAACTTGGAAGTGGTCCTAGCCTAGCTCCTTCGTTCTGGGCGCGAAGGAGCCATCGTGAATCCGCCTACACATGTCAGGAGAATTGCAGATGCGACGATTCGGATACCTCCTCACCCTCACTCTAGCCATCGCGCTAGGCGCGACCTCGGGCTTCGCACAGGATGGGAAGTTGAAGGTCAAGGTTTCCCCGAAGCAGGCGTACGTATTTGTCGACGGCCAAGCCATCCGTGAGGGCAGCCACACGGTCAGCCTGCCCGCCGGGAACCACACTGTAGTCGTGGCCAATTACGGCTACAAGATGTCCTCACAACAAGTTGATATTCAAGCCGGTAAAACCACACCACTCGATGTGAAACTCGATCAGCAAGGCGGACCTGTAAACGGCCCGTTCGGCGACGTCGAATTGAAGGGGGATCCGAGGGCAGCCGTCCTCTCAAACGGCGATACCCCAGGGTACCTTGTGGGCCACGTGGATGAATTCAATTTCGACTGGCTCTTCTGGCACCAGAATCTCCTCTTGCCTCCCGGAACTCACCACCTGACCGTCACTCACAAAGGAAAGACGGTCTGGTCCGGCGATGTCACGGTTGAGGCGAATAAGAAGACCATCGTCAACCTTGCTAATGGCCAGACGAAAACGGTCAATTGGTCCAAAGGCGAAAAGCTGAAGGAAGTGCCCCGCTTCAAGGCAGGCATCGCCAGCGCCCAGGTCGCCGTCGCGCCAACAACGGGCAATTTCAGCGTAACGCCGGCGCAAATCAATTGCGGCCAGTCCGCTACGCTCACATGGCAATCGGCTGAGACCGTCGACGCCAATATCTCCAATGTCGGTAAAGTGGATGCCAGCGGCACTCAGTCCGTTTCGCCGCACGCCACCACGACCTATGACTTTTCGGCCGTTGGTCCCGGCGGCACGGTAAAAGGCAGCGGCACGGTCAACGTGAACACCACCGTAAACGCCAGCCTCACCGCGAATCCCACCGAGCTGAAGTATCGGAAGATTGGCGACAAAGTGCTCACGCAGGATTCTTCAACGCTCACCTGGCAGACGTCCAATGCCGATAACGTCACGCTCGACGGCAACAAAGTCGACGCGAGCGGCAACCAGACCGTCAAGCCCGATCCGACCGACACTTCCCAGGTTCCCGAAGGTCAGCCGGCGCGTACGATCGACGAAAACAAGTCCTATACTCTGAATGCAACGAACGTCTGCGGCGGCTCCGCCACGCAAACTGCCTCGCTGCATATCACGGGCACGGTCGAGCCGATTCCGACCGTCCTGCTCCAGAGCATCTTCTACCCGACGGATTATCCGGATTCCAAGCACCCGGACGTCGGCTTGGTCCGCAGCCAACAGCTCGCTCTCTCTACGCTCGCAGACGGATTCAAGAAGTATCTGGAATACGATCCCGATGCGAAGCTCTCCATCGAAGCGCATGCTGACGACCGCGGCCCTCGTCCCTATAACCAGGACCTGAGCGAACGCCGCGTCGAACGCATCAAGGACTATCTTGTCCAGCAAGGAATTTCCGCCGACAAGATTCAGACCGCCGCTTACGGTAAGGATCAGGAACTCGATCGCGACACCGTCAAGGGTCTCGAGACGCAAAATCCGAACCCGGCGCCTAAAGCGCGGGCTCGCAATGTTCGTGGCACTTGGCTCGCATACAACCGTCGCGCCGATATCATCCTGCTCCCGTCGGCGAAAAAGTCCACACAGTACTTCCCGAACAACGCGGACGACGCCGGCCTGATCTGGCAGATCCCGAAACCATCGCTAAAGAAGGTCCAGGCCGACCAGTAGTACAACGCCGCATCTAGCTAAACTAAAGCGCGCCGGAGAAGACCCAGTCTCCGGCGCGCTTTTTTGTTTTACCGGCTTACTATTGCAGGCGCTGAAGTAGAATAACCGCGCGGTATCGGAATAACCGTGAAGATCGAAACAGCCATGAAGACTGCCGCCATAATCGCCGCTGCCGTCATGTTGATGTCTTCCGCTCTGTCCGGTCAATCGACGCCATCAACCCCATCTTTCGACGTCGCCTCAATTAAGCTCCATGCCG
>DATNBB010000059.1:0-12004 GCA_035607335.1 Binatia bacterium | reverse complement strand
AAATGATGTCTATCAATACCAGGGTGCGGAGTTTTTATTCATCGGGATCGATGAGCTGACGCTGTTTACGCTGCGTCAGTGGCAATTTCTGACGAGCCGGAACCGGTGTCCGGTGGCGGACGCGTTTCCGTGCATGGCGGGAGCGACGAATCCGGGAAACGTCGGGCACGCGTGGGTGAAGTCACTGTGGATCGACAAGAAGCCGGCGGCAGGGATGGAATCGGCGGGGGAATACGATCAGAGCGAATACGAATTTATTCCGGCGCGAGTGGAGGATAACCCGATCTATGCTGCGGACGAAAATTACATCAAGACGCTGCGGGCGTTGCCATCGCATTTGCGGCGCGCGTTTCTGGATGGAGATTGGGATGTATTTGCGGGGCAATACTTCGACCGATTTGATTTCGAGAAAAACGTTGCGCGGCGCGAAGCGCTCGACTTACGGGAATGGTGGACGCGATGGATTTCCGTCGATTGGGGATTTGAACATCCGGCGGCCGTTTATTGGCACGCGGCGATTCCTGGGAATGATGGGGGGAAGTCAACTGCGCCAGTACGAAGACTGGCGCTCCCTGGGGTAACGCTGGATTACTCGGCCGAGGATGAACCGGGGCAGCGGGTGGCGACGTATCGGGAATATGTGACGCATCGGACGCCGCCGCGCGAATTGGCGCGCGAAATCGTGGCGCGGAGCGAATTCAACGGTACGCGTGAACGGATCGATGCGATCTATCTTTCGCCGGATGCGTTTGCGCGACGGACCGATGAGGCGTCGATCGCGGAACAGATGGGCGACGTGTTTGCGAGCGCGGGGCTGCCGCGGCCTGTGCCAGCAGACGACGATCGCATTGGCGGGTGGATGTTGATGTACCAGATGCTGGACGCGGCCGAGTGGGTGATCACGGATGGCTGCGCGGAGTTGATACGAACGCTGCCGAACCTGATTCGCGATCCGAATCGAATTGAAGATGTGGAGAAGATGAACGGCGACGATGCGGCGGACGCGGCGCGGTACGGATTGAAGTCGCGATACGGAGTGAAGCAGAGTTTTGCGCAGGCGCCGCTCGAGCAGCGATTGGCGGCGCGGGTGACGGCGAGCGATCCGACGGTGCGGGCGATACAGGCGATGAAGGCGCAGTTGGAAGAGGGGGCGCGGGTGAGGCCAGTGTCGTTTGTGAGGAGAAGGAGATAGGGGGAGAAGCAAAGAAGCAAAGAGCAGGCGATAGCCGATGCGTCGGAGCACCGTAGATCTCTCGCAACAAACAATCGCGCTGAGAAAACCTAAGAAGAAAAGCAAGAGAGATCCTTCGCGAAACCCGCTCAGGATGACGTGATCTGTATGTAAGCAGCTAAAACCGTCACAGCCAAGAATGGTTGTGCCACAGGACGATCTTTTCATGGCGATTACACCAATTATTTGGGTGAAGGAATTTTGGAAGTGGCTGATTACGAGTCGGTATGTGCGGGCGCTGGAGGCGGAGGTTGAGCGGCTGCGGGCGGAGAATCGGGCGCTGATGAATTCAATTTTGGGAATTGCGGGGATTCCGCCGGTAATTGCGCCGGGCGATGGAACTGCTTCTACGGCGACCGCTGCGAAGACGCCGAGCAATGGGAAGGTGGCGAGTTCGGCGGGAGTTACGGCACCGGTGCGAAAGCGTTCTTGGCAGCAGGTGAATCGGGCATTGGAGATTGAGGCGGCGAAGAAGAAGGAGCCTGGGCAGGTGTGAGATGCAGACAATCTGCGGCGCGGGCGTACGAGTGTGCGACGCGGAGGAAAGCAGGAGAGATCCTTCGCAAAACCCGCTCAGGATGACGAGTTTTTTGTTGCGTGAGCAGCGTTGAATGCTGAGTTCAGGCGAGGACGGAGTGTCCACACAAATGAGAATGCAGCGGGAAGATGCAGAAGCCGTGACCGGATTGCGGCCGGCGGAAAATTCCTCAGGCAGGAGCCTGAGGGCTGGGGATAGAAGCGCCGGACCTCAGGACAGGCGGGCGAGCGCTGCGCGGTTGCGACTCGCGGCTGGCGGCGCTTCGGATTACGGTCCGAATAATCAGCGCTTGCCTGAGAGGCTGCAGGAGGCGCTGCGACGGCTCGTGTTTCAGTATTCGACCGAGTCGGAGTCGACGCGGCGGGAGGAGATCCGGCGGATCAAGCAGGCGCATCAATTCTGGCGCGGACTGCAATATTTGTGGTGGAACGAGCGCGATCAGAATTGGCATTTGCCATTTGAGCAGAAGTTGCTGAATAACAGCTCGCTGGATTCGATGCCGCGCTATGAATTCGTGACGAATATTTATCAGGCGTTTGGATTGTCGCTGGTGTCCGTGCTTTCACAGGATGTTCCGCGCGTGAGATTTTTCCCGACTTCGGCGCAGGCGGAAGAGGATGTGGCAGCAGCGAAGGCGGCGACGGAAGTGGCGCAGCTTGTCGAGAGAAACAATCGGATCGGGAATCTGATTGTCGACGAGGCGTTTCATCTTTGGACGGATGGCAAGGTTGGCGCGTACGTGCGGTATGTGGTGGATGGGCAGCGATTCGGGTTTCATCCTGAGTCTGAGATCGGCGAGCGCGAGGTGAAGATCGGGGCGGACACGTATGTTTGCCCGGAGTGTGGCGGGGAAACGCCAGCGAGTGCGAATCGCGCTGATGAAGTCACGGAGAAGGGCGACGCGGCGGTGAGCCAGGCAGATGGCGATGCGGGCGCGGCGACATTGATGAGTTGCGCGCAATGCGGGGCGCTCTTGACCGAAGAGGATTTTGTCGCGGCGGAGACGATTACGGTACCAGGCGAAATACGTCTGAAAGTGCCGAACGGGCAAGAGGTGGTCACGATTGTCGGCGGGCTGGAGTTGAAGACTCCGCCGTGGGCGAACGAGATGCATGAGTATCCTTATCTTCAGTGGAATATGGAAGTGCATCTTGCGCGGCTGCGCGCGGCGTATCCGTTTGCGGCGGAGAAGATCGGGGCGCCGGTCGCTTCGGGCGCACAGGAGTACGAGCGGCTTGCGCGACTGGGGCAATCACAGGGCGGGCCGTTGACGGAAGGCGGCGATTTTAATACGAACCTGATTACGTTTCAGAGGACGTGGCTGCGGCCGTGGGCGTTTTTCGCGCTTGACGATAAGGATTTGCGCGACGAGTTGCTGAGGTTGTTTCCGGACGGCGCGTATGTGGCGTTTGCGGGCGACGTGTATTGCGAATCGCGGAACGAAGGCATGGACGATCACTGGCGAGTGTTGCACGCGCTGCCGGGAGATGGATCGAGCAGCCGGCCAGCGTTGGGCGATTCGTTGATTAGCGTGCAAGAGCGGTTTAACACGCTTTCGAATTTGCAGATGGAGACGTACGAATACGGGATTCCGCCGATCTACGCGGACAGCGAAGTGTTGGATTTCGATTCTCTGCAGAATCAGACGGCAGAGCCAGGCTCGCATTATCCAGCGCGTGCGAAACCGGGGCAGTCGTTGGCTGCGGGATTTTTCCAGCCGGCGGCGGCGGAAGTATCGCCCGATTTGGCGGAACATGCGGCGAATTTGATGGGGCCAATCGCGCAATTTTTGACGGGTGCGTTCCCGGCGCTATTTGGCGGAGCAATGTCAAACAACGACACGGCTTCGGGTTATGCGATGGCGCGCGACCAGGCGATGGGCCGGATCGGGCTTGTGTGGAGAAGAATGAAATTTTTCCACGCGGACGTGATGCTGCTCGCAGTGGATTGTTTCAGGAAGAACAGACCGAATGATGTGGAGGTGACGCTGCTGGGAGCGGGCGCGGCGTTTGAGTCGCAATGGATACGGTTGGCGGATCTGAAGGGCAATCTGTTCAGCTATCCGGATACAGAGGAGCAATATCCGACGCTGTGGTCGCAGCAACGTGCCGTGTTGCTGCAACTGCTGGGGAGTTCCGACGCGCAGATCCAGAGCGTGCTGGCGCATCCTGAAAATATGGCGCTCGTGAAGCGACTGATCGGACTCGAGGAGTTGGTGATGCCCGATGAAGAAGCGCGGGCGAAGCAGTATCGGGAGATTGCGCAGCTCCTGGCGGAGGTGCCGGTGATACGGCGGGACGATGGAACGGGGATCGAGTTGATGTTGCCGAGCATCGTGCCGGATGAATTTGCGGATAACCATGCGGTGGAGCTCGAGGCTTGCATGCGGTGGTTCTCGTCGGATGCGGGGCAGGTGGCGAAGATCGAGGCTCCGGCGGGATACGCGAACGTGAAGGCGCATGCGATGTTTCACCGGGATTATTTGAGGAAACAACAGGAACAGACGGCGGGGCTGGCGACGCCGTCTGTTCAAGCGAAAAACAATGTGCGACTACGGCCGAATTAGCGATTAGAAGGCGCGTTCGACGGAGCTGGAACTGCGCGCGTAGGACATCTTTTGTTGTGGCGGAGGAGCGACCAGGCGAACGACGTGAAGCAGGCGTTCGGGCTTGAAAGGCTTCGCCATGCAGACGACGGCGCCGAGTTGGTGGCTGGTGGCGTAATCGGACGGTTGGGCCGAGCGCGTGAGAAGAATTACGGGAACGCGCTGGAGGCGTTCGTTGCGCTTGACGATGAGGCAGAGGTCCTGGCCGGACATGTCTTTGGCTTCGACTTCAGCGACCAAGACGGCAGGGATCGTAGACTTCAGGACTTCGAGGGCTTCGTTTGCCGTGGAGACAACGATCACGTTGTACCCATCGGGCTGAAGAGTGGTGCGCATGACTTCGGCGGTGCGCTGATCGGGTTCGACGGCAAGAACCACGGAGTGCTGCGTTTGGGCCGATTGCGCGGTTGCGGCGGACGCGGCTGCGCCGGCGCGTGCGACTCCCGTTTTGGCGGCGGCGAATTGAACAGCGACGGCGAAACGATTGCCGGGCTGTTCGGTGACTCGAACGATCTCGGCCGGCTCGCCCTTATTCAGTCCAGCGGCCGCGGCTGAGTATGGGAATGTGACGTCGATCGATTGGCCGACGGCATAGCCCGAGCGCGTGCTGAGGAAAAGCAGGCCGTCACGGGAAACATCAACACTGGTACAGGTTTCTTCGGCGGCGCCGGATGACCCGGTAAATCGAACGTGAACCTGAGCGCTGATCTTGGCGCGTTTGCGGCGGCGGCGGTCATTGGCTCCGGCGAATGAGTGCGCTACTGCGGAAGATTGGGCCGCGACGGCGGCTGGTGCGATTGTGGTCCCCATTTAGCTACCTCTTTGTTAGGTCGAGCGAGCCGCCCTGGCAGGCGTGGCTTCGTCGGCTGGTGAGAAGAGTTTCCCAAGATTGAGCGCGGGGCGGAATAGTACGTTCGTTTCAATTTCGCTGTACGTTGGACGGGGACGGCGCTAAGAGCATAAAGGACTTAGCCTGCCTACGGATTTCAGTTTGTAGGAAATTGAGGATGGAGGGGATTATGGCCGGCGTTTTTGCGGAGCAAGTTGGCGCGGCGGATGCGACGGGCTTGCACAGTATGCAGAATTCGGGGCATGAACGGAGTGCGCGGGCAAATCGCAGGCTCAGCGATGACGAAATTCTGGGGCTGGGAGTGCGTTCGAGGAGCCGAAAGACAGATGCCGGCGATGAACAGGCGACCGTAAATGATTTCGCGTCGACTGCAGCGGAGGAGACTGGGACCGGCGCGCGAGACCGCGATACCGATTCGCCGTTCGACCATGGAAATGCGGCATCTGATGGCGAGGAGTATCGTGACGTTTTTGATGCGAAGCCGGAGCTGAAGCAAGCCTGGGACGATGCGCGAGCTTACCGCGAGGTATTCGCAACGCCTGAAGAAGCGCGAGCGGCGACGAAGATGGTGGCCGATGTTCGCGCAATGGACGCGCTGTTTTTCTCGAAGCGGTCAGAGGACAAGGCGGAGTTGGCGCGACTGGTGGCGGGACTGGATTCTGAAGCATTCGACGCTTTAGCGAAAGCCATGGGGACGCTGGCTGCTGAAAGGCAAAGGTTGCGGGAGACCCGCAACGTTATGGCCGAGAGAGAAGGCCCTCATGTGGAAGGCAAAAACACCGATGAAGGAATGAGTGCACAGCAGCAGTTTTTGCAGGCGGCCAATGCAGATGCGGTGAGGGGAGTGCTTCAGGCGATCGAGGCTCAAGTGGCACGCGTGCTGCCGGAGAACATTTCGAAGGCGGCACGAACCAGAGTAGTGGGCGAGATCTATCGCGAGCTGGATCGATCGCTGCAGGCGAATCCGGATTTTGCGAAGCACGTGCGGAGCGCGGTAAGAACGGGGATCTTCGACGCGGCGCACCAGAATGCGGTCGCTTCGCTCGTAATAGGCCGGGCGAAACAGAGTTTGCCGAGCGTGGCTAAGCGCGTCCTTGGCGAATGGACGTCGACGATTTTGGCGACGAATCAAGACCGGAGAGAGAAGCAACGTTCGGCGGAGAGCCGAGTCGATATCGCGGGCGCGCACGGGGGGAAGGATGCTGCGCGGGCCAGATCGCCGCGGGATATCGATTACAGTCGAATGTCCGATGCGGATATTTTGAATTTGTGATACGTGACGCGATTGGCGAGAGGTAGGTTCCAATTGCGTTTTGGCAATGATGTGATCAGGCTGTCGCAGATAAGTGCGCAGCGTTGAGTGTGGTGGCGCGGCCCTTTCGTAGATTCAGGGTAAACCCTTCGCAAGAACACTCAGGGTAAACCCTTCGCAAGAGCACTCAGGATAGACTTTTCGCGAAAGAACTCAGGGTAAACCCTTCGCGAAAGAACTCAGGGTAAACAAGCAGCGCCCTTACGAGAACCGCGGTTTTCCAAGCACCATTCCCTCCTACATCCGAAGAGGACACCTGTGTGGCGCGGAGCACGTGGACGTGCGGCCCGCGCGCAATGTTTTTGACAAGAGACGAAGCGAATCCACATTTAGGGAGATTTCAGACTAATGGCACAGATGCAAAATTCACAGTCGGTTGCGGTACAGCTGGAGAAGGTGAGAGACAAACTTCCTCTTCTCTACGAACGCGACGACCTTCTATTGACGATGATTCAGCAGCGCGGAGATGTGGAGCGCGTCAGCTCACGGAATATGCGGCTTCCGCTGCAGATTCGCCCGGGAGGCAAGGCGGGCCTAGCGAATATGGACGGCGGCGATCTTGGCCGCGGCTCTGGCACGACCTATGACGTGGCGCAGGTGACGCCGGTGTTTTTCCGGCACGCGGTGGAGGTGACGAAGCTGGTTGAGTATGCGTCGAACGCACCAGAAAAGGCGGTCGAGAACGCCGCGAAGCGAGAAGTGAGAAACGCGATGGCGCAATTCCGGTCATTTCTCGACAAAGTGATGCAGACGAACGGGAACGGCGTTCTGGGGACGATCAGCTCGATTACCACAACGGGGCTGCCGAGCGGAGTTGCCGCACAGTTTACGATGGCAAAACCGCCGGGCGCACAGCTCTTCTACTACAACCAGACAGTGCAGGTTTATGACCCGACGCTGACGACGAACCGCGGTTCTGCAAACGTTATGTTGGTGGACCCGTTCAATTCGTTGGTTCAAGTCGATAGCCTGCCGAGCGGAACAACTGCGAATGACTTGATCGTTCACGATGGGCTGACCGGATCATCGCCGGTGTCGCTCTTTGGGATTCTTTACCATCAGACGAATGCGACGACAGGAACATGGCTCAACATGAACCGTGCGACGTATCCGGTGGAATTGGCGACGCCGCGCGTAAATGGGAATAATTCGGCAATTACACCTGGAACTGTGCGGCTCGCAATCAACAAGGTTCGCAAAGCTCTGGGAACGAACCAACTAAGCAAGCTGATCGCATATACGTCACTCGAACAAGAACACCAGTGGGAACAGCTTGGCGTAACTATCTCGCAAATCATCAAGGAAGGTGCGGGCGGCCGCGCGAGCGACCTCGACCTGCTCTTTACCGGCGAGAAAACAATGGCCGGCGTGCCGATCAAATCGAGCATCAATGCGAATCAGTCGCGCGTCGATTTCCTGGATTTGTCGCATTGGGGACGCGCGGTGATGCAGGACATCGATTTTTACGATGTCGGTGGACAAACGGTGTTTCCGATTTATGGCGCGAGCGGCGGCCTTGCCAGCGCTTATATCTTCTACTTCGTGACGGGCTTCCAGGTGTGGAACGACTCGCCGCGGAGCGGGTCGTACATCGATAATTTGGCGATTCCATCGGGTTACTAAACGCAATTGCAGCCGTGCGGTTTGCTGGCTCTCTCCATTTTTGCGACAGCTCCGCCAGAGGAAGCTTCGCGAGTTGGGTTATGCCGGCACGCGCGGTGGTTTACCCATGAGGGGCGGCTTTTTGTGGCCGCCCTTTTTCTTTTTCGGCGTGATTGTGTGTTGTGCGTGGATTGAAGAGGCGCCCTCCTAAAAAGGCGGCAGGTATGGAGGAAATTCCAAAGCGAAAGGCGCCCGATCGAGAGGCGAGTAGGCCGCTACAAAGGCGAATTCAAGAGGTGAGGTTGCCCGCAGACGGCTGAGGGCTGGAAAAACCAAATTAGAGAAATTCATGCAGAAGGCCCACCTATGCGCCCGCCGCTCGGCACACGAGGCCGATTGGCGGGCGTCCTTCCTGCGAAGCGGAACGAATGATGGGCTATTTTGTGGCTTAAGAATGGAATTGCAATGATACGAGTAACACGAGAGACACATGATCCGCCGGCGAGTCTGTGTGAGCGGCTTATTCATGCCGGTGGAACAAACCGGCTGGGTGAGCCGAACTTTCGGGTGGTTTGGGGCGGAAGCCGGCTCGGCTGGATCGGTGGAAGGTGGGTAGATCGCGATGCGAACGGAAACGTACTTCGAGAGGCCATTGAACTGCGGCAGGTTCCGAAATATACGCCGACGGATCGATGGCACATCGAACGTTGGACGCCACCTGAGGATTACGGGTCACCGCAGGAGTGGTATGCACGAACGGTAGAGGTGGAAGACGGCGTGCGCGTTCCGGCGCTGGGACCATATCCGTCGCGGGGTGAGTACGAACACTGCTTTACGTTGTCTGGGGCAAACAATGAATTTATTCCGCTGACCACGACGGCGTGCGATTGGGTGATACGAGCGGTGGAATGGGCGCGGCGACAGCCGAAGGCGGCTGGTCGAGCGGCGCTTAGTCTGCGTGAAACGCGCCGCGAAAAGGAGTGGAATTCGCGGGCTGATGAAATCTTGGATGGCGTGATATAGGCAATCTGCCAGAAACCGAAAGGAAGGGAAACCACTTGGAGACAGGATTCGAGAATGCGCAGGCGAGGCGGCCAGTACATGGGCGGCGTGATTTGCTGATCGAGACACAGACGAAAGGAGACGCAGCAGCGACGGTGTCCATTGCGTCTGTATCGGATCAGGACTGGTACATTTCGCGAACGCACGGCGTGTATCACATCCCGGCATGCGCGAAGGGTCAGCCTTATGCGCTTGTGATGATTACGTCGCGAGGCGATGCAATCGATCTTGGCGATAACCGGCGGTTTCCGTTTACGATTTCCGCGCGCGACATTGCCGAGGACCTGCTCCAGGACCTTCAGGAGCACGGGATTTTTGTTTGTGCCGGCGCACGGCCTACGACAGAGGAGCTGGCGACGGCGACAGATCGGCGGAGCCGCTATTATCAGGCGCTGATCGCAGAGGGGGATATGATGTGGGCGCGAGGGCACTCGTATCGCGAGATTTCGGATCTGCACCGGCGGGCGGCGATCTCGCTTGGCGTCGAACGCGAGTGGGCGTACGTCCCGATGCGCACGATGGAGTGCCCCGTATGCGGCGAGAAGGTGAAGGCCGGAGTGGCTGTCTGCCGGCACTGCCAGGCGATTTTGGACCGCGAGAAGGCAGCGCGGCATGGCATAACGCGTCCGATGGATGCGCGCGGAAATCGCGCAATGGTGGAAAAGAGCGAAGCGGTCTCAACGGTGAACGGTAAGTAAGCAAGCTGAAGCGCCATGACGGATCGAGCGGCAGAAACCGGATCAGTGCGGGGAAAGGTGCGAGCAACAATGATCATCATGAAGAGATCGCAAACTGGCAGCAACGCAAGGACCAAGGAGCAAATGAGTTCAGGCGTGCGACGTTGGCTCAGCGCGTTTGGCGCCCTGGCGATTGCGCTGCCGCTTTTGATGCCTAGTGCGTCTGCGCAGGGATCGAGGAAAGACGATATTGTACTTGGACCTTCGGGGCATCCTGTTCCGGGTGCGACCGTTCGCGTGTGCCAATCCGGCGCCACCGGGTCACCGTGCAGCCCATTAGCGACGCTCTACACGGATGCGACGCTGACGACTACTGCGCCAAATCCGCTGCAAACCGACGGGCTCGGCAATTACCACTTTTATGCGCCTGCAGGACGATATGAGATTCAGATCACCGGTCCCGGCATCAATGGGACGATGAATTATCCAGATGTGATTCTCGCGCCGGACCTTGGTTCGTCGGGAAGCGGAAGCAACATTGCGGCGTTCGGGCTGACACTGGGAGGCGACCTGAATGTGGCGGGAAATGCCACGGTCAACGGGACGGCGGCCGTGAATGCGCTTAACGGTGTACAAAAGGCGGAACGGTTCGCAGGAGCCGATGCGGGCGCGCAGATCAATGCGTGCCTGACGGCGGCGGCAATCACTTCGGGCGTGTGCGACGCGCGGGGCATGACAGGGACGTATACCTCGACACAGCATATTTCGATTCCTCCACACACTTCGCTGCTCTGGTGCCAGGGCAAGTTGACGATTAGCGACAGCAGCACAAACGATGCCGTGGAGTTTGCAGGCGACGGCGGGGCAATTTACGGATGTGGAGAAGCGGGTACGGGCACAATTCCGCGGCCGCAAGCGTCAGGATATATTGCGTGCGGAATTGCAGGATGCACAGACGTTAAGAATCCGAATGCGGCCAGTGCGAATATCGATTGGGTCCATATCGACAAGATGTATTTGCAGGCTTCGGGTGCGAGCTCGAAGGTGGTGGATTTATCGAGCATCGGGCACGCAGATATCGAGAACAATCGGTTTGTTTTGGGGACGGGCGGGAGTTCGTACGGACTTTACGGGAATACTTCAGCAGGGAACGAAGATTCTACGAATTCGCTTGTGAAGCACAATGAATTCGATGCGGAGAGCCAGAATGACACTTGCGTGTACCTGGCGGGCGTCTTTAATTCGGTAAAGGTGGAGCAGAACTCGTGCTATCTGCCCGCCGAAAACACGGGGACAATCGGCTTTGCGCTGGCGAAAGATTCGAATGGGAATTACCCGGACAATGACGAATTTGACGCGAATGACTGCGAGGCGGCGACTACATCGTTTGGGCAGATTTGTTTCAACTTGATCGGCGCGCAGAACGTGCAAATCGGGCCGACGAACCGATGCGAGAACGTTTACAACTGCATTCAGTATCCGTCTGACGGCTCGGCAGTGGGCAATCACATGATTGATCCGTATCTCTCGCTTTCAGTGAACACGATGGTGAAGCCGAATGAGCCAGCTGCCGCGCAGCAGGCAATGGACAATACGGGAACGAATTGGCAGCCATCGTTTCACTACGGACTGAATGATTTAGGCGGCACGAATTTGCTCACAAATGCGGGATTCGAAGGGTGGAGCAATTCAACGACGTTGTTCGGTTGGGGCGGCGTCAACGGGACAAATATTAATCAGCCGGGAGGCGGGATTTATACGCAACAGCAGAGCGGGTCAACTCCGGCGGATTCGACGACGCAGGGTTCGTACAGTGTGAAGATTGGCGACAACGGGACAGCGGGGCTGGGAATCGATTCCGCGTGCATTGCGGTTGACTCGACAATGAACTACACGCTGGCGTTTCGAGTGGCAGCGACGAGCACGAGCGCGAAATTCCGGCCGGGCTTTCGGTTCTATTCCGATCCCAATTGTACAGAAGCGGATCGCATTACCAGTGTTGCGACGAATGCGCGCGTGCTGCAGCCAGCTTATTACGCGGGGACGTCGGCGCTGGCAGGTACCGGAGCAAACTGGCAATCGACGAATGCTTCGCTTACCTATAACAATGGAATTACGTGCAACTGC
>DATNBB010000050.1:0-10100 GCA_035607335.1 Binatia bacterium | reverse complement strand
GATTTGCGAAGGCTATCCGCACGTGCTGGCATTTGAATTGGGAAAAATGTTTGCACCAAACGGCGAGATTTTTGATGAAGAGACCGTTCACAGGCTTATGGATATTCCAGCTATCAAAGGGATGAAGCACTCCTCGCTCGATCGTCTCATCGAGTTAGAGCGGCTCGCTCTACGTGATCAGCGCCGCCCGGATTTCCGCATTTACACTGGGAACGATCTTGGCATCAATATGATTGAATACGGGTCGGATTATTTGCTTGGGCTCGCAACGTTCGCACCTGAGAAATTCGCAGAACGCGATCGACTGTGGGAAGCAGGCAATGCGAGTTATTACGCGCTCTCAGATGCCCTGCAATATTTGGGTAATGTGGCTTTTAGAGCGCCCGTTCCTGCCTACAAACATTCGGCTGCAGTTTTTCTTCATCTGACCGGCAGAATTCCCACCGATCGCGCACATAAGAAAAACCCGCCCAGACCCGCGTGGGAACCAGAAATGCTTCGCGATTGCGCGCTGCGCCTCGGTTATTCTTGATGTGCAATCGCCGTTATTTCGTGACCTTCGTCACGAAGTACGTAACCTGCTTTCCGGGCTCCAGCGTCATCATGTGGGGCGTTTTTGGCGGGATATAGATCACGTCGCCCGCACCCATTTTCGTTTGTGTGCCGCCACTGATTCCAGAGCCGCGGATTTCGCCCGGCTGGATCTCCTTGCCGTCGACAACCATACCGCCCGTCGTTATGGTGACGCTGCCTTGTGAAATCACAAGCACGTCAGCTTGATTTGCGTGCCACTCCGCCTGGCCCGATCCTTCGCGATGCGCAATCATGAAGGTCGTATTGCCATCTGTGGCGATAGTTTCGCTTGCTACCTTATGTACATCGATCTTTCCGGAGAGTATTTTCCCTTGTGCTTCAATTTCGGACAGTTTCCACACATGAACGCCGGGCGCATCGGCACCAGGCGCGACCATTGCAACCATCAATAGACCAGTGGCCGCAAGCAAAATGCTTGGACTCACATTAATACGGCGGATCATCCTCATCTATCACCTCACGCTTCTCACTTTAGTTCCATACCTGTCACGACGTTTTCGCGCGCCAGCATATTTCGTTAAATACCAATTATTCAAGCGGGAGCACGGATCGACTTTCGATGTAGCGGCTGCCCCTCACTGTGCGGCCATTGTGCCACCAGGAACGGCTGCATGAAACCACTTGCTGAACCAGCATTGCAACTCGGCCCCTTGAGAAAGACGTGCGTCGCTCTGAACCTGAGCGAACTTGGCCTCGAAAATTCCGCGCGCCTGCGCGATCCATTTGAGCCCCCACGGCGTCGGCAACGTCTCAAGCTGATTCGCGATTTCACGAAGACATCGCCACGAATTGTCGAATTGAGTCGAAGCGGCGGATGCGCCCTGCGCGTAAAGTGCGAGGATCAACTCCGGCAGGACGCACGCGATACCCGAAACGATGCCGTCGCACACGCTTTCGCTGAGCGCGGGCCGCAGGGTCGGGTCGCTGCCTACGATCCGACACGCATCCAATTTGCTCTGTGTCAGATCACGCAAGATATCTAATGAGCCGCCGGAATCCTTTATGCCAATGATATTAGATACATCGGCGATGAGCGCGCGAACTGTTTCTGATTCGAGCCCAGTACCGAACTGCGGCAGATTGTATAGGAGTACCGGCAGATGGGTTTCTTTCGCGACTGCCCTGCAGAATGCGTCCAGGTCCTGCTGCTGATAGCGAAAGTAATATGGCATTGGCAGGAGCAGTCCACTCGAACCCTCTGCTTCTGCAATCTCCGCCAATTCGCTAACGGTTGAAATGCTCGGCCCTCCAATCCCGCATAGAATTTTCGCTTTGCCGTTACTTGCCTCGCGAACGGCCTTGAGCATCGCCCGTAGATGGTGCGGGCGTGCTAGACACAACTCGCCGGTTGCACCATTCAACGCAAAGGAGTCGATGCCCTTTGACAGCAGAAACTGAACGAGCCGCGTAAGTCCAGGGACATCTACGCTGTCGTCCTTCTTGCGCGGCGTGAGCAGCGCTGCAAATACTCCCGAAAAGTCCTTTACCGCCATGTGGATCTCCACAATTGAAGCACACTACTCCGGCACATCCGACAGAGGGAAATGCACGTGGCGAATCGCTTTTCGCTGCCACGTGTACGTAATTTCCAAGTCACCGCTCGTCGCCTGAATGATCGCCGGATAAGAATATTCGCCAGGCTGATCTTCCAGCGTGTAGAACATGCGGAAGTGTTCACCGTCCGTCGAGACAGCAAGATTGAGCGGCGAGCGCCCGCTTGTCGTGTTGTTGTAAACGAGCACAATGCGCCCGTCGCGAAGCACTACTGCATCGATTCCCGAATTGGGGTTCGGCACATTGAGTGGGCGCGGCTCGGTCCATGTGAGGCCGTTATCATACGAATCGGAGATGACTACGCGACCGATGTTCGTTGTCGAACGTGCGTAAAAACGGAGATGTTTCGGCCCGAGCAGGACAACTGATGGCTGGATGATTCCGTAATTTGCGTTTGTATCGGATGCAGGTATTGCGGCGCCCGCTCCCTGTGAAGCAGCCCTGCTGGAATTGCTCGCGCTGACTCCCGGCACAAATGGGCCAATCTTCGCCCAGGTTTTACCATCATCCGTGCTGCGTTCAATCCACGCGGCCCACGTGCGATAAGCCTCAATGGAAGATCCTGCGACGATCGTTCCGTCCTTCATTACCAGCGGCTTTGCGCGAATCGGGCCGAGCAGTCCGGCGGGCAAATGTTGTGGATCGGACCATGTGCGTCCTTCGTCGTCGCTGTATTTTCGTGATGCCGCCCATTGCTGTGGGCTGGGCCCAAATTTGTAATAAAGCCAAAGCCGTCCCGACACATCGTGAAACAAGACCGGATTCCAGCATGGAACACCCTCTTCGCGCGCGAGCTCTACCGGAGCCGACCACGAGCCATTGGACATTCGCGCCGACCAGATCGCGACATCCGGCTTACCCTCGGCGGTACCGCCAAACCATGCGGCCAAGAGTTCCCCATTCTTCAGCTGAACGATGGTCGATGCGTGGCTTGAGGCAAAGGAGACCGAGCCGGGCTCAAAGATGAGTTCTCCTTTGGGCTGTGCATCAGCCACACCAGCGCACATCGTGAACAATGTGACGGTAAGAAATGTGATGAACGTTAGCGACGTTTTCATCTCGTGCGGAAGTATACCGCTTATGTCGGCAGCGTGTCGACATGTCATGGCCTACGTGCTATAAAAACACTCGCCATAATGCCCTCCAAGAGACCATCTCGGGTGCGCAGCCATTTCCGCGGCGGTTCTATTCGCGAAAAGGCTTATATTCACATCCAGCAGAGGATCGCAAACGGCACTTTGGTGGCCGGCGGTGGAGTTTCTGAACTTTTATTATCTAAAGAACTGAAGAGCAGCAGGGCACCGATTCGCGAAGCGATGCATCAGCTCGCGGCGGAGGGTCTGCTTGAGCTAAATCCCACTGGCGGCATGGTGGTTACGCAACTAAAGCGAGAAGACATCATCGAACTTTATGAACTGCGTGAAGCGCTGGAAGTCTATGCCGTCGGCAAAGTTGCGCGCGCCGCGTTGCGTCCGTCAGACAAACTACGCTTGCAGCGTTTGGTTGACGAAGTTGCAGGTCTAAGGTGCGAGCTCGAAAGAACTAACCGCAATGCGCTGAACTCGAGAGGAATGGCGCGATTCATTGCGTGTGACCTCGGTTTTCACGCGTTGCTGATAAGCATGGCTGGCAACTCCCGGCTTCAGAAAATCGTCAGCGACACGCGCCTCTTGATCAGAGTGTTCGGAATTCGTCGCGAAGGTCACGACGCTGTTGCGCTCAAGAGCATTCAGCGCTACCACCAGCAAATCCTCGACGCAGTGGCAAGACAACAGCCCGAAACATCAATGGCTGTACTTGCTGAACACATCCGCGCAAGCCGGCGGGAACGGCTCGACGAATACGATCGTTGGAAGCGCGAGATGAGCTTGCGCGACAGCGTCCGGGTTGCTTTCAATCGGCGCGGAATGGCGCAGCAAGCATGAGCGGTGTGCCATTCGCAAAATGGCGGCAGGATTCTTCGTATAAATGGCTGCTCATCGGAATGTTGTGGTTCGTCTGCTTTTTCAATTACGCGGACCGGCAGGCAATTTTTTCGGTCTTCCCTCTGCTAAAAGATCAGCTCCATCTCTCCAATGTGCAGTTGGGAATCATTGGTGGCGCGTTCACATGGATGTACGCGCTCTTTGGACCGTTTGCCGGCTCCTTGTGCGACCGCCTGCCGCGCAAGACTCTGATTCTTGGAGCGCTGATCTTTTGGTCGCTCATCACAGCGGCCACCTCGATCTGCCGCGATTATTCGCAAATCATTGTCGTCCGCGCGTTTAGCGGACTGGGCGAAGCATTCTATTTTCCGGCAGCGATGTCGATTATCAGTGACTATCATGGTGCAAACACTCGCTCCCGCGCGATGTCATGGCATCAATCCGGCGTATACGCAGGCACAATTGCCGGCGGAAGTCTTTCCGGGCTTTTCGGCCAATACTACGGATGGCAATCGAGTTTCGTCTTCTTTGGATCTGCGGGAATTCTGCTTGCTGTTATTCTGTGGAGCTTACTGAAGGAACCCGCGCGCGGCATGTCCGAAGACTTCGACGGGGAGACAAATGAGAGCCAACCACAGCCCGCGGTGTCAGGAACTCAGCGCGAAGACGGTTTACTCCACGGTTTAATCGACGTGCTGCAAAATCCGATGGCGTTGCTGTTGATCGCGGTCTTCATTGGAGCGAACTTCGTGGCCGTCGTCTTTCTCACGTGGATGCCCACATTCCTTTACAACAAATTCCACATGAGCCTCTCGATGGCAGGCCTGAATGCGACCGTGTACATTCAGATCGCATCCGTGCTCGGTGTGATCTCCGGCGGCATCCTTGCGGACGCATTCGTGAAGAAAATGGCTGGCGGGCGCATGCTCGCGCAATCGATTGGTCTGCTTATCGGTGTTCCATTCGTCTTTCTTACGGGCTGGACCACATCGGTCGCTGTGCTCATAGCAGCCATGATCGGCTTCGGCTATTTCAAGGGTCTTTACGACGCGAACATTTTTGCGAGCCTGTATGACGTGGTCCCCGTTCAGCTACGTGGAGCAGCAGCGGGTACCCTCAACTCACTAGGCTGGCTTGGCGCCGGATTCGCGCCCGTTGCAATTGCCGTTTCGGCCGCCCACTACGGAATGAGCGCAAGCATCAGCGCCACCGCCGTCATTTACGTGCTCATTGGGCTGCTTCTGGTCACAGGTGCGGCGCGCCAAAACCGAAAAACATTCCAGAAATCGAAGTAACCGCCTCGGCGCGTTCAAATCACTTCAGCGACCACCTCTTGTCTCTGCTCGCCAAGTCCTTCGACGCCAAGCCTCATCGAATTACCGGGGCGCAGAAATACGGGCGGCTTTTTCCCTCCGCCAACCCCGGGCGGCGTGCCGGTCGAAATAATATCGCCCGGCTGCAGACTCATAAATTTGCTTAAATAACTCACCAGAAACGAAACGCCAAACACCATCGTCGCTGTTGTGCCGTTCTGCTCCCGTTTTCCATCGACATCAAGCCACAACCCAAGCTTCTGCGGATCGGGAACCTCATCCGCGGTGACAAGCCATGGGCCGATCGGTCCAAAAGTGTCCGCACTTTTCCCCTTCACCCATTGGCCGGTGCCTTCAAGTTGAAACGCGCGCTCGGAGACGTCATTTACAACACAATATCCCGCGACATGCTCTAGCGCCTTCTCCTGGCTTACATATTTTGCGGGTTTGCCGATCACCACGCCCAGCTCAACTTCCCAATCCGTTTTTTCAGATCCGCGCGGGATCACGACGTTGTCATTCGGACCGCAAATCGCCGAAGTGGCCTTCATAAAAATAATTGGCTCGCGCGGCACTGTCATTCCCGATTCAGCCGCGTGGTCGGAATAGTTGAGGCCAATGCAAATGAACTTGCCGACTTTACCGACGCACGGACCGAGTCGGACCGGCTCGTTCACGCGCGGCAATTTCGCCGTATCGAGCGTCCGCAGCTTGTCGACCCCCGCAGGCAGCAGCGCTTCACTCGCAATGTCCGGAATCACGCCCGACAAATCCCGGATTGTTCCATCCGCCGCCAGAATTCCCGGTTTCTCGCGACCCGCATCGCCATACCGCAACAGTTTCATTCTTCCTCCGATTGCCCGCTTCAAATCACATCGTCCATCCGCCATCGATCACATGAACCTGGCCGGTCGTAAAACTCGATTCGTCTGATGCGAGATACACCGCGAGAGCCGCAATCTCCTCTGGTCGTCCCACGCGTCCCATCGGCTGCCGAGCCACGAAATCCGAACGCGTCTTTTCGATATTGCTTCCAAGCGCGGCGATTCGTTCATCCAGAGACGGCGTCTGCACTGTTCCCGGGCAGATCGCATTGCAGCGAATGCCTTTGCTCACGAAATCTGCCGCGATCGATTTTGTTAGCCCGATAATCGCAGCCTTTGATGCCGTGTAAACGAACCGATTCGGGATTCCTTTTACGCTGGAAGCGATCGAAGACATGTTGATGATGTTCCCGTGGCCTGCCGCCAGCATTATGGGTAAGAATGCACGGCACGTCCGATACATCGACTTCACATTCAGATCGAATGAGAAGTCCCAATCCTTTTCCGCACAATCCAAAATCGTTCCCTGATGCACGAAGCCGGCGCAATTGAACAGCACATCGATGGTACCTAACTCTTTCGCGATGCTCTCCACGGCTTGCGAATCGCGCACATCCAGAAGGCGGGTGCGTAAGCTCGATCGTTCACTTGCCAGCTTGGCCAGCGCAGGTTCGTTGATATCGGTAGCCCAAACGGATGCACCCTCATTTGCGAATGCGAGTGCCGTCGCGCGCCCAATCCCCTGCGCGGCTGCCGTAACCACGGCCGTTTTACCAGCGAGCCTTCCGCCCATTCGCCTTGAATCCTTTCGCAAATCGAATGCCCAACAATCCGTGCAGAGGGAGGAAAAATCCGAGAGGAATTCCTTCCCAGGAATCGCCACCGACGATTCCCATTGTTTCGCTAGCCTCAAAAGGGGTGCTTAGTGAGATTCCCGCGGGACCGCATCTCCTCGGCAACCGATCAAGAAATCCAAATCGGCACCACAGCTCGCTTGCTGCACGTGATCAACATACAGCTTCTGATAACCGCCATCCATGGCTGCCGCGGGTGGCTTCCATACCGCCCGACGTTTATCTAAAACATCATCGCTCACATCCAGGTGCAATTTGCGCGCTGGAACGTCGAGCTCGATGAAATCTCCGTCTTGCACTAGCGCTAAATTTCCGCCGACGGCCGCCTCAGGACATACATGCAATACAACCGTGCCATAAGCCGTGCCGCTCATTCGGGCATCCGAAAGACGCACCATGTCAGTGACGCCTTTCTGCAAAATTTTTGGCGGCAGTGCCATATTGCCCACTTCCGGCATCCCAGGATAGCCTTTCGGTCCGCAATTCTTCATCACCAAGATACAGGTTTCGTCTACATCCAGCGCTGGATCTTTCGCACGTTCGTTGTAATGTTCAATATTTTCGAAAACTACCGCGCGCCCACGATGCTTGAGCAATTTCGGAGAAGCTGCTGAAGGCTTGAGAACCGCCCCATCCGGCGCCAGATTCCCGCGTAGCACCGCAACTCCACCGCTCGCCACCAGCGGTTTATCGAAAGGACGAATCACTTCCGAATTCCAGTTCGGTGCGTCCTTGCAATTTTCCGTTAACGTCTTCCCATTCACAGTGACCGCATCCCGGTGAAGCATGCCGTGTTCATCCAATGTGCGAATCACAGCCGGCAATCCGCCCGCGTAATAGAAATCCTCCATCAGGAATCGTCCCGAGGGCATCAAGTCAACGAGCGTTGGCACGTCACGTCCGAGCCGGTCCCAATCTTCGAGCGTTACCTTCACACCGACACGGCCCGCCATCGCCAAATGATGAATCACCGCGTTCGTTGAACCTCCTACTGCCGCATTCACGCGAATCGCGTTTTCGAATGCCTTGCGCGTCAGGATCGTGGAAATCCGCACGTCCTCACGTGCCATGTCTACGATCCGACGGCCAGCCATATGGGCGAGCACTGAGCGCCGCGAATCGACGGCAGGGATCGCCGCATTCCCGGGTAGTCCTAGCCCGAGCGCCTCGACCATAGATGCCATTGTGGACGCGGTGCCCATTGTCATGCAGTGCCCCGCCGAGCGAGACATGCATGTTTCCGCCTCACGAAATTCCGTCTCGGACATTGTGCCCGCTTTCACCATGGCGTCGAATCGCCAGACGTCCGTGCCCGACCCGATGTTCCGGCCGCAATATTTTCCGTTGAGCATCGGTCCGCCAGAAACCACAATAGCGGGCACATCGCAACTAGCCGCGCCCATAATCAGCGCGGGCGTCGTCTTATCGCATCCGCATAACAGCACCACGGCATCTATCGGATTCGCGCGAATCGATTCTTCCACGTCCATGCTGACCAAATTGCGAAAGAGCATCGCGGTCGGACGCATGTTCGTTTCACCCAGCGAAGTCACCGGAAATTCGAGGGGAAACCCGCCCGCTTCCCATACGCCGCGTTTTACGCACTCGGCGATTTCACGGAAATGTGCGTTGCACGGAGTCAGCTCCGACCACGTATTGCAAATCCCGATTATTGGCCGCCCGTCAAATACCTCCGGCGGAAATCCACGCATCCAACTGCGATGCAGAAATCCATCTTTGTCCATGCGCCCAAACCAAGCTGTCGATCGAAACGTCTTTTTCATATCATCGTCCACCGAATGGAATCGCTCGCTCACCACGTTCCGCTAAGAACATATGTGCTTCTGGCGATTGATTGCGCCGCGTCCGACCGCTCATCTATTTTGCTCGATACGGCCAAAGCGCCTGTGTAAACGCCGCACCATCCACGTAAATGGTCTGCCCGCTAATATACGATGCCTCTGGACTTGCCAAAAACACAACCGCTTGTCCTATGTCCTGCGGCACGCCAACCCGTCCGAGAGGAGTCGCCTCTCCCCAGATTTTTTCGTAATCGCCGCCTTCCGCCTTCGTTCGCTCAACTAAAATCGCGCCCGGCGCGATGCAATTCACGCGAATTTTATAGCCGCCCAGCTCGACCGCCGCAACTTTGGTGAGCATCTCAATCCCACCCTTGCTTGCCGTGTAAGCAATGAGGCGCGGAAAGGGCACCTTGTTGCACGCCGATCCTATATTAATGATTGCGCCGCCCGCATGTTCCTTCATATGACGCGCCGCCATCTGCGTGCACAGAAAACATCCTTTCAAATTCGTGCGGATGTCGCGATCCCAATCTTCCTCTTTCAATTCCAGCAGAGGCGACCAACTCTGAACGCCCGCGTTGTTCACTAGAATGTCGAGCTTCGAAAATCTACTCAACACCTCATCGAAAATCCGCCGTACGTCCGCCCTCACGCCGATATCGCCCATTGCCGCAAACGCTTCTACGCCAAGCGCACGCACCTCTTCAATCGTCTGTGCTACGCCCTCTGAATCCGCATGCGAATTAACGGCGACGTTGCAACCGGCTCGCGCTAGTTCGAGTGCGATTCCCTTGCCCACACCCGAACTCGATCCGGTAACTAATGCCGTTCGATTCTGCAGATTCACAGTCTTGTTCCCGCGCTTTCAGGGTGCAAAATGAACACGTGAACGGAATTCCGGCCTTCCCGTGACCCCCTCAGTTTTCGTCCGATATAGCCCGCCTCCACGATGCATCGTCACGTCATAGCCGGGCGGTTGTAAGGGATCAGGTTCCGAGTTCGCTGCGGTGGTCACATACATCTCATGTAACCCTGGTCCGCCGAACGTGATTGACGAAGTCTGCTTCGCCGGGAAAAATATTTCGCGTTCCAATTTCCCTTTCGGTGTATATCGCTGCAATCGGCCGCCGTACCAGAGTGCTGTCCAAACGAAGCCTTCGGCATCCACGGTCATACCATCCGGCAAACCGATTTTTCGCGGAATCTTTGCGAAGGTCCGTTTCTTGCTGAGATT
>DATNBB010000042.1:0-3821 GCA_035607335.1 Binatia bacterium | reverse complement strand
ATGGAGGCTCTCGTTGGATGACGATTGTGGGAATCGTAGCCACCACGCGATCCCTGCGCTATAACCAGATCCAATGGGACCGTTATCCGGCGATTTACACCTGCTTCTTCCAGCGTCGCGACACATCTACGGTCCACAATTTCAGTTCGCAGAACATCTACATGTTTCTGCAGGCGCCGCATGGAATCAGTACCGCGCTGGTGGCCAATGCCGTACATTCCATTGACGCGAACTTGCCCGTCGGCAGTCTGCGCTCGACCGGCGAAATCGTGAGCAGCCTGCGCGCACAGCCGCGCGTGCGGGCCGATTTGTTAGGCGGCTTCGGGCTGTTGACCTTGGCCTTGGCTGCCATTGGTGTAGGTGGAGTTATGGGACAGATGGTAGCCCAGCGAAGGCGCGACATCGGCATTCGCATGGCACTCGGAGCCGCCAAAGCCGATGTCCTCGGTCTGATCTTGCGGCGCGCCCTGCTCCTCATCTGTTTCGGCATCGCCGCCGGAGTCGCCGGCGCAATTGCAGTTGCCCAGTTGCTGCGCGGCTTCCTCTATGGAGTCTCAGTGCTGGACCCGTCAGTTTTCGGTGCGGTGATTCTGGTTCTCACGCTGGTCGCCCTCGCAGCCGCTTACGTTCCGGCCCGCCGGGCAGCGAAGGTGGATCCCATCGTGACACTGCGTTCTGAATGAAGTGTGCAGATTCCTGCCGAGCGCCGGAGTGAACGCCCAACCTATGTCCGCAAACTTCCGCCCAGAGCTTCTATCGCAGCAACTACCTTTTGCGACCAGGCGGCGACTTCCTCGTCGCGCAGCGTTCGTTCGATTGACTGGAAGGTCAAATGTAGCAGCATCGAGTACTTGCCTTCCGGAACAGTGCCGCCCCGGAATAGCTCGCGGGCCTGAACCTGGCGCAACTCGGGAATGTGCAACGCTTCGAGCAAGCGTTGCAGCATTTCATATTTCACCGTGCTGTCGAGCAGCAGAGAGAAGTCGCGCTCGACCTGCGGGAATCGCGAGAGCTTTTCATAGCGTGACTCGCGCAGCGGAAGAGCGAAGAGATGCTCGATATCAAATTCGGCCAGCCACACATCCTGCTTGAATTTTCTTGTCGCGGCGATCTCCGGATGCAATTGGCCGAGCTGCCCCACGACTTTTTTCCCAAGCACGATCTTCGCGGAGCGCCCCGGATGGTAGTAGTCCGCCCCAGGCGCATCGAAGCGCACCGATTCAGCGGCGAAGATCGACAGCAAGTCTTCGGCATCGCCTTTGATATCGAAGAAGTCGAGTGCGCGCGACTTCGCTTCCATACTATTCTCGGTGGCAGCGCCGGTACCTGCGAAGCACAGGCTCCCGCGCTCCCCGACGCGGTTGCGAATCGCTGAGAAGATATGGCCCATCTCAAACAGTCGCAGGTCTTTGGCGTCGCGGTTGAAATTCCAGGCGAGCATTTGTAGCATGCCGGGAACGAGGGTGGTCCGCAACACCGGCGCTTCTTCGCTGAGCGGGTTCTCCAGCGCAACGGCCGGTTCCCCGGCAAAACGTTGGGCATCCGCCGCGGAAATGAATGTCGTCGAGACAGCCTCGTCATAACCAAGCGCCAGCAGACGCGCGCGCAGGCTCGATTCTGCGCGAGCGTGCGGCAGTTCCACCACTCCGCCGGCAAATGCGGGCAGCGTATTGGCGAAGTTGTTGAAGCCGTACACCCGCGCGATCTCTTCAATCACGTCGATCTCGCGTTCGACGTCCAATCGCCAGGTGGGGACTTCAACGCTGTACGAATCCGGCGTCTCGACCACCGCGATCGGAGTCGACGCTGCAAGCGCAACCGCAGTGGCGCGTTGCGCGGTGGGTTCGAAGCCCAACCGGCGGAGGATCCGGACGATATCCGTTTCGGGAATTTCCTGACCAAGAATTCTCTTCAGTTCCGCGCGATCAAGATGGACTGGCTCGCGCCGCAGATCGCGGCCGATGGCATCATAGTGGGCGCCGAGTTTGCCGCCGGCGATCTCGAGTACGAGTTCGGCAACCCGGTCGCAAGCCAGGCTGGTCGCGCCCCAGTCGGCTCCGCGTTCAAAACGGTGCGAAGCATCGGTATGCATTCCCAATCGACGCGAAGTTCTTCGCACCGCAGCGGGATCGAACCATGCCGACTCGATGAGTACGTTACGAGTTTTAGCAGTGATCATGGTGTCGAATCCGCCCATGATTCCCGCGAGTGCAACTGGCTTTACGGCATCGGCGATGATCAGGTCCTCGGGGTTCAGTTCGCGCATGATGCCGTCGAGCGTTTTGAGGGTTTCGCCTTTGCGAGCACGGCGCACGACAATCTTGCCGCCCTCCAGCAGGTCGAGATCGAAGGCGTGCGTAGGATGTCCAAGTTCCATGAGGACGTAGTTGGTGGCATCGGCAATATTGTTGACGCCGTGATGCTCCTCTATAAGAAGCCGCTGGGCGATATGCGGCGGAGACTTTCTGATGCGTACGTCGCAGACCGCGCGAGCGGTGTAACGAGCGCACAGATCAGCATCGAGAATTTCTATGGGAAACGACGCTTCGCGAATAAATGCCGGCAGCTTCGGCTTGATTGGGACCAGGTTTATGTCGTACACAGCCGAGCATTCTCGAGCGATCCCATAATGGTTCATGGCGTCGACGCGATTGGTGGTGATGTCCATCTCGAAGATGGTCGCGTCCCCTTCGCCGACTATGCTTTCAACCGCGATGCCGACATGCGTGAGGTCCTGGGCGAGACGAAAGTTATCGACCTCGAGATCGACGAATTCGCGGAGCCAATTGGGAGAAATGTTCATTGCGGCTATCGGCTATCGGCAACCGGCTACCGGCTAGCGGCTGCTTTTCTTAGCCGGAAGCCGGAAGCTGGTGGCCGGAAGCTGCTATGCGAACTGCTGCAAAAATCTTATGTCGCCTTCGAAAAAATGCTGGATGTCGTCGATTCCGTACTTCAGCATGGTGATGCGCTCGACACCCATTCCAAAGGCGAAACCACTGTACTTTTTTGAATCGTAATTTACGAAACCGAAGACGTTCGGATCGACCATGCCGCAGCCCAGCAGTTCGATCCAACCGCTGGCCTTGCACAGCGAGCAGCGCGCGCCTTCAATGCGTCCTCGACCGCCGCATTTGAAGCAAGAAATCTGCACATCGGCGCTCGGTTCCGTAAATGGGAAAAACGACGGATAAAAACGCGTCTTCACGCTCGCTCCGAACAGCGCCTTCATCGCGTGGTCGAGTGTGCCCTTGAGGTCACAGAAGGTGATGTTCGTATCCACTGCCAGGCCTTCTACCTGGTGAAAGATTGGCGAGTGAGTGGCATCGGCAGTCTCGGCGCGGTGCACTTTTCCCGGCACGATCACACGCAGAGGCGGCGGCTGTTTCTCCATGGCGCGAATCTGAACCGGAGAAGTATGGGTGCGCAGCACCAGCCTCTCTCGCAGTGGCTTGGATTGCTGGCCGGCAATGAACAGAGTGTCCTGAGTATCACGCGCTGGATGATTGGGCGGAAAGTTCAGCGACTCGAAATTGTAGTAGTCGGTCTCGACTTCAGGACCTTCGGCGATGGAATATCCCATGGCCTTGAAGACGCCCACAATCTCGTTCATCGTGCGAATAAGAGGATGTTCTGCCCCAAGTTTGCGCCGCGTGCCAGGCAGGGTGACATCCACGCGCTCATGATCCATGCGTGAAGCCGAAGCTGACGAGGTGATGCGCGAGAGTGCTGCTTCGATTTCTTGTTCGACGATTCGTTTCAGTTCATTCACGCGCTGGCCGACATCGCGCTTCGACGTACCGGGGGCGGCCTTGAGCCAG
>DATNBB010000037.1:0-21100 GCA_035607335.1 Binatia bacterium | reverse complement strand
CGATGTAGCCCCGAATTTCAGCGCGGCCGCTCCAGTTATTGGCGCCAGTCCTACCGGCCCAATCACCAGCCAGAAATATCCCAATTCTCTCCTGCATTCCGATTTTCGCGGCGTCGAGCCTCGCGTCGCGATTGCGTGGCGTCCGCGTTCCAATTCGCCTCTCGTTGTGCGCGCCGGATATGGAATTTACGACATCACCTCCGTTTACCAAGTCATCGCCATGCAAATGGCCCAGCAGCCTCCCTTTTCAAAGAGCTTCAATCTCACGAATAGCGCCGCCACTCCGCTCACGCTGGCTGACGCTTTCAACACGTCCTCCAGCGCCACGGCCCTTCCCACATTCGGCGTCGACCCCAATTTCCGCATCGGCTACGCGCAAGTCTGGAACGCCTCCGTTCAGCAAGATATTCCGGGCTCCATGGTTTTGACCGCCACTTACACCGGCACGCGCGGCTCGCATCTTATGCAGGAGTTCATGCCCAACATGTACCCGGTCGGTTCTCCGCTCGCCTGCCCGTCGTGCCCAGCGGGCTTCGTCTATCTCACTTCGAATGCCTTTCTGAATCGCGAAGCTGCTCGAATCCAAGTCCGGCGCCGTCTGCGCAACGGCCTCACCGCCACTCTCGAATACACCTACGCAAAAGCCACAGACGACGCCAGCGCGTTCAGCGGCTCCGCGATTGCTTCCGGCGGTTCCAGCGTCTCCACCGTGCAGAGCAGCGGAGGCGGCGGCTCCACATCCATCGCCCAGAATTGGCAGAATCTTCGCGCTGAGACAAGCCGGTCGGCCTTCGACCAGCGCCATTTGCTCACTTTCACTGGCCAATACACCACAGGCGAAGGCCTCCACGCGGGCGCGCTCATGAGCGGCTGGAAAGGCACCGTCTTCAAGGACTGGACCTTCCTCACGTCGCTCACCTTTGGCAGTGGGCTTCCCCTCACCCCCATCTACCAAAGCAGCGCCACCGCCATCGGCGCGCCCTGGATCATTCGTCCGGACGTAACTGGCGCATCCATCACTGCCGCGCCGGCGGGCAAGAATCTCAATCCCGCCGCCTTCGCAGCGCCTGCCGCTGGCGACTTCGGCGACGCCCCTCGTTATTCGATCACTGGCCCGCGCCAGTTTTCTCTCGACGCCTCCATAAGCCGCACCTTCCGCATCAATACCCGCATGGACGCCACCTGGGAAACGCGTGCCACAAACGTCCTCAACACCGTCACGGATTCCACGTGGAACACTAACTGGAACAGCCCCGCCTTCGGTACCGTCGCCGGTTGGAACGGCATGCGCAAGCTTTCGACTACAATTCGGGTGAGGTTCTAACATGCGCCGCCTCCTATCAATCAGCCTTTTCGCCGTCAGCGCCTTTGTCGTCGCCGCGCAGCAGCCTCAAGCACCGCCTTCGGACGCGCACCAATCCTCCTCAACTATCCGCGTCCAAACCGAAGTCGTCATCGAAGAGGTCACGGTAAAAGACAAAGCCGGCAACCCGATTCCCAATCTGAAAGCCAGCGATTTCGTCCTCACCGAAGACGGCGTTCCGCAAACAATCAGTTTCGTCGAGTACCAGGAAATCGCGCCGCTCGCCAACGCGCCGCAAACGCCTCCCGTCGCCAACACCGCGGTTTCCACGGCGCCTCCGGTCACCTCATTCCAAATCGCACCCGAGGCTCCTGGCGACACCAAATACCACAATCATCGCCTCGTCGCCCTTTACTTCGACCGCTCGACAATGGGCCCTCCTGACCAACTCCGCGCCCTCGACGCCGCACTCGACTTCATCAACAAGCAAATGGACCCGTCCGTCATGATGGCCGTCATGACCTACGACGGCACCGCCGTCCGCGTCGTCCAAGATTTCACCGGCGACCGCGCACAAGTCATCGCCGCCGTAAACAAACTCATCGCCGCCCTTAGCGAAGGCCTCGACGAATCTTCCAACGACGACAGCGCAGCCGACACCGGCTCCGCCTTCGGCCAGGACGACGCCGAATTCAATCTCTTCAATACGGACCGCCAGCTCGCTGCCCTCGAAACCGCCGTAAAAATGCTCGGTGCCATCAACGAACAAAAGGCCCTCGTCTACTTTGCCAGTGGCCTCCGCCTCAACGGCCTCGATAATCAGGCGCAACTCGTCGCCACCGAAAACGCGTCCTTGCGCTCCAACGTAATGCTCTACCCGGTTGACGCTCGCGGTCTCGTCGCCCTCGCGCCCGAAGGCGACGCGACCCAAGGTTCCAACGGCGGCATCGGTATGTTCACTGGTTCAACCATGCACGCCGTCACCGATCGCTTCCAGCAATCGCAAGATACGCTCTACGCCATCGCCAAAGACACCGGCGGCAAGGCCTTCCTCGATTCCAACGATCTCGCGCTCGGCATCCGGCAAGCCGCAAACTCGATCACCAGCTATTACGAAATCGGCTACTATCCCACGCGCACCGTCAAAGACGGCCGCTTCCGTCGCGTCAAAGTCTCTCTCCGCGCCGGCATCGATGGCGAACTCGCCTATCGCCAGGGCTACTACGCCGATAAAGAATTCGCCAAATTCAACGCCACAGACAAAGAGCGCCAGCTCGAAGACGCGCTCATGCTCGATAATCCGGTCACCGACATTAATCTCGCCATGGAAGTGAATTATTTCCAGCTCAACAGCGCCGAATATTTTGTCTCTGTCGACGTAAAAATTCCCGGCCGCGAACTCGCCCTCGCGAAAAAAGGCGGTGCCCAGGAAACTCTCATGGACACGATCGGCGAGGTAAAAGACGACTTCGGCAATACGATCCAAAACCTGCGCGACAAGCTGAATATTAAAATGGATCAGGAAACCGCCGCGCAACTCGCCACGCATCCCATCGAATACCACACGGGTTTCACTCTCTTGCCCGGCAAATATTCGATCAAATATCTCGTCCGCGACAACGAAACTGGCCGCATCGGCACCTATCAATTGCCGTTCAATATTCCCAACCTAAATAAGCAATTGACGCAAGTTCCGATTAGCTCCGTCGTCCTGAGCGGCCAGCGCGAAGCCGTTACCGACGCCATTTACAACGTAAAGCAGAAAATCGACGCCACCACCGTCGATCCGCTCGTCTTGGATGGCGAAAAACTCATCCCCAGTGTCACGCGCGTCTTCAGCAAAGCTCGCGACCTCTACGTTTACGTCCAGGCCTACGAACACACCGATCCCGCGCCAGTTCCAATCGTTGCTTATGTGGGTTTATATCAGGGACAAACGAAGGTCTTCCAAAGCGCGCCGCTCGCCGTCGTCGAGCAGACGCAAAACCGCGCCAAAGCCGTACCCATCCGCTTCGATGTGCCGCTCGATAAAATCGCGCCCGGCGCTTACGATTGCCAGGTCACCGTTCTCGATCCGTCGGCGCAAAAGGCCGCCTTCTGGCAAGGCCGCATCGTCGTTATCCCCTAACCGGAGCACCATTCGCCGGCTGCATGCTTTTCGCACCGGATTGTTCTGTTGATTTGCCCCATAGGGGCTGTTCTTTGGGCGGGCGTCGTCGCCGTGCCTTTCGCAGTTGGTTGTAGCGGTGAACCTTTGCTTTTGCCTCACGTTTCAAAGGTGTATTGCGAGGATGTCCCAAATAGCCAGTTCGCAAAATGCAACCGAAGCTCAGCCGTAGGCCGCAAAAAAGGAAGGTTGTTTTTCAAATCCTAACTCAAAACCAAAACCTTAACTCAAACTCAAACTCAAACTCAAACTCAAACTCAAACTCACCCCACATCCGCCGCAATCCGTGGAATCACCGCGTGCAATAGCGACACAAAATCCGCCCGCACGCGATCCCCGGTTTCCATTACCTCCGCGTGATTAATCTCGCGGTCCACAATTCCCGCCGCCATGTTTGTCACGCACGAAATCCCCAACACGCGAATTCCCATATGCCGCGCGGCGATCACGCTCGGCACCGTCGACATCCCCACCAGATCGGCCCCGATCGTTTTCAGGAAACGAATCTCCGCAGGCGTTTCGTAGCTTGGTCCGCACAACGCCGCGTAGACGCCTTCATGCAACTTGATCCCAAGCCGCTTCGCCTCTTCAGCGGCGATCTCGCGATAACGCTTACAATAGGCCTGCGACATATCCGGAAATCGCGGCCCGAACCTTTCATCGTTCGGCCCCATCAATGGATTCGTCCCTTGCAAATTGATGTGATCGCGGATCGCTACCAGTGCGCCGCGCCCGTAATCGATATTGATCGCTCCCGCTGCATTCGTCACGATGGCCGCTTTGATCCCCATCTGAAAAAAAACGCGCATCGGAAACGTTATTTCTCGCGCCGAATACCCTTCGTACAAATGAACGCGCCCCAGCATCACTGCCAACGGTACGTCCCCGTGCCTGCCAATGACGAGCGTGCCTTCGTGGCCCTGTACCGTTGAGCGCGGAAACGCAGGGATTTTCCCGTATGGAATTCGCGTCGCGTTGGTCAGCCCGTCCGCGAGACCGCCAAGTCCGGAACCGAGCACCAGCGCCACCCGCGGACGCACCTCCGTCTTCGAAAGCGCGAATTTCGCGGCGCGTTTCGCCATATCGAAATCTCTCAATCGCGCCCCTGCGCGGTTGGAAGCGGTCATTTCAGCATTACCCCCACGAGTGATGCGGACATCAGGTTCGCCATCGTTCCCGCCAGCATCGCGCGCACGCCCAGCTTCGCTAGCTCGGACTTTTTATTCGGTGCAAGCGCGCCGATTCCGCCGATTTGAATTCCGATCGAACTGAAATTCGCAAATCCGCACAATGCAAACGTCGCAATCGTAAATGACCGTGGATCGAGTGCGGCTGCCATTGGCCCGAGCCGCTGAAACGCAACCAGCTCATTCGTCACCATGCGCAGCCCGAGTAGATTCCCGATCGTGAGGCAATCTTTCCACGGAACGCCGATCACCCACGCAATCGGTGCAAAAATCCACCCGAACACCTGCTCGATGCTCGAAGGAAACCATACGGCCCAGTGGTGCACGATGCTGAAGCATCCGTCCACGAGATAAATCAGCGCGATAAACGAGATCAGCATGGCCGCCACATTCAGCGCCAGATGCAAACCGTCGATCGTTCCGCGCGAGATCGCGCCCAGCGCGTTCGCGTCCCGTTCCATCTGCGCCATCTCCACTTTTCCGGCAGTCAGTGGCTTGCCCGTTTCAGGTACCAGTATTTTTGAGATCAGAATCGTTCCCGGCGCCGTCATGATCACCGCCGCCAGCAGATGCTCCACCTTTATTCCGTAAAGGATGTAGGCCGCCATCATCCCCCCGGAAACGTGCGCCATCCCACTCGTCATGATCGTCATCAGTTCCGATTGCGTCACATCGGGCAGGAAAGGACGAATCGAAAGCGGCGCTTCTGTCTGCCCCATGAAGATGCTCGCGGCCACATTCAAGGATTCAGCGCCGCTCGCGCCCATTAATGAGCTCATCACGCGCGCCGCCGCCTTCACGATCACCTGCATTACGCCGAAGTGGTAGAGCAGCGCGAAAAATGCCGCGATGAAAATGATCGTAGGCAGCGCCTGGAACGCAAAAAAGAACCCCATCGGCGAACCCTTCTGCCCAAGGTTGCCGAACACAAACGTCGAGCCATAAAACGCGAAATCCAGCAGCCAGTTCGCTGCGGCGCCGAGCCGCTGAAAGATGTACCGGCCGTATTCCCACTTGATCACAAGGAATGCGAACACGATTTGCAGGCCAAGTCCCCACGCTACCGTTTTGTATCGGATCGCCTGCCGATCGGTCGAAAAGATCCATCCAAAAGCGAGCATGGTAAGGACGCCGAGCAAGCCGACGAATCGGTGCATGCCACACTCCTTGTAGGTACGGCTCTCCCCGTGCCTGCCGTCTCACAGGTCGTCCTGCTGCTTGCGCAGCTAGTCCTGCATCAACTGGATCGAGGCAAACGCCTCTAGGAAGGTTGCCATTATGCAATACCTTTCAATTTCCAGCGAGCAGTGAATTTCCCTGCTTGCTCTACCGCGCAGCTAAAGAAACGCGGTATGAGAGAAAGTGTTGCGGGTAGGGAATACAACAGCAATCGCTCGGGAGCGCGTTCAGCTAAAAACTGACTCCCCTCACCACATCTGACGTTCAGAAAAACATCCCTCGTTCATCGAAATACACGCAGAGTTGGTCGCGATCGATGACAAGCATGGAATTGGGGCCTGCAAATTGCTCGGACTTTCCTTTACAACGGCTTTAGCCATTCTTGTTCGCTCGCGCGAGAAACATTTGCTCGAAAAAAAGGACGCCATTGGGAAGCTTGAGCTTCTCGCACGGTTTGGCCGCTATCGAGGCAGTATCATTCGAGATGCAAAGTCGAAATTGGAGGGAAGTCATGACTAAGACAATGAGTGTTCGCATGGACTCCGATAATTATCGGTTCCTTCGCGAAATCACAAAAGAGGAAGGCACGGATCTTTCCAAAGCTGTGCGCGATATGGTCGGGCGGGGAAGAATTCTGTTTGCAGTTGAAAGATATAGGAGCGGGGAGGCTTCTCTTGGGCGAGCCGCAGAATTGGCCGGTGTTCCGTTGAGCCACATGATGACAATACTCGCCGAATTTGGCGTCGAAAGCAGGATCGAAAAAGAAGACTATCTTCAGAGCCTTAGAAATCTGCACAAGCAGTGGTAGCGTATCTGCGGCTTATCACGGCCTCGGCCTTTTGCAGCAGGCTGTTATCCGGTTTCCAAAATCACTGCTGAGCCGCAATCTTAGGCCCACTTGCCTCAAACTCCCGAAACCGCCGCTCCAATTCCCACTGCTCCTGCGCCTTCTCACTCTGCTTGAGAAAATCCTCACAAGGCGCCGAAGGCCTATCCGCACCCAATATATCTTTCGCGCACGCGGGCGCAACATGACCGAAATCTTCCGGCTTATCCCAAAGGCTTTCCCCGGGTAAAAACGCATGTTCAATGCTGTCGCGCACCATCTGCTTCAAATCGCTATAGCGCAAATCGTATGTTTCGACAGCCCGCACATATTCATGCGTCAGATTGATTCTCGAGACCCCTTCATCATCGGTCGAAAGCGCCACCGGCACGCCATACGCGCGATAAATTGGGAACGGATGATCTTTGCCGCTGATGCCGAGAATCACGTCGTTGCTCGTCAGGTTGATTTCCACCATCACGTGCTTTTTTGCCATCTCGCCGAGCAAATCGTAAGGACGATCCTCGTACATCACATCCACTCCATGCCCGATCCGCTCCGCGTGCGCCACCTCCACTGCCTGCCGGATGTGGCAGCACAGCCCTTCGTAGGTCACGAGCCCCGGAGCAAGTTCGCCGGCGTGCAAGCTGATGTGGACCTGGGGATAAAGTGTGTGCAGAAAGCCGACAATGCGCATATGCAGCGCATAGTCCGCCATTGAAATCTCGCCGTCCTCAGGCATCACGTAGTTGATTCCGACCACGCGCGGATCGACGGATGCGACTTCGAAGCCCAGCAAAGTCTGCGCGAACACCTGTTCTTTCGGAAACCCGCGCAATATCTGGTAAAGGTAGCGAATCTGTACGCTGCAAGCGGACGCGGCGTCCGGTTGGCCGCAATGCTCACGCTGCTTCCGCACCGCTTCCACCTTGTCGTACTCCGCGCGGTCTGTCGCTATTTCATCGCGAAGTCCCGCGGCAAGCAGCGCATTGCGCAAAGCGCCAAGATCGTCCTTCCAGCCAATCTGGCGAGACAGAGCCGTCGCATGTGTAAACGGCGGCGTATCCATCAGCTGCAGATACTGTTCGTTTTGCGCCGCCGCGCGCGTCCCCACTTCATCCGCTGATTCGCCCGTGTTCCCCGAATCGACGGCCGAAAACTTATCAAATGTGCTGAAAAAATGATCGTGCCCCGTCACGCCCGGAGTCGGCATAAACCCGCGCATCGAAAATGCGTCAATCAGCTCATCATAAAGCGTCTGGTCACTCGCAGCCCGTGTCGCGGGAACCTCTCCAGCCGGGCAATTTCCATTCTGTGGCTGAACCAATTTGTCCGTGGCGGTGTCCACACACAGACCGTCCTTCTCAGCGTCCCGAATCCACGACTCGGCATAGACCGCACCCCCTAGATGGTTGTGAAGGTCCCCACCCTTCGGCATCCGGTAAAGGAACGCGTAAAGTTTCAGAGGATTATTTCGAACTGACTCAAGTTCGCGCGCAGTGCGCGCCTCTTCGCTCAATGCACCGCTTCGGGATCTCCCGCCTTTCTCCCCTGCTGGTGTAGAGGCCTTCTGCGTTTGAGCCGTGGGCGCGGTAACGAAGAGCGCAGCCAGAACAATCAGCTCGGCTACGGATGCCCACTTTGACACGGTGCTCTTCGTCCTCGCCATCGATCCTCGATTATTTCTCTCTCCACCGGAGTCGCCATGCATTTTTTAGGGCTCGGCCGTGTTAGCTGTTTTTACGGCGCCCGCGCCGCCATTCCTGTGTTTTTTATCCGATTTTATGGTGCCATTTTGGCCTTTTTGCGTCAGCCCGGCTGTCGCAGATGCTGCAAGAAATGCCACCCAAAAGAATGAAAATTCGCAGCACGATTAAGCCGTTTCGCCCCGCATTTCGCGGATGATTTTCACGCCGCCGCTCGTCCCTAACCGGTCCGCGCCAGCCTCAATCATCGCCTTTGCATCCGCTGCGCTACGAATTCCTCCCGAAGCCTTCACGCCGATCTTCACGGTCCGCCTCATAAGCGCAACATCTCCAACAGTTGCAACACCGCCAAGAAATCCCGTCGACGTCTTCACGAAATCCGCACCCGCCCGCTCGCTCAGTTCACAGGCGACCCGTTTCTCATCCTCGCTCAGAAGAATCGTCTCGATGATCACTTTTAAAAGCGCATTTTTCGCGTGCGCCGCCTCGGCAACCGCACAAATATCGGAAAGCACGAAATCTCGATTTCCTCCCTTCAACTCCCCGACATTGATAACCATGTCGACTTCTTGCGCTCCAAGCCTAATTGTTTCAGCAGCTTCCAGCACTTTGACGTTTGTGAGCGTCGCGCCTAGCGGAAAGCCGATTACAGTACCCACTCTCGTTTCACTTCCTTCAAGGCACTGCCGAACCAGATCGACATAGCACGCGTTCACCATTGCCACCCCGAAACCATACTCGCGTGCCTCTGCGCAAAGCTGGCGGATTTGCTGCGGCGTAGCTTCAGGTCTGAGCAACGTATGTTCAATAACGCGCGCAACACTGCGCCAATCCTGGGAGTTAATTCTCGACATTGGACACCGATCTTACTACGCTTAATCGTCCGCCTATCATAGGATTGCAGCCCGTGACTGACGAAGCCCACTCACATTGGCAGCCTCTGCTTGCTGCGGCACGATCCGCGATGCAAAATGCGCACGCTCCCTACTCGAACTTTAGAGTTGGATCCGCCCTGCGGACGACAAGCGGACAGATATTCGCCGGCTGTAACGTCGAAAACGCCTCTTACGGAATGACCAATTGCGCCGAGCGCACTGCCATTTTTTCGGCCGTCGCTCAACTGGGCTCGGCTATGGAAATCGCTGAAATTGCAGTAGTTTGCGAACAAAATGTGCCTTGCGCGCCGTGCGGCGCCTGCCGCCAGGTGATCTACGAATTTGGTCCCATGGCCGCCGTCTATTTCCAGGGCCCAAAGGGCTGGACTTCCATGCCCATCAAAGACTTGCTCCCAGAGGGTTTTCGCCTCAAATAACCGAATATGTCTGACGCCTCGCCGATGCGCGCCATTGACGTGATTCGCAAGAAACGCGACGGCCACGAACTGTCCCGCGCCGACATCGAATTCCTTGTTCGCGGCTACACCGTTGGTGAAATTCCTGACTACCAGGTATCCGCCTGGCTCATGGCCGCGCTGATTCGTGGCCTGAACCGCTCTGAAACGGCTGCACTTACCGAAGCAATGCTGCACTCGGGCGAAGTCCTTGATCTCTCGGATTTCCCACAGCCCAAAATCGACAAGCATTCAACCGGTGGCGTCGGCGATAAGACGTCACTGGTGCTCGCGCCCGTCGGAGCCGCCGCAGGTCTGATCGTTCCCATGATCAGCGGCCGTGGCCTCGGTCATACGGGCGGCACGCTCGACAAGCTGGAATCTATTCCCGGTTTTCAGGTCGGGCTGCCCGTAGCTCGTTTTCGCGAAATCTTACGCGCATGTGGTTGCTGCATGATCGGCCAAACCGCTGAAATAGCGCCTGCGGACAAGAAGCTTTATGCCTTGCGCGACGTGACGGGCACCGTCGAAAGCCCCTTCCTTATCTGCGCCTCTATCATGAGCAAAAAGCTGGCCGAGGGAATTGACGGGCTCGTTCTTGATGTGAAAACCGGTTCCGGTGCCTTCATGAAAACGGAGGAGGACGCTGCATTTCTCGCCGAGTTAATGGTCGAAACAGGCGAGCGCATGGGCAAGAAAGTCGTCGCCCTGCTCACCGACATGGACCAGCCGCTCGGCTTCAACATCGGGAATTCGCTGGAGATAGAAGAAGTATTGACTGTTTTGCGTGGACAAGGACCCGAGGATCTGCGCGAACTCTGCAAAGAACTGGCTGCGTGGATGTTGATACTGGGCCGCCGCTGCGATGACACAGCCAGTGCGCGAGTCTTGTATGACGAGTTGATTCAATCCGGCAGTGCGCTCGCCAAGTTTAGCCAAATGATCCAGTTGCAAGGCGGCGACCCCACATTGGTGGAAGATCCGGCAGTGTTGCCGCGCACGAAGCGCTCTATCGAGGTCCGAAGCTCCATGAGCGGATACGTCGGCGCCATCCAATGCGAGTCGGTGGGTACTGCCTGCGTCCTTTTAGGCGGCGGACGCCAGAAAAAGGAAGACGCGGTCGACCCCGCCGTGGGCATCATCCTTCACAAGAAAGTCTCGGACCGAGTAGCCGCTGGCGATGCACTGTGTACCATCCATTACAACGATGATTCGCGCATGGCGGCTGCCAAGAACATCTTGCAGCAGAGCTTTTCGATCGGCGATTCCATGCCGGCGCCGCGAAAGCTGATTCATCGCGTCATCAAAAAGTAGGCATTCGAGCCGCCTTGTGCCAGCTACTGCGTGATCTCAGCTGGTTCCGTATAGCCTTGAAGGCGGTCAATAGCCAACCCCGCCTGCACGGCGACTATGGCGAACACATTGAGATGTTCCACGGTAAACATGCCCCGCTTGGAGAGATTGTCCACATAGAGCAGCCCGCGAATGCGATTCGCCATTCCCAACGGCGCGCACATAGCCGACTGAATCCCTGCATTCACAACGCTGCTGTTCGCCGCAAACCGTGAGTCGGCCTGACCATCCGTCACCAGCAAAGGCATTCCTGACTGCATCACCTGCCGGATAATCGTCCGCGAAATGATTAATTGTGGAGCCGCCGATTCCCGCGCTGCATCGGCTTTGTAGCGAATCACCGCCGGCCTGAAGCTATAGTTTCCCTTCGCCAAGTCGATCTTTGTCGACGAATTGTCGTCGAGGAGCATGCCATAGGCGCGCTCGGCGCCGGCAATCTCGAGAACGAGATCAAGAATCCGGTGTGTCAATTCGTCGACACGCTCAATCTGGCTGAGCGCCTGATTCGCTCGGTACAAAACCTTCAGCAGCCGATTCTCCTCTTCAAGAGACTGCAGACGCGACTGCGCAGGCGAAGCCCGACCGTTCGTATCCACTGCGAGCAGAGCACCCACAGGTTCTACGGACATAAAGGAACTTGAATAGGAGCTTTCTCCCACGAGCTTCGCAACGCCGCCAGGCAAGCTTGACGTGCCATAGCTCATGATTTTGCGTTCGGCTGAATCCTCAAAACGAAGACGAAACATTCCGATGGAAATTTCGTCGTTAGAGGCAAGCAAGGCCTCCTTCGTAGGCTTGCCATTGATCTTTATCCCGTTCGTCTTGCTGCGGTCGATGATTTCCCATCGAGTGTCCGGATTGACGCGTACCACAGCATGCAGCCGCGAAATATCCGGATCGTCAAGCACGAGGTCGCTCGATTTTCCGCGGCCGATGGAAAGCGGACGATCTCCGGCCAGCTCGAGCACTTGGGAATGGCGGTCTGCGTGATGGATGACGATTCGTGGCATTTAGGGCTTCCGCTTTCATCGTACAAGAAGAATGTGCGCACCACTTGCCGCCAAAGAAGGGGCTTTGTTCAAACGAAAAATAGTACTTAGGAAGCACCGACCGCTAAGCACCAAAAAGGATCGTAATACGATATAATGGAAGCGTGAAGAGAGAGCCTGCAAAACGGAATGCGCAACCGGGGGCGAAGAGGGTTCCACATCGGCTGATTCAAGACCTCGCGTCATTTCGGTATCAATTGCGCAAGTTCCTTCGCTTCAGTGAGAGGGCTGCAATAAGCCAGGGGCTTACACCGCAGCAACACCAATTGCTCCTGGGGGTTGCGGGCTACAACGGAGCCAGACGCGCCACGATCTCCGATCTCGCCGAGTTTCTCCAGGAGCGGCACAACTCGGTGGTCGAACTCGTGGGACGTGCTGTGAGAAAGGGTCTCATACGCAAGGATCACGATCCAAATGATCGGCGGTATGTGTATGTATCTCTCACGCCGCGAGGAGAGGTCACTCTGGCTAAGCTTGCGGAACTTCACCGAGACGAAATCGTACGGTTAAGAGCCGGCTTGTTCGCCGGCGGAAGCATTAAAAATAAGTTACAGAGGCGAGCGTAAAACGATATCGTATGAGGAAGAGCGCAAAACCCCATTATCCATTGCTGCGCAAATACTTGCCGGTTGTACACCAGGATCTGAGCGCAACGTACTCGCGAAATCTCCATAAATGGCTGATTATCGCGCCAATCATCGGCGTCATCACCGGATTGGGAATCACCGGCATCGCCGTACTGGTCCTTAGAATCGTATGGCCGGTTACGGTGGACTATTTTCTGCATCACGTGTGGGCCATCATACCGATTGTTACGGTAGCTTTTGCGGTGACCGGGCTCATCATGCAGTTCCTCACCCCGGATCCCAACGAGCATTCGACCGAAGAGATCGTTAAGTCCTATCACGAACATCAGGGCGATATCGATATGCGCCCGTTCTTCGCGAAGCTGTTTGCCGCAGTGACAACCGTTGGTTTTGGAGGCAGTGCTGCGCTGGAAGGTCCAAGTATCTATGGAGGCGGCGGGATTGGCTCGTGGCTGTGGACGAAAATGGGCCGCTTTCGCCTCACTCCACGCGACCGGCGAATAATGCTAATCAGCGGTGCGGCTGCCGGCATGGCAGCAGTATTTCGTGCGCCCCTGACGGGTTTGGTCTTTGCGCTCGAGATGCCTTACAAAGACGATTTAGCGCATGAAGCATTGTTGCCGTCCCTTATCGCCTCGGTTGTTGCGTTCGTTACGCTGGCATCGTTTATGGGCGCGCAACCCATCTTCGATTTCGGAAGCGCTCGCTCATTTACGGGCAAGGATTTAATCTGGTGCGCCTTGTTGGGGGCCATCATCGGACTGATTGGCATGGTGTTTTCCATTACCTTCCGCCACGCGCGCAGCTTCTTCGTCAAATGGGCCATGCCGCACTGGATAAAGCTGACCGTCGGGGGATTTCTCACGGGTTTGTGCGGCGTAGTCTTCGTCCTGATCTTTAGGGATGGCCTCATACCGATGGGCCCGAACTATGAAGCGGTCGGCTTGATCTTAGGAGCGCAGCATAGCGGCCTAGAGCTTGTGCTGTTCGCCGTATTCAAACTTGCTGCCACGCTCTTCTCACTGGCTTCCGGCGGCGTAAGCGCCATGTTCGTGCCGTTGTTTTTGAGCGGGGGAGCGCTTGGCACCGCGTTCGGACAGGTATTGCACAGCGGTTCCGTGGAGCTTTATGCAGCAGTCGGTATGGCTGCATTTATCGCTGCGGGATACAAAACTCCGCTTGCCGCCGTGACGTTCATTGCCGAGGCGACCGGCGGACATGCCTTCATTATCCCTGCCGTTATCGGTTCGGCCGTAGCATATGCGGTGTCCGGTGACGCGTCCGTGTCAGGAGATCAGCGCCTGCATGAAGGCGTAAGAGTGCACGATTTGCGAGAGGCGGAAGTAGGACAAATCATGCAGCGGGACATCATTTCGGTTCCTGCGTCCCTGAATCTGCGCGAATTTGAGGACACGATTTTGAAGCAGAGTCCCCATAGCACTTTTCCCGTAATGGATGGTGCCCGTGTGGTCGGCACAATTTCGGAGCGGTCGCTCATAGATGGCGCCGAGAGACATCCGGATATGACCGTAGGCGATGCTGTGAACCGTGAAGTCAGGAAAATACCCCGGAATTGCGATGCGATGGAGGCGTTGCGCTTGCTGCTGGCAGAAGATGCTCAGCCGATGCTGCTGGTAACGAATCGCAACGGAAAACTGGAAGGCATCGTAACCAAGTCGGATTTGCTTGAAGCGCTCAAAATTCGCGGCGAGGAAGCCGAACCGGAGTTAGAAGAAGCGGCGGACACCGCGACTCCGATGTAGCGCGACAAGCACAACGATCTGCCCGAATCGCCCATCTTCCAATCACTCTCGGGCAGACGGGATTCGGATTGACTAGGAGACCCGCAGGAGATGTTCAATGGCCGATTCCCCCCTTCCTGAAATTGAAAGTACCCCGCAGGCAAAACCTCACGAAAGAAAAACCTTTGGTGTCGCGCTGGAGCCGGAAGTTGTCAAAATCTCTTTTTATGCCGTTCTAATCGGAGCGGTCAGCGGCTTGGTGGCCGAAGGCCTGCTCGAGCTCATCTACTTCTTCACGAACCTTTGTTTCTACGGACGCATTTCTTTCGCTGATGTCAGCCCCGCAAATAATCACCTCGGACCATGGGTAATTCTCATTCCCACAATCGGCGGCTTGTTGGTCGGAGTCATGATTTATCTCTGGGAGCCGACGCTCAAAGGCCACGGTATCCCCGAGGCCATGGAGGCTGTGCTTTTCAATCACAGCCGCATGAGGTTGCGTGTCGCTTTTCTGAAGCCTTTGGCTACTGCGATCGCGATCGGCACAGGAGGTCCGTTCGGCGCCGAGGGCCCTATCATTCAGACGGGCGCGGCCGTCGGGTCGCTCTTTGGACGCCGAATCGGGCTTACTCCGTATTACCGCAGAGTATTACTCGCTTCAGGTGCCGCAGCAGGCATGGCGGCCACCTTCACCGCGCCGCTTGCCGGCGTGCTGGTTGCGATCGAGCTGCTGCTCTTCGAGTTTCGCGCCCGATCGTTCATTCCCGTGTCCCTTGCTGCTGCGGTCGCTACAGGGGTGCGAATTCATTTCGTAGGATGGACGCCGCTTTTTCCCACCCCTGAGTACAAGCTCACCAGCATGAACGAACTTTGGCTGTTCGCCTTGATGGGGCTTGTATTGGGTGTCGTTGCAATTGCAATGATTCGCGCACTCTTTTGGACCGAAGACCTTTTCGATCGCCTGCCGATTAAACGCCTGGCGATATGGTCTCCCGCTATCGGGGCCGCAATTTTGGGCGTCATTGGCTATTTCATTCCGCAAGTATTCGGCACCGGTTACGACACAATACGCGCCATGCTCAACGACCATCTCACGCCCGGGCACCTTCTGGGTATTTCCGTGGCGAAATTCTGGGCGCTCATAATTTCTCTCGGTTCGGGAACCACCGGGGGCGTGTTCGCTCCTTCGCTGATCGTCGGCGGCGGAATCGGAGGTGCTTATGCCGTCGCATGGCAGCATTTTTTCCCGCACCTCGTGAGCGACCCCGCTTTCTATGCGCTCGTGGCGATGGCAGCTGTATTCGGCGGGATTGCCCGTGCTCCGCTCACCAGCATCGTTTTTCTTTTCGAACTCAGCCACAACCCCAATTCGCTCTTGCCGTTGATTGTCTGCGTAATGATTACGGATGGCCTCGTGCGCCTTTTCAGCCCGGATTCGATGATGACCGGAAAGCTCGTGAAAAGAGGTTTGATCATCCTGCAGGACTATTCGGTTCCCGTGCTGATGCGGGCGAGGATCGACCAGGTGATGCGCAAGCAATTCACGGTCGTAAAAGGCGACACGGAGCTGAGGACAATTTTGCGCGAGTTCACGCCGGAAAACGTCCAGCTATTGCCTGTTGTAGATAACAATGGCGCATTGGTGGGAATTATCGAAGCCCAGGATCTTCTCCACACGGACACGAAAGATCATCATTTCACGATGCGCGAGCTTGCCCGTCAGGATTACGTCCGCGCGTATCCAGGCCAGTTAGTAGATCGTGTGAACCGCGACATGCTACTCAAGAATGTGGACACCGTCGTCGTCCTTGAATCGCGCAGCAGTCCGAAACCCATCGGAATCGTGCGCGCCAATGACATCTTGCAATTGCGTCGCTGGCTGCTTGAGGAAGAAAGCGTCGAAAAAGGAGGTCCGGCCGCCGCCGCGCCTGTGCAGCCAAAATCGACGGGTTAGAGAATGCCCAGTTTCCTCACTACATGCGGAACACGCCAAACTTGCTTTCAGGAATAGGAGCGTTGATTGCCGCCGAGAGCCCGAGGCCGAGAATATCCCGCGTCTCGGCAGGATCGATGATGCCATCGTCCCAGAGCCGGGCAGTTGCATAATAGGAGTCGCCCTGCTCTTCATACTGCTTGCGCAGCGGCGCTTTGAATTGCTCTTCCTCCTCTTTGCTCCACTGCCTTCCCTGCGCTTCAAAATTATCGCGTTTCACCGTCGCCAGCACAGAAGCCGCCTGCTCGCCGCCCATCACAGAGATACGCGCGTTGGGCCACATCCATAGAAAGCGCGGCTGATACGCACGCCCGCACATCGCATAGTTTCCAGCGCCGAAGCTGCCTCCCACGATCACCGTGAACTTCGGCACCGATGTCGATGCGACGGCCGTTACCATCTTCGCGCCGTCTTTGGCGATGCCGCCTGCCTCGTATTTGCGTCCGACCATGAATCCGGAAATGTTTTGCAGGAAAACCAGCGGAATCCTTTGCTGCGAACACAACATAATGAAGTGCGTCCCCTTCAGCGCGCTTTCGGAAAACAGAATGCCGTTATTCGCGACGATTCCGACAGGATATCCGTGAATGTGAGCGAACCCGGTGACCAGCGTGGGCCCATAGAGCTGCTTGAATTCCTCGAACTCGCTGTCGTCAACAATCCGTGCAATCAATTCGCGGACGTCATAGGCGCGCCGCAAATCTGACGGCACCACGCCATAGATTTCTTCCGGTGCGAAACGTGGTTCGCGTACCTTTTGCAGCCTCAGGTTCGTTTTTTTTATGTAATTCAGATTTGCCGTGATCTCACGCGCAATGGCCAGCGCATGCGTGTCGTTATCGGCCATGTAGTCCGTCACGCCGGAGATACGGGAGTGAACTTCAGCGCCGCCGAGTTCTTCGGCCGTAGACACTTCGCCCGTCGCTGCCTTCACAAGTTGTGGCCCACCCAGGAAAATCGTGCCCTGATTCTTGACGATCACAGCCTGATCGGACATCGCCGGAATATAGGCGCCGCCCGCCGTGCACGACCCCATCACTACAGCGATCTGCGGAATTGCGGCCGCGGACATGCGCGCCTGGTTGTAAAAGATCCGGCCGAAATGTTCGCGATCGGGGAAGATTTCGTCCTGATTGGGCAGATTTGCGCCGCCGCTATCGACTAGGTAAATGCACGGCAGCCGATTCTCCATCGCGATTTCCTGCGCACGCAGATGCTTTTTCACCGTGATCGGATAGTACGTGCCGCCTTTAATTGTGGCGTCATTGGCGACGATCACGCATTCGCGCCCGGAAACGCGGCCAATGCCCGTAATGATCCCTGCCGACGCAATGTTTTCGCCGTACATGCCGAGAGCGGCCAGCGGCGAAAGCTCAAGAAAATGCGAGCCCGGATCGATAAGGTTTTGGACTCTATCGCGCGGCAGGAGTTTGCCGCGGCCGAGATGTTTCTTGCGTGCCGCCTCGCTGCCGCCCGTTTTTGCGGCTTCGACCTTTGCATGCAGCTCTTTTGTTAGAGCTTTTAGTGCCGCTGCATTTGCTTTGAATTTTTCCGATTTCGGATCGAGAGAGCTTGTCAGAATCGGCATGAAAAGTGGCTCGTTGAGCGGCATTCCGCCGCGAACGAAGTTTCGCACTTGATCGGTCGGGTTTGCAATATGGGTGCCGCTTGTACACGAATGCTGCAAAAAGCAGAGAAGTCCATAGACATAGCCGCGCCGTTTTTGGGATACTTTTGTGTTTCAGTCGTGCGCATTACATACTTCGCGCCACATTAAATAGGGAAGATATCGATGAATGCAAATCGCCGTTTGGCTTTCAGCTTGACGATCCTAGCCGCAGCCGTCGCGGGTGCTGTCTTGTTTGCCTCGCGGCCTACGCCGACGCGGGCTGCGCAAATGCATGCGCCGATGCAGAAGGCTACCGCTTCGCAGGGCGACGTCGAGCGCGGTCGCTATATCGTCGAGGATATCGCAATGTGCGAGGAATGCCATACCCCTCGGGACGCCAACGGCAACTTGGACGAATCCCGGCGATTGCAGGGCGCGCAGATTTGGATTCAGCCGGTCCATACCATGACAAACTGGGCAAATCGTGCCCCAGGGATTGCCGGTTTTGTGGGATTCACGGATGCCCAGGGCGAAGACATTTTTGAACGTGGCATCGGTCCAAACGGCCTGCCCATTCAGCCGCCGATGCACATCTACCACATGAGCCAGTCGGACGCGCTCGCCGTAATCGCATATTTGCGTTCGCTACCGGCTGACTACTCAAGATAACTCCCGCTGTAGTTCTCATGGCCTGACAGCTCTCGTCGTCCTTCGGGCCGTGAAGCGATTAAAACGATATCTTTTCCTAGCCACTCGCCACTAGATACTAGCCACTTTCTTTTTCGCTCCAAAAACTCTTGCAGTCCAGACAACACGGCTTTGCCCCTCTTGCGGTGCCAGTCGCCGTGCGCCTTCGGCACCATTTGAGAGGGCTCCGGTATAATCGCGAGCGATGTTTCCGCTGCTTAGTGACGCGGCGAATTGGCTCCTCGGACCGGAGAAGCCCCGTGAGGGGCAGAGCGGGTATCTCTGGGCACGCTGGATTTTTCTCCGCTGGCTGGGATCCATATACTTCTCCGCGTTTTACGCTCTCCTCTTTCAAATTAGAGGGCTGATCGGCCCCAACGGCCTGCTCCCGGCGGGCGACTATCTCGAAGCCGTCGCGCACACTTTCCCGCCGTCGAAATACGACTTCGCACCGACTCTCTTCTGGCTCGCTTCAAGCGATCACGCCTTGATGGTTGTAATGTGGGTAGGTCTCGTCGCTTCGGTGCTGGTCTTCCTCAACTTGTGGCCCCGTGTGTCGCTGCTGGTCTGTTTTGCTTGTTTCGTTTCGTTCGTCAGCGCGGCGCAGGATTTCTCCGGATATCAATCCGACGGCATGCTGCTTGCCGCCGGTTTCATTTCGCTCTTTTTTGCGCCACCAGGGTTTCGCCCAGGATTAGGCCGCGCGCACCCGGCATCGCGATTCAGTCTATTTCTGCTTCGGTGGGAGTGGTTTCGCATCTATTTCGAGTCCGGCGTTGCCAAATGGACCGGCGGCGATCCTTCCTGGCGCAATTTCACCGCAATGGATCAGTACTATCAGAATGGACCGCTGCCTACGTGGATCGGCTGGTACGCGCAGCACCTGCCGCACTGGTTCCAGGCATTCAGCACCGGCCTGACGCTCGTCATGGAGCTCTTCATCGTCTGGATGATGTTCTTGCCGCGGCGTGTTCGCATTATTTGCTTCTGGATTGTGACGCCATTTCAGATCGGCATTATTCTCACCGCGAACTACACGTTTTTGAACTACATCGTGCTCGCGCTGGGATTTCTGCTCCTTGACGACCGATTCATCGAATGGATTGTACCGGCTAGAATCCGCGGGGTTATCGACAGAACGCAATACGCGCCGATCGATCAAGGCACCCTTCCTCACGGCTGGCGCACTGAATGGCGCGAACGGCTAACGCCGGCACGCACGGCAATCGCGGGACTGTGCCTCGGGCTCGTTTGTTACGTCACGACCGGCAAATTGCTGGAGGATGTCGCACCGCGCAGCTTTCATATGCCGAGATATCCTGCCGACTGGATCGAGCAGTTCCGCATCGCCAATGACTATCATCTCTTCGGCACAATGACGCCTGCGCGTGAAGAGATCGAGTTTCAGGGCACGCGCGATGGCAAGACCTGGATTCCCTATAAATTCCGCTACAAGCCGCAGGATCTGGATAAAGCGCCTGGAATTTACGCGCCTTATCAGCCCCGCTTCGATTGGAACCTGTGGTTTGCCTCACTCGGATCGTGGCCCGAATACCGATTCGTAGTATTCACAGAAGAGCGGCTCTTGCAGAACGATCCCGACGTGCTCGCGCTATTCGCGGGCAATCCATTTCCCGGGGCTCCGCCGGTGCGCGTTCGATCCGTAATCTACCAGTATTGGTTCACGTCCATGACGACGAAGCGCGAAACCGGGCTTTGGTGGCGCCGGGAATTGCTCGGCCAATATGCTCCGACGCTGGCGCGAGAGCCCGATGGTTCAATCCAATTATTGCCGATGACCTCGGCGCCGCTTCAGGGTAACAGCGATACCAATCACTAGAGGTGTCCGCACTGATCGCTCTAGCAAGCTGTTGCCAGAAATGAGCGTGGTGTTTGGGAATGCGGTGGGGCAACCGACTTCCGCGGCGGATTTCGCTCCAGCCACGCTAAGTAGTTCTCGCGCATTTGTGCCACATGATGCGGGATGTGTTGCTCCTGAAGCTCGACCCATTTTTCCAGACTAATTTCGCCCGATTTGGAATGGACGATCGAATGCGACCACACCGGCTCGGGAACCGTAATCAGAAGTTGATACGTCATCCTGCGCAAGCGCCGGATAATTTCCAGAGCTTCGCGTGTGCTCTGGTGGAAGTAGCCCAGCGAATCGGCCCACCGGGCAGCGTCAAATTCAACCGGAGCGATACCCGGCTCTGCGATGAAGTGACGGCAGAAGATGTAGGCGCTGGCCTCGCTGTCGGCCAAGTGCAAAATGATTTCGTGAATGCTCCACCGCTGCGCGGACGGCTTATGCAGCCACATCTTCCTGGGAAATTCGCGTAACGCGGCGCACAGGAGCGCCGGGGAGCGCCCGAAGGATTCCAA
>DATNBB010000033.1:0-11179 GCA_035607335.1 Binatia bacterium | reverse complement strand
ATACCCAGATGAAAGCGCGGCACGAACCGTATGAACGATCACGCTCTCTTCGTTGTACGCAGGAATCAATACAGTGGCGGACGGCTGATAGTCCGGATGCTCCGGCGGCGACGGGCGGAATTTTTCAGCCAGAGCCAGTAGTCCCACGATCAACGCTCGAGCGCTCACCAGCAAAATACCCGCAATGAAGATAAAGGCGATGCTTGAACGGAACCAGCTGAACACGTCAAAAATCAGCGCATCGGCACGCGCCAGAAGCCATTCATGCGAGGTAAGTGGCGGCATCACCTCCGCGCGTGTCTGTCCCAGCAAATCTGAAACCGAAACGAGCCGATAGCCCGCTTGACGGATCTGATCGATGACTTGCGGCAAGGCCGCTACGGTGTGGCTCCGGTCGCCCCCACCATCGTGCATCAGAATGATGTTGCCACGGTTTGCCTTTACGTCGGCCATTACACGCTGGACGATTGTTTCAACCGGAGGAGGAGCTCCGCCATTCAACTCACCCCAGTCATGCGGATCGATCGTCGCGCCGACGATGATATAGCCCAGATCTTGGGCGCCCGGAAGATTCCGAAACTCGGTCGCAGATTCGGGTTGATGATCGACGCCATACGGGGGCCTGAAAAGCGTTGTCTTCACGCCAAGGCGACTCTCAAGGAAGAGTTCCGTCAAATTTAATTCCAGCTCGATCTGCGCAGGCGAGACAGTCTCAAAGTCCGGATGGGTAAACGTATGATTTCCGATTTCATTGCCTTGGGCGTATTCGCGCTTTACGAGATCGGCCTCTTGAGCGGCCGACTCCCCGATTACGAAAAACGTTGCGGTCGCGTGCTTCTCTTTCAGCACATCCAAAATCTTCGGTGTCCATTCCGGATCGGGACCATCATCAAACGAGATCGCGATTTTCTTCGGTGCGGCACCCATCTGTTGCACGCGCCACGCAGACGGATAACTCTCGAAGCTCTCGTCGTCGATGACGTCGCTATCGGAGTCGTAGTCGATCGTGCGGCGACCGCTCTGCGGCATCGCAGTGATTTTCCAAATGTCTCCGGCACCTTCCATAATCAAGTCGTAACCGGCAGGAACTTCATCCAGCTTGGCACGGGTGGCGTTGTCCGCGTGGACCGCATCCCAAATTGTCCACATTGAGGGGTCTTCAGTACCCAGACGCCACAGAGCTGTCCCGGCCACGCCTGCGCGTTCGGAGGCGCGAAGTTCGTTGTAAGCCGTCACGCCATCGAGCATCCAAACCGTATGCAATCGATTATTCGCGTCGTCGTAGGAATAGTGCAGGTTGAATGTGGCCGGATCGTATGTAACATCGGAACTCGATTCAACCGCAGTTACCACTCCCTGCTGAAACGAAACTGGCTGCGCAATCGGCTTTGGATCCTGCTTCGTCTTTGCCGGCCAGTCGTACCCGTAGTTGGCGATGCCCATGACGATCTTGCGGGCTGGAATCACCTTCAGAATATTGTTGATGTTCGTTTGGAACCAGTCCTGCGGCGCGATCGGGCCTGGCGCCGATGAGCTCCAATGAAAATCGTAGTTCATCAAAATGATTTCGTCGGCTTGAGAAGCAAAATATTTGTAATCGTAGCTCCAGTCGGCGGCAGGCAATGCAACCATCAGCTTCAGGTTTTTCGCATGAAGGTCGGCGGCTAAATCATGCACAAATGCTTGAAAATCCTTCTGGCTGCCGTCCGGCAGCGACTCAAAATCGACCACGACTCCCGGCTGGTGCTGAGTATCCGCATACTGCTCGATCTGGCGCGAAAGGCGCGCGCGTGCTGGAGCATTGGCAAGCATCTGCAGAAAACCCGGTGGGCACCAGCCTGCGACATCATCATAGTTGTTCACCATCGTCATCACAGGCAGCTCGATGTTTCGTTTCCGCAGGCCTTGCAGAAAATCTTCGAGCTTTGCCTGGCGATCTTCTTCGAGGCTGCCATTGGCCTTAACGGCGTGAAGAAGGTCGGGAATGAGCAGGTCGATGTCGCGATAGTGCTGCTGCAGAGAAGTGAAGCTCATAGCGTCATCACTGACGTAAAATGCAGCGCGGACGACAGGCGCATAGCCTTCTGGGATTTTTCCAAGCGCTGCGACGCGTCGCAGGCGCGGACGCGCCGAGGGGCGCGTCCTGGAGACGGTTCGCACGGCATGCAAGCCTTCGCCCACGTCTGGGCGTAGAATCTGCGGTAAATCGGGCTTGCGGGAGACGTTTACGAGGAAAACGATGAGGATCAGCGTGAAAATACCGCCGGCGATTTCTAAGGCGCGGCGTGTGCGGCGCCAGCGGCGTCTTTCCTCATCGTAAAAAATGGGCTTGCGTTCAGCCATTCGGAGATTCCAAGCTAGCGGTCCATCGAAAGCGTGTCAATGATCCTAAATAAGATGCGTGCGAATGCGGCTCTAGCTGTGTGCGTGGGGCTGGGCCTGCGTCTGCTCTTCGTACTGAGATTTCCTGCCTTCGACACCGGCGATGCTCCATTCTACATCCGTTTGGCCGCCAACTGGCTCAGAAATGGCGTGTACGGGTTCTCAATCAATGGCCGGCTGGCGCCCGTCGACATGCGCGTCCCGGGCTATCCTGCGTTCCTCGCGGCGATCTTCGCCTTTGCGGGGAACTCGCAACGCGCTGTGATGCTCGTGCAGGTTGCCGTCGATCTCGCCACTTGCTTCCTGATTGTGGCGATGGCGATACTGCTGGCACGGCCGGATTCGCGACGTCGAGTGGCACTTGCCGCGCTTTGGCTGGCCGCCCTTTGCCCCTTTATTGCAAACTACACCGCCGTCGTCCTTTGTGAGGTACTCGTCACGTTTCTAACGGCGCTCGCGCTCCTCGTGCTGCTGGAGACGGAAATCGGTCCCCCGAGTGCGATTGAGTCAAGAAGTAGTCGCGGAACAAACATGCCATGGTTTCTGGCGGGAATCCTCGCGGGTCTGGGGACACTCGTGCGCCCAGAAACTCCTCTCGTGCTCGCAGCGGCCGGCCTGACGGCAGCGGCGAAGTGGTGGCACCCGCGCGATTGGAGGAAGATCGCCCGCGTTGGGCTCCTAATGGCTGCCGGGCTCGCCCTGCCATTGCTTCCGTGGGCGGCTCGCAACTGGAGGACGTTCCATGAAGTTCAGTTTCTTGCGCCGCGTTATAGCCAGCTGCCCGGCGAAGTTATCCCGCGCGGGTTTACAGCTTGGACCAATACATGGATGTGGCGCATGCGGGACGTGTATCTCGTGACTTGGAACCTGAACGACGCCCCCATTTCCATGGATGACATCCCATTGGGCGCTTTCGATTCGCCACAGGAACGCGACCGCGTCCAGGCGTTGCTCGACAACTACGACGACACGCTTACGGAAACGAATGAAATGGACGCGCAGTTTGGGGAAATCGCACGCGAGAGAACTACGCGACATCCGCTGCGCACCTATTTCAAAATTCCGGCCCTGCGCTGCTTTGCACTGTGGTTCACGCCTCGCACGGAGCTGCTGCCGCTGGCGGGCCATTTGACGCCCGTCTACAAGGAATGGGATGAGGACAGGCCGGACTTTCTGATGACGCTCGCGCTGGCCGCTCTAAACGTGGGTTTTGTGGCGCTTGGAATCGTGGGGTTATTCAAGGCGTGGGGCCGCCCGGGCGTGATGTTTCTGCTGTTGTTCGTGATTTTGCGGACTATATTCATCGCTTCTTTTGCCGACTCCCCTGAGCCGCGATACGTATTGGAGTGTTTCCCTATCGTCCTCGCGTTTGGAGCGTTAGCCTTCGAGCGACGTGTTCGCCCGAAAGACCGTCAGCTTTCGCCAACCGGCTCCGGATGAATCGTAAGACGCGAAATCTCCGGAAATTTGCTCTTCACGCGATCCTCGAGCGTAGCCGTCAGATCATGTACCTCGGTGATTGGTAGGTTTCCATCCATCGAGCAGTGGCAGGAAACTAACACGCGATGCTGCACCGCACGCGCTCGAACTTCATGGCAATCCACGAGATCCGGATATTCCCCTTGCAGTGAATTCAGATAATGTTGCACGGCAGCTTCGAGTTCCTTCATTTTTTCCGCGCCGACGATATTCACACCAAGCGGCTCGATATGGATGTTTATGTCTGCGTCCGGTTCGGTCTCGCGCCGAATATCGTCCTCGAGTTCACTGGCGAGATGATGTGCCTCCTTCAGACTTGCACTTTCGTCTACCTCCAGATGCAACTCGATGAAGAGTCGGCCTTCGTAATGATGGGCGGAAAGCTCATGAATCGCGAATCCGCGCCGCTGCGCAATCGCCCGAATCGTCTCGAAGAGGTGCTCGCCCGTGCGCGCGCGCGGTTCCACATGAACCACAACGTCTGCCGGGACGATCTGCTCCACACGTCGCTCCACATTGTCGCTAGCTGCGTGCGCTTGCTCCAGGCTTGCGGTGCGAGGAACGCTGATCGTTACGTCCACGAAATACCGCTGCCCTGAACGCCGCAGACGCACGCGTTCGGTCTGCAGGACGCCTTCTACTTCGTCCACCGCTCGAGAGATCTCGTCGCGCAAGCCCCGAGGAGCCACATCAAGCAACGCGTCGATCGTTCGTCTCCCAAGCCGCGAACCGACCCACAGGATCACAGCGGAAACGCAAAGCGCCGCGACGGCATCGAGCATCGTAAGCCACGGCATATCCAGCCGAATACCAAGCCACGCTCCCGCAACGCCCGCAATTACAGCCAGCGTGCTCCAAACATCGGTCGAAAAGTGCAACGCGTCCGCTTCCAGTGCTTCGCTCGGATATTCCTGCGAGACTCTCTTCAGCTTTCGCGCCCGCAGCAGGTCGATCATGAGGCAGAGCAGCAGCACGAGAATTGCGGTAATGCTCGGCCGCAGGTGCGGCGCATTGAAAAGCAGGCGCTGAAACGCTTCCCAGATGATGTAGAGCGCCGTTAATAGCAGCAGGCCGGTCTCTACAAACGCGGAAAAGCTTTCGTACTTCCCGTGGCCGTAGAGGTGCGTTGCGTCGGCAGGCCGATCAGAGACCCGGATCGAAAGGTAGGTAATTACCGCGGCCACCAAATCGAGGATCGAATGGAGCGCCTCGGATAATATGCCCAAGCTGCCCGTCGCTACCGCCGCAAAGACCTTTAGCGTGACGAGCACGATCGCAGAGCCGACGGAAGCAAGCGCTGCCAAGCGCTTCTCATGGCTGGGATTGAGCTGCTTGGTCATGAGTGCCGATTATATCGGCGTGGCCTCCTCCCAACAATTTTGACTGTGTTTGATGCTTCGAATCGGGCATGCATTTTCGCCGAGGCGCGATGCCCTGTATAGTTATAGTGCAGCGTTTCGAACGCGCAATCCATCACAATGGTGCAGGTCACTCTGGAAACCAATTCGTCTGTCCATACTGCGGCCCGGCCCTCCCGCCGCCTTTGGAAAAGGCCGTGGTTTTGGTTGCTCATCGTCCTGGCAGTTGGACTTTGCGTGGACGCCCTCATTGAGCCGTATCGGATCCAGACCACCCATTACCAGATTGAGGGTGCCGTCACAGCTCCGCTCAGAGTCGCCGCGCTTAGCGACCTTCATACGCACGGGCTTGGCTTACGCGAGCGCCACATGATTGCAATCCTGGCCGCCGAAAAGCCGGACGTAATCGTGATCACCGGAGACAGCCTTGGCGGCTACGAGGGCACTTGGCAAGAGGTCCAACAGGTCTACCAACAACTTCGTGCTCCCCTTGGCGTGTGGTTCGTACGCGGAAACTGGGAAAATAATCATCCTTATCGGCCCATGCGCCGCGAGCGTCAGTTCTACGAAGATTCGGGCGTTCATCTTCTCGTGAACGCCAACGCACAGTTACGCACCGACGTTTGGCTGATCGGTTTGGACGATCCCTCCAGTGGAACAGTGCACCTGGATAGGGCGCTTGCGGGCGTGCCTTCCAGCGCATACAAGATCGCCGCGTTTCATGCGCCCGGCTATTTCGACCACATCGCCGGGCGTGTCAACCTGGTTCTAGCGGGCCATACGCATGGCGGTCAGGTTCACATTCCCTTGGTCCCGCCCTTCTGGCTGCCGCATGACAGCGGTTCTTACATTGCGGGCTGGTACGGGAAGGACGGGTCCAAAATGTACGTGAATCGTGGCCTCGGCTGGACTGCGCTGCCGATCCGTTTCCTCTGTCGCCCGGAAGTTACCATCATCACGATCGAACCCGGAACCGAAAGGGCGCAGGTCGACGGAGTAGTGGACAATTTCGGGTTATCATAGAGTTTCCTAAAGGCCACACGGAATAACCTGCAAGATGCCAAGGAGGGAAAGTTGATCGCACGTTACACGCGCGCCGCGATGGGTCGCGTCTGGAGCGAAGAAAATAAATTCCAGAAGTGGCTTGATGTAGAGCTTGCCGCCAGCGAAACCCTCGCGGAAGCCGGCATCGTGCCGCGCGAAGCTGCGGCCAAGCTCCGCGAACGCGCCCGCGTGGACGTTGCCCGCATCAACGAAATCGAAGCCAAGGTGAAGCACGATGTGATCGCCTTCACCATTGCCATTCAGGAATCCGTCGGCGATGCCGAAGCCGCTCGTTGGTTGCACTACGGCATGACGTCCAACGATGTTGTCGACACGGCGCAAGCGCTGCTGCTTCGCGAAGCATCGGAGTTAATTGGAAAAGGGATTGGACGGCTCGGCGAAGCGCTGGAAAAGCGCGCGTGGGAATTCAAAGACACGCCGGAAATCGGCCGCACGCACGGAGTTCATGCTGAGCCGATCACGTTTGGCCTAAAAGTCGCGAACTGGTACGCGGAGAATCGCCGCGATTCCGTGCGTTTCGATGCGGCCGCGAACCAGGTCGCGGTTGGCAAAATTTCCGGCGCTGTCGGCACGTGCACTCATCTAGGCCCGGAGGTCGAAGAGAAAATCTGCAGGCGCCTCGGCCTCGCCGTCGCCCCCATCACGTCACAAGTGATCGAACGCGATCGCCACGCGCAATACGTCAGCACGCTTGCCATCGTGGCGGCCTCGCTCGAACGCATCGCGCAGGAAATCCGCCATTTGCAGCGCACGGAAGTTCGCGAAGCCGAAGAGCCGTTTGGAGGGGAACAGCGCGGCAGTTCGGCGATGCCGCACAAACGCAACCCCGTCTCAAGCGAGCAGATTTGCGGTCTTGCTCGAATCGTCCGCGCCAATTCGCTTGCCGCGATGGAGAACATCGCTCTCTGGCACGAGCGCGATATTTCGCATAGCTCGGTCGAGCGCGTGATTCTTCCCGATTCCACGATCCTGCTGGACTACATGCTCCACCGGACCACCGAAATAGTTTCGAACATGAAGGTCTTCCCTGCACGCATGCGCCGCAACCTTGACGCGACGCAGGGATTGGTATTTTCAGGCCAGCTTCTGCAGGATTTGGTGGAGCACGGCGCGCCTCGCGAAGACGCCTACAAATGGGTGCAGGGCCATGCGATGGCGGCATGGGAAACGGAAACCAGCTTTCGCGATCGCGTCACGACCGATGACAATATTCGCAAGTTCATGGACGCAAAAGCCCTCGCGCATACGTTCGACTTGCAGCGTCAGCTTCGCGCGGTAGATGCCATCTTTGCTCGCGTCTTCGGACGCACCTCCGCCGCAGCTTCTTCATCACAAAAATAGATGCTAATAGACGACGTAGCCGCAGCCATGGCGTAGCTTACAGCTGCGCAACTACGGCCATGGCTAGGTTCTCCTCTTGCTTTTCCTTCGTTGCATCGGAGACGCTGGAAGGTGCACTCACGCTGATGAAAAACCGGTAGTTCCCTTTCAGAACGTGCAGCGCATGATCGTCATCAAGGTAGGCCTGATCGCCGATTCCGGTGGGCTTGGATTTCGCGGGGAACATTCCAGTTAAGCTATTAAAGGTCTGCTTCGCCTCAGATGCCGAGTGATCGGAATAAAAAATGAACCCGACTCCCGCCGAGGCCGCGTGGTAGTTGCACTGTGTACCGTCGGATTGGCCCATGTACACCGCGGGAAATACGCTCTTCGCAGGCGCGCCAAACGTCTGTCCCAGTGTCTTTTTCAGTTGGCTTGCCGTGAGTAGCGAGCAGACATCGGAAGGGACCGCGTTGACGGGCGCGGCTTTTGCACCGAAGCGGGCCGGAAAAAGCACAGCTAGAAAAAAGAGAATAGACAATGCGGAAAGTGGGAATCGCAGAAGCCGCATGTGAGCCTCCCAAAAGCATTGCAGATTGAACGTCTTCACGCGGCCTAAACTTACACGTGATTCCCTGAATTCGCAATGCTTCAACGGAGTTAACGAACTACTGCACGCGCTGAATATATCGTCCTTCGGAAGTATCGACTTTGATTTTGTCGCCGGTGCCGATAAACGGAGGCACGTTAACGACGAGGCCAGTCTCGAGTTTCGCCGGCTTCATGACGGCGCTTGCCGTCGCCTTCTGAATGCTTGGTTCGGTGTCCACCACCGTCAGATCGACCGTATCCGGCAACAGGACGCCAATCGGCTTGTCGTTGTAATACTCGATCTTCACCGGCATGTTGGGAATCAAATAATCTTTCGTATCGCCCACCACATCCTGTTGCAACGCGAGCTGTTCGTAATTCTCCGTATTCATGAAATGATGGCCTTCGCCGTCGCTGTAGAGAAATTCGAACTCGATTTCGTCCACGACCACTTTATCCACGGTCTCTTCCGCGCGGAACCGGTAGTCCATCATCGAACCGCTGCGCAGGTTGCGCATTTTCGTCTGCATCGAACCGCGCTTGTTGCCAGGCGTGCGGTGGTCCACGCTGTAGACCACGTGCAAATCGCCTTCATGGTTGATGATCATGCCGGGGCGCACTTGTGTTGCCTTGATGTATGCCATCTCTTCTGAATTCTCCTCTGGAATTTGCCTCAGAGTCTCTCTGCCGTCGACTAAGGTAGGCGGAGCGCATTCCGCGCAGCGCGGAAGTTTCAATTATACGGAACGCCCGCGCATCGGGTCAAACGAGCCTTTGGTCGTGCTAGTCGGTCAGCTTCCGCTCCGGCTACACCAATGCAGTTGTTCAGGGCCTTAGCGGTACAATTTGATCCGGCGTGATTGGAATTACGGTTTGATGCCTACCGGCCGTACATGAAAGATCTTGCTCAAGATGCGATTTGAAGAACGAGAACTGAAGCCTTACGCAGAGCCTGTGAATGCCCAAACACTCCGGCAAGGTGAAATTTATTTTTCGGTTCAGTTCGCGGACGAGGAAATGTTGATTCCCATTATGGAGGCGTGGGTCTTTGCAGGCAGGGGTCTCGACGCGGAAAATCATGCTGCTAGTCGCCTGTATTTTCAGGATGTGGATGTGGAATCATATCGGCAGGGGGTCCGCTACGATGCGGATGCTGCTGAAATTGCCACTTTCCAGATTCAAGAGGAAGATGCTATCAATCACATTTTTGAGTACGAATGTGCGTTAGATGTGCTCATGAGGTGTTCTTTGCGGCGGCGACAACGTCAAACCGGCCCGGCCTGATCCCACACAAGTCCAAATCTACCCCTGTTCTTCGGGCGCCGACTCCGATTTCCCATTCACGATGACGTGTTCAAACTTGAGGCCGCTCACGCCGGAAACATCGAGCTTGTCTCTTTGAAGCGTGACATCGAAGTCCTTGAACGTGATATCACTGATCGTCGTCTGGCCGGGATTCGGCCGGATCGTGCCAAACGATCCAAAGCGTCCCTTGATTCCTTCCATGGTTATGTTGTGCACCACGGATTTTGGCGGAGCTTCTCCCTGAAGGTTCGCATATTGCGACCAGGGTCGGACCGAAACAATTGCGCCACCGGACGCATCGAGCGTGATGTTGCGGAACGAAATATCCTCGTAGTGTTGCGGGGTATCCGTTCGCAGCTTCAAGACCGCCACGCCGACGTTCCCGATGACTTTGCAATTCTCAACGATCGCATCGCGAACGATCGTGGCTTCGCTACCCAGCGTTAGCACGCCACCACCGCGTTTGTAGGTGCAATTCCGCACGCGGATATGCTCCACCGGAGGGCTATCCGTATCCTCCATTGCGTGCGGCCCCTTCGAACCCTTTACCGCAATGCAATCGTCCGTGACCGAGAAGTAGCACCCATCAACTGTGACCTTCTGGCAGCTGTCCACGTCGATCCCGTCGGTACTGGGGGCCTGCCTGTAATCGTCCGGCACCTGGAAGCGCGCCTGACGAACAAGGACGTCTTGGCATTTGTAGAGATGAAGGTTCCAGAATTGGGAATCTTTAAAAGTAACGCCCTCGATCGTAACCCCGCGCGAACTCTCGATGAGGGCCATGCGCGCACGAGGAACGCCGATGTTTGGAAAGTTCCCGGGATTGGGCGCAGCGGCGCGCAGCTTCCAGAATAGGTCCCAGATCGGACGGCCTGCCCCGTCGAGTGTTCCTTCTCCGCTGATGTGAAAGCCATCGCAGGCCTTGGCATTGATTAGGGCGGGGTTGAACTTTTCTTCGAAATGTCCTTCGATCCGCGTGCGCTGGACCGGAAAATTGGCCATGTCCGTCGAGCACTTCAGCACGGCGTCCTTTTGCAGGAGAAGATTGACCTTCGGTTTGAAAAATAGCGCCCCACTCACGAATACGCCCTGTGGTACGACGACCGTTCCACCCCCGCTTCCGGCTAAGTGATCAATGGTGGCCTGAATGGCCTTAGTGCTGATCGTCGCGTCATCGGGTACTGCGCCGAAATCAGTGATAGCAGCGTTTCGGGAGACCGCTGCATCGGCCGCGGCAACCGCCAATAGGGGACTTGATAGAATTAATGACGTGAACCAACGGCGAGTGTAACGACGGTCAGACATAGCTGTCCTCTCTCCGGCAAGTGATCGTGTTGCGGCCGTTCCGTCTACGAACTCGAATCCTCGATTTCAGATACGCTCGTGCCATTTCAGCACGAGCATTGTGGCATGCCGTGCCTCAAGTAGACGAGCTCTCGCTGACTGTAACCGGGGCCGTTTCAAGATGCGGCAAGGTTCCGCCTCGGGTGCTTTGCCAACGACGACGCAGGTAACGATTCATGGGCTCGGAATAGAGCTGCGCGACCGCCGCACCGAGAAATGCTGCAAATAGAATTGCCGTTGCGAAGAGCACCGAGACCAGGCCCATCGGCTTTCCAAGATCGAGGAACAGGGTGAATAGCGCGAAAACCACGAACATATGGGTAAGGTAAACCTCA
>DATNBB010000032.1:0-29136 GCA_035607335.1 Binatia bacterium | reverse complement strand
CAGCGATTCGCGCCGCTCAATAGCTGGCCGGACAACGTAAACCTCGATAAGGCGCGGCGACTGCTGTGGCCGGTCAAGCAAAAATACGGGCGGAAGATTTCCTGGGCGGACCTGATGATTCTGGCGGGCAACGTGGCGCTTGAGTCGATGGGCTTCAAGACGTTCGGCTTTGGCGGCGGGCGCGCCGATACCTGGGAGCCGCAAGAAGACATCTACTGGGGCCCGGAAGGCAAGTGGTTGGCGGATGAGAGATATAGCGGTGAACGCGATCTTCAGAACCCGCTCGCTGCCGTGCAAATGGGCTTGATTTACGTGAACCCCGAAGGCCCAAATGGCAAGCCAGACCCTCTGGCAGCGGCGAAAGATATTCGCGAGACGTTTCGCCGCATGGCGATGAACGACGAAGAAACTGTTGCGCTGATTGCCGGCGGTCACACATTTGGGAAGACGCACGGCGCTGGAGACGCGACGCTGGTGGGCGTAGTACCGGAAGCGTGCGACATTGAGGAACAAGGTCTCGGCTGGAGGAGCAAGTTCGGAGCAGGCAAAGGCGGGGACGCGATCGGCAGCGGATTGGAAGTGATTTGGACATCGTCGCCCACGAAGTGGAGCAACAATTTCTTCGGAAACCTTTTTGACTACGAGTGGGAACTGACCAAAAGCCCGGCAGGCGCGCATCAGTGGAAGCCGAAGAATGGCGCAGGCGCCGGTACTGTGCCGGATCCCCACGATCCCTCAAAGCGTCGTGCGCCGTCCATGTTGACCACGGATCTTGCGTTGCGATTCGATCCTATTTACGGAAAAATTTCCCGTCGCTTTTACGAAAATCCGGCCCTGTTTGCCGATGCGTTTGCGCGGGCATGGTTCAAGCTGACGCACCGCGATATGGGCCCCATCGTGCGTTACCTTGGTCCTCTCGTTCCAAAAGAACCGCTGTCGTGGCAAGACCCGATTCCTGCGGTGAATCATCCGTTGATTGGGGAGCAGGACATTGCAGCTCTGAAGGCGAAGATCCTCGCGTCTGGCCTTTCCCTTTCGCAGCTCGTTTCGACCGCTTGGGCATCGGCTTCAACATTCCGTGGCTCCGATAAGCGCGGTGGGGCAAACGGCGCGCGCATTCGGCTCGCGCCGCAAAAAGATTGGGCCGTGAATCAACCCGCTGAGCTTGCGAACGTGCTGCAGAAGCTCGAAGCCATTCAAAAGGACTTCAATGCATCACAAGTCGGCGGGAAAAGAGTCTCCCTTGCTGATCTGATTGTTCTAGGGGGCTGTGCGGCAATTGAGAAAGCCGCAAAAGCCGCGGGTTACGATGTGAAGGTTCCCTTCAGGCCGGGCCGGATGGATGCGTCGCAAGAGCAGACTGATGTCGACTCGTTTGAACCGCTCGAACCGAAGGCGGACGGCTTCCGAAATTATGTAAGCGGTAAGCAGCGGCTTTCGCCCGAGGAGCTATTGCTCGATCGGGCGCAACTCCTGACGTTGACAGCGCCCGAGCTGACGGCCCTCGTTGGGGGCCTCCGCGTTCTGGGCGCAAACTCCGGGAAGTCCGCGCACGGAGTCTTCACGAAGCGACCCGAGACGTTGACGAACGACTTCTTCGTGAACCTACTCGATATGAGTACCCAATGGCAGCCATGCGCGAACGCCGAGGGAGTCTACGAAGGAAGAGACCGGAAGACGAACGAACTCAAATGGACGGGCACACGCGCCGACCTGATCTTCGGTTCGCATTCGCAGTTGCGGGCGCTGGCGGAGGTTTATGCCTGCGCGGATTCGAAGGAGAAGTTCGTAAAAGACTTCGTGGCCGCCTGGAACAAGGTGATGAATCTCGACCGCTTCGAACTCGCGGCCTGATATCCCATATAAGCGAAGTCGTGGCATTGGTGCACACCTGAATGTACCGTTCGGAGCTTCGTAAGCGTCTAAGTTGCATGGCTTACGAGGCCCCTTATGTCTAAGCTGACTTGGTTCCTGCTTGGAGCCGCAATCATAAGCAGCGGTGCCATCGCTGCGGCAATTCATCCACAATGGGGCCGTTCGTTTGATACGGTTCTGCTTTTTGTATTGCTCGCCGCGCTTCTCGCCGCCGGGATTTTTACATTTCGCTCGCGCGGCGCCGAACGGCGGTCTGCAAGTAAGAACGTTTCTCCGGCTCTCGCTACACTCAGCTCGGCGGCGATTCTCGCGGTTTACGCGGCTGGATATCACCACACCAGCGCCGTCGCAGGCGGCTTCAGTGAACAATCCAATCGTCGCAAGCCGCCAGTTGTGAGCGAGTCTGCCGCTCTGGCCTCAGCTCTACCGCATCAGGCGATTGAGCCTTCTGTACAAAATCCGCAAGTGCCGGCGATTGGCACACACCACGCGAAGTCCCGACAGAAGAATCGCGACGCAGCGAGCGCATACAAGCGGACGGGCACTGATTTTGCATCGTCCGGCTCGGCGTCGATAGAAAATGCCGCAGCGGCATCTTCGGCGCCCCAAACTCCAGCATCGCCTGATGCTTCGATCAGTCCCGTAACCCCTGCTCCCCCGGTCGCGGCGTCCGAAAACAATCCAAACATCCAATTATCGGCGCCAGCAACTCCAGCCGCACCACAACCGAAGGCCCTATATAAGGACGGCACCTATTCAGGCTGGGGCAGTTGCCGCCATGGCGATATTCAAGCTTCTGTCACGGTTCAGGATGGAAAGATCGCGTCGGTGGCGATCACGCAGTGCCTTACGCGCTATTCCTGTTCATGGATCGCCGATTTGCCGAATCAAGTTGTAAAACGTCAAAGCCCCGAAGTCGACTATGTCTCGGGCGCAAGCCAAAGCACGGACGCATTCTATGGCGCAGTCGTCTCCGCCTTATCCAAAGCGCGCTAGCAACGAACTCTTCCGGCGCACTGTGCCACTGATGGGCACTTTCGTAACCATTGAGGTGGTCGGCAGGGACGAACATCTGACGCAAGATCATTCCTCGGAAGTAAACGCCGCGATTGATCGCGCGCTTGAATGGTTTTATCGCGTGGAGGAGTGCTGCACACGCTTTGAAGCGCAGAGCGAAGTGATGCAGCTCACGTCACATCCAGGCGTTGCCGTTCCCGCGAGTGCGATTCTCTTCGAGGCCGTTCAATTTGCTTTGGCTGTCGCGAGAGAGACCGAGGGCGCATTCGATCCAACGGTAGGGCACGCGATGGAGACGCGTGGATTCAATCGCGAATATCGCACCGGCCGAATCGTTCGCACCCAATTGGCTCATGACGCAGTCAGCTATCGCGACGTGCGTCTCGATCCAGCGCAAAAAACGATCGCGCTCCTGCGGCCGCTGATTCTCGATCTTGGAGCCGTGGCTAAGGGCCTAGCGATCGACCTTGCGGCGCGCGAACTTCAAGCATTCGAGAATTTCGCCATCGATGCGGGCGGCGACCTTTATCTTGCGGGCCGCAGCGCCAAAGCTGAGCTATGGTCCATCGGAATTTCTCATCCGCGGCGCCCAGGCGAAGTACTCGACACAGTGACTGTATCGAATCGATCTGTCTGCACGTCGGGCGACTATGAACGCTGCGTAGGAGACGGGCCGGACGGAAATCACATTCTCGACCCGAGGTCTGGCGTTTCGGCACAATCCGCTGTCAGCGTCACGGTGGTCGCGCCCACTGCGATGATGGGGGACGCAATGTCGACCGCTGCATTCGTTCTCGGTCCTACCGAGGGAATTCGCCTTTTCGAGCGGATGGGAGTCGAAGGATTAATCGTCACACCATCACTTGAGCGATTTGCGACGAAGGAATTCCCGAGTGCCGTCTGATTCATTATTTCTAGACTTGAGCGGCTCCAGCCGCAAACAGGGGCCATTACAGCCTAACTCGCCGCTTTTTCGCTTCTTCCGCACGCCGAAGGGCATGCTGCTGATCATTCTCACGATTCTTATCGTGATATCGCAGCCCGCGGCGCGTTTGCATTTTGTCCTACCCGGTGTGTTCGTTGCCGTGATTGCGGCCGCCGGGCTCGATGCACTCATTCTTCGCATGGCTCACGAAGAGTGGGAATTTCCGAGCGGCGCGGTGCTGAGCGGACTGATTATCGCGATGGTGCTGAGCCCGCACGAGCCCTGGTATGTTTTCGTGTGGACTTCGGCCATTGCGATTGCCAGCAAATACATTTTTCGCACGCGCTCGGCCAACATCTTCAATCCTGCAGCTTTCGGCCTGGTTGTGACGTTTTACATGTTCAACACGGGGCAAAGTTGGTGGGGTGCGCTGCCGGAAGTTTCGCCGTACGCGTTAATCGCGCTTTTTGGCATGGGCATTTTCATGTCAGACCGCGTAAAGAAAGTTCCGATGGTGTTGATTTTTCTTGGCGCGTATTTTCTGCTCTTTACAGTGACATCTTACGCAGGCGATCCGGCTAATGCAGCCGAGATTTTCCGCACGCCCGATTTCCAATCCGTACTGTTTTTCGCATTTTTTATTCTGACAGACCCGCCAACCTCGCCGGTCAGCTACCGCGATCAAATGATCTGCGGTGCGATGGTGGCCGTTGCGAGCTACGCGGTATTCGAATTAGTCGGCGCGGCGCACTTTCTGCTTGCGGGCGTCCTTGTGGGCAATATCTGGGAAGCATGGCGCCGCCGGCATCTGGCTTCGCAGCGTCGTTCCGCCGAGCGCACCTCTCTCCCGCAAGAGTCCTGATTTGAACGGTCGGTTCTCCGAAACCGGTGGCGGCGAAGCTGCGCCGAAATTCGGAAAACGTGGCTGCGCTCGGTCCCTGGCGGCGGTGATTGCACGCTGCAATCTTGAGTAGCGCCGGAGAGAACGCGCGGACCTTGTAGAGATCTTTGGCAAACACCCAGCGCCTAAAGTATTGCGAAGAAAGGCCGATACCTTCAAAAGCGGACAGACCCAAGGATGAAAACAGGATCATGAACAGCATCAGCGCGCTTATCGTGGACGACTCATCGGTGATGCGAAAGATCGTGGAACGCCTGCTGCGGCAGGCCGGCCTCGATCTGGCGCAAGTGTACGAGGCCGGGAACGGAGTGGAGGCGCTGAGTGTGTTGAAGGAGAGCAAAGTCGATCTGATTCTGTGCGACATTAATATGCCCGTAATGAATGGGCTTGAATTCATCAAGCAATTGCCGGAAGTCGAAAACGGGAAAGGCGTGCCGGTGGTGATGATTACGACGGAAGGAAGCGAATCGCATGTGGTGGAAGCGCTTTCATGCGGCGCGAAGGGCTATATACGCAAGCCATTTACGCCCGAGCAAGTGAAAGAGAACGTGTTGACGTTGCTGGCGGGGAAAGTATGAAATCCGCAAACGAGATGCTTGCATCGCGCCCTAATCATCAAGGCTGGGTTCCCCTGATGGAATTGGCGATGAAGGAAGTGTTCGAGCTGATGCTGGGCGCCGAATTGAAACCCGCAACCAGCGAGGCTGACGATTCGTTTGACATCACGGCGATGGTGGGACTCGCGGGACAGTTGCGCGGGGTGCTGACGCTGCGATGCAACCGCGAAACGGCGGCTCGCATGGCCAGCAAAATGCTCGGTGCTTCGCCCTCAGCGGACAGCGCAGACGTGAAGGACGCTTTCGGCGAAGTGGGAAACATGATCGCCGGCAATTTCAAGAATAAGATCAGCGGCATGGGCGACTCGTGCATGCTTTCGGTGCCGACCGTGATTACGGGAACCGACTACAGTGTGCATTCGCTCGCCGATTCCGACGGACTCGAAGTGAGGCAACTCTTCGAAGGCTCTCCCTTTCTGGTAATGCTGGAAATCCACAGCTGAAACGCCGCTCCGTGTCTATTTTCTCAGTTACCTCAGACGAATCTCACATATCACTTCGCGCCTTACAAGGACGGCTTCCAGTAGCCGATCGTCCCCGGAAAATGGATCAGGTGAAATTGGTCATTCAGGTGAAGGAGAGACTCTGAAGTTCCGAGGAAAAAATAGCCGCCGAAATTAAAGTCGTTGAAGAAGTGGCCGATCACTCACGATTTCGACACTCCATCAAAATAGATGAGCACGTTGCAGCAGAAAATCAGGTCCATGCCCTTCATGAAAAGCATTTTGGAATCGTCTTGGAGATTGAGGCGATTGAACGTGACGAGTTTCTTCACGTCGGGACGCACCTGAAGTTTGCCGCCTTCCGCCGCGACAAAGTATTTTCTTTTGAAGTAGTCCGTCGTATTGCGAAGAGCGTAGTCGCCGTAAATCCCCACTTTTGCGGCCTCTATGGATCGATCGTTCAGGTCGGTGGCTACGATTTCGCATTGCCAGCCCTTCAAAACACTCTCGCTTTCCTCGAGTAGCGCCATTGCAAGCGTGTAAGGTTCCTCGCCGGTGGAACAGCCTGCGCTCCAAATGCGCAAACGCTTCATGATCTGGCGCGTCTTGTCCGCCACCAGCTCGGGAAGAATCACCTTTCGCAGTGCTTCAATCTGGGCCGGGCTCCGAAAAAGGCAGGTTTCGCCGATCGTGATTTCATTCAGGAGTTGGCGCAGTTCGCCGTCGCGGCTCGGATTTGACGTGAGATGCTCCCAGTACTCGCGTAGGCTGCGAGAACCCAATTGCTTGATGCGGCGGGCGCAGCCGTCGGCAAGGAGGTAGAGCTTTTCCTCCGGCTGGTAGATCCCGGAGACCTTGTAGACGAGATCGCGAATCTGGAAGTAAACCGGATCGAGCGGCTCTTTTGGTCTCGCGATAGTCGCCACTGGCACCTTGAGAGTTTGTGTGACAGGCGTCATCTGAAGTTTGTCTCCGGTGCCAGGAACGTTCTTTGCTGCGGCACGGCGTGAGATGCCCGGCTCTGGAGAACGCGCCGCGTGATTTCAGCGCCGATCATGCTAAGCGGATAAACGCCATCCGCCTGTCCGGCCGCGTAGGTCAGCCCCGGCATACCCCATACGACGGAGGACGACTCATCCTGGATGATCACTTCGCCACCGGCTTCGCGAATCTTTTGGGAGCCGAGGACGCCGTCGGAGCCCATTCCCGTCATCACGACGGCGAGAGCGCCTGGGCCGTACGCCTCGGCGACGGAGCGAAACAGCATATCTACGGCGGGCCTGCATGAGTGCTCGTGCGGATCTTGATTTAGTTCAATATGCGGGCCCAAGGCGGAACGCTTCACGGTCATGTGGTAATTGCCCGGCGCGATCCACGCCTTTCCCGCAACGAGATTGCCGCCATCGTAGCCCTCTTCGACAGCGATCTGCGAGTGACTCGCGAGGCGATCGGCAAGCAGACGAGTGAAGATCGGGGGCATGTGCTGCACGGTGACGATTGGGATGGGGAAGTCCTTCGGTATCGCAGGGAAGACCTCGGCAAGAGCGTTCGGGCCGCCTGTCGAAGTGCCGATGGCAACGATCTCGATGCGGCCAGGGCGAATGCGCGGACGAGGAAGGACGCGAACAGAAGGCGCGGGGATTCTTGATGGGGCAAACGAGCAAAGCGCTTTTATCTTGGGAATCAGCTCACAGCGAATGGCTTCGATTGCCGCCTCTGGACTACCCGTGTTGCTTGGCTTCGTGGCGTAGTCGGAGGCGCCGAGAGCGAGTGCATCCAAAGTGGCGGAAGCTCCCGCTTCGGTGAGCGTGCTGAACATGATGACGGAAAGCTTGGGATACACCTTCCGAATTTCGGCCAATGCTTCAATGCCGTTCATCACAGGCATTTCAACGTCGAGCGTGACGACGTCCGGCTGGCACTGAGGGATTTTGGCAAGAGCGAGCTTGCCGTTTTGCGCTGAACTTACGACTTCCATCGAGGGATCGGCCGAAAGCGTGTCCGAAAGGATTTTTCGGATTACGACCGAATCGTCGACAATGAACACGCGAATTTTCGAACGAGGCTGCAAGAGTCGCTTCCCTTAAATTGTGTGTGTTGCGTCGTCCGCAGGGAATCGTCCGCTGCGAGAATCAATGCCGCCTTCTAAGCCGCTCGATGTTGCGCGAACGCTTTACCCTGGCCGTTTGCGTCGATTCGGAATTGTTCGACAAGTCCGCGAAGCTGGGTCGACATCTCGGCCAATTGTGCCGCAGCTTTCTGCGAATCATGCGCGCTCGAGGATGTGCTCTGCGCCGCGTGCGCAACCCCGCTGATATTTTGCGTAATTGCTTCGGAACCCTTTGCCGCCTCCATCACGTTGCGGGACATTTCGTTCGTCGTGGCGCTTTGCTCCTCGACGGCGGTGGCGATTGTGTTTGCGATGTCGTTAATCTTATTGATCACCTGGCTGATCGTGCTGATGGCTTCCACGGCACCCTTTGTGTCGTCCTGAATGGTCGTGATCTTCTGGCTGATGTCCTCGGTGGCTTTGGCAGTTTGCTTCGCCAATTCCTTCACCTCGTTTGCCACAACGGCGAAGCCTTTGCCTGCTTCGCCGGCGCGAGCCGCTTCGATAGTGGCGTTTAGCGCGAGAAGATTGGTCTGCTGGGCGATTGAAGTGATGACCTTGATCACCTGGCCGATCTCGACGCTCGATTCGCCGAGTTTCGAAACGATCGTGTTGGTGGTGTAAGCGGTCTTCACCGCTTCGCTCGCCACCTTGGCGGCTTCGCCTGCATTTTTGGCGATGTCCTTGATCGTGGCGGACATTTGTTCGGCGCCTGTCGCCACCGTCTGAAGATTGCGGCTTACTTGCTCCGTTGCGGCAGACACCGTGTTGGCCTGCGCCGTGGCCTCCTCTGAGTTGGCCGTGATCTGCTGGCTCGTTGAGGAGAATTCCTCGCTGGCTGCGGCTACGTGCGTTGCGTTTTGCGTTAGCGAAGTAATGATGCCCTGAAGATTGTTTTGCATGGTGTTGATGCTGGCCGCAAGTTCGCCGATTTCGTCGGACTGGTTGAGCGCAATTTCCTGGGCTGTCAAATCGCCATCCGCAATCCGCTTTGCGACGGCGCAGACTCTCTGGACAGGCCGCGAAATCTGGCGAGCGATCAACACGGCGAGAAGAAGTCCCAGCGCAATACCGCCCACGAGAATGGCAGAGACCCAGATCCGCGCCGTCTCGTACGTGGATTCCGCCTTGGTCAGCGCCTCGTCGGACATTTTTTGCTGGAGGTCCGAATCGGAGGTGAGTGTGCTCTCGGCAGCGTCGAACTCCGGCGCATCCTCTTTTTCGAGCAAGTCCGCGGCTTCTTTTGCCTGACCGGTTTGCACGAAGTTTTCCACCTTCTGGTTCGTTAGGGTGTACTGGGCATATTGAAGAGTGAAGCTGTCGTATAGCTTCTTTTCTTCGCCTTCGTCGACTAGTGGCGCGTAGATATCCTCTTGCTTTTTGATGTCTGCGGCGGCGGCATGCAGATCTTCAAGAGCCTTGGCCCGTTCCTGCGGATTCGCGGAGGAAACGGAAAGCCGTATTTCTGCGCGGCACTTTTCCAGATCGCTATCGAGGCCTGCCAGTGCGCGCGTGCCGCGCAATTCGTTTTGACCGATCTCCATCGCCATTGCGTTCACGGAGGCGAGCCTCGTCAGCGACAAAACTCCCAACAGAGCCATAAGAATAAGAACAGCCGAAAAAGCCATGATCAGCCTGGTTCCTATCTTCCTATCAGAGAACCAACGCATCATTTTTCCTCCCGCAGGCCTGATCTAATGTCTGCCGCCCGCATCACGCGATTTTTCCTCCCAGCGGGCAGAAGGGTAGGTGCCAGAAAAGCCATTGGCAACGCCAGTTTGGAAATCAATGTCATGCCTTTCGTATCGGCATGGCTAGAGGTCGGCTTTAAGGCGTTGCTTCAATTAGGAGGTGTAGCTCCCGGCAATTCAACGATTTGGCAGGCGCGCTCAGTATCGACCACGTGCAGGAGACGATTGTCGAGCTTGTGAACGCCTAGAATCACGCTGCGCAACTTGCCCTGAAGCGTTTCAGGCGGCTGTTCAAAAGTCTCTTCCTGGACTTCAACCACATCGCCGATTTCGTCAACTAATAGGCTGACGGAACCGTCTTCGGAGCGGATGACCACGTTCATTGGTTGCGCGTCTGTGGCGTGTGGATCGAGATCCAGACGACGGCGCAGATCGATCGCAGTCACAATCTGGCCGCGCAAATTGATGAGGCCGCTGACAACAGGCGGTGCGAGCGGCACCGGCGTCATTCCGACATAACGGAGAACTTCCTGCACCCGGCGGAGCTCGATGCCGAAGAGCAGTTCGTTCAAATAGAAGGTGCAGAATTGCGATGATTGAGCCATTTTCGGAACCGTCCTTTAACGGTCTAGGCCGCACGCTGCGTGGCTGGGAACTCCCAAAGCATCCGACTGAAAAGCGAGTCGGCCGCTACATTAGCTCTCTCTCTTAATGCACGGCCTCCGCCGGCACTCGCTGATCCGCGTGTTTCAACCCGGAGGAGCGCAGGACTGCCGGAATGTCGAGCAACTCCGTGACGCGCCCGTTGATCACCGCTGAATAGCGGACGCCGGCGCGCGTGGCGGGATATTTCACATCGGCGACATCTTCCACGATATCGAGGATGCGCTCGACCACCACACCCACAGCCTGTCCTTCGTTGTGGCATACGAGCACTTGAAATTGCTTATCGAGGGACTCGGCAGACGCTTTGGGACTGCGGCGGCGCTGACGGCGCTCATCGAGCGCATATTCAAGGCGAACGAGCGGGAGAATTCGCCCGCGGTATTGCGCCACCCACTGCGATCCGGATTGCTCTACCTGAGATGCGGGCAACTCCTCCAGTCGATCGAGCGTTTCGATGGGGAGCGCCATGCAAGAGTCGTCCGGACCTGCGAAGAGAAGGAACGTTTGCTTCTCGCGCGCTTTTTCTGTTCCGTCCATTTCGGCGACTTTCTCTGCGAACGCACGATCCCGAGTTTCGGAGATCACACCGGAGCGTTGCGCAACCCCCATCACATCGAGAATGAGCGCGATCTTTCCGTCGCCCATGATGCTGGCGCCGGCAAATGTCTTGATGCCCTTGAGCTGTTTGCGGAGCGGCTTGACGACAATTTCCTGCGTGTCGTTCACTTCGTCGACCACGAGGCCGAACTGGCGCTCACCCGCCTGAAGCACGACGATATTGACGGCCTGATCGTGCAAGCTAGTTGATGCTATGCGTGCATTTTGGTCGAGCTGCAGCTCTTTCCCCAAATAAACCAATGGCAAAAGGCGTCCGCGGAGGCGGTAAACGGGCGCGCCGTGAACGAGCTCGATGCGTCTATTGGAGCCGCCGCCTTCCACGCGCACCAGTTCCGTCAGGTTCACCTGCGGGATGGCAAATCGCTCGCCCGCGGAAGTCACCACGAGCGCGGGAATAATCGCTAAAGTGAGAGGAATTTTGACGCGGACCGTCGTCCCTTCACCGGGTTTCGAGTGAACGTCTACGGTGCCTCCGATTTTTTCCACGTTCGTCTTCACCACGTCCATGCCCACGCCGCGGCCGGAGACGTTGGTCACTTGGGCGGCCGTGGAAAAGCCAGGCAGGAAAATCATGTTGAAGATTTCGCGATCGGAGAGCCGCGCCGCGTGATCTGCCGTGATGAGCCCGCGTTCGATCGCTTTCTGCCGAATGCGATCGCGGTTCAACCCTGCACCGTCGTCAACAATTTCTATATTGACCTGTCCGCCCTCGTGAAACGCGCGGAGAATGAGGCGCCCCACGCGATCTTTTCCGAGCTTTACGCGATCCTCGGGGAGCTCGATGCCGTGGTCGACCGCATTGCGCACGAGATGCGTGAGCGGGTCTTTGATGGCTTCTATGATCGTCTTGTCGAGCTCAGTCTCGTTACCTTCCATTTCGATGCGGACTTGTTTATTGCAGCTCAGCGCCACATCGCGCACGGTGCGCGGAAACTGGTTCCAGACGTTGCCGATCGGCTGCATACGAGTCTTCATCACTTCTCCCTGCAGCTCAGTCGCGATCAGATTCATCCGTTGCGAGACTCCCTGCAGGGTCATATCTTCGGAGGTATTTGCGAATTGTAGTAGTTGGTTGCGAGCCAGCACGAGTTCGCCCACAAGCGTCATTAGATTGTCGAGAAGATTGATGCCCACGCGAACCGTGCCCGCCGATACATTTGAGCGCGATTCGACCACGGTCTGCGCCAAGGCCACGTCGCCGGGATTGATGTGACCTTGCGACACAAGAATGTCTCCGATCTTGCGCTTGTCGCCTTCATCCTGTTTCTGCAGCGCGTCCGCAAGATTCCCCGGTGACACGAGCCCGCATTCGACAAGCACTCCTCCAATTTTTTCCGGAGACGGCATGTGCGTCCGGGCTTTATCGCCTGCAGCTGGAGGTGCGGTATTTTCCGGTTTTTGCGTCGAGGCAGAAGCAGCAGGGTTTGGGCTCTGGAGGCGCGTTAGCGCTTCGAGCAAGTCGGAATGCTCGGACGCGCCGTCCTGTCCCGAAACCTGGATTTCGGCGAGCATCTGGCGGATAGCGTCTACCATCTTGAGCAACGCGGTCGTGATGTCCGGATTCAGGCCGAGCCTGCCGTCACGAAGAAGAGCGAGCAGATTTTCTCCCGCGTGAGCCACCTTCTCGAGCCTCCCGAAACCGAGAAAGCCGCATGTTCCCTTGATCGTATGGATGGTACGGAATACGCCCGCAAGCGCATCACGATCGCCGGGATTTTTCTCCAGGCTGACGAGCTCGCGGTCGAGACGGTCTAGATTCTCGTAGCTCTCCACCAGAAAATCGTTGACGATCTCGTTATCGCTCATCCGCGGTGCATTCCTTTCAGCGTGCTCTGCTCGGATCTCTTCCTAATATCGTCAGATATGTAGGCATTCATTAGACCGGCTGGTCGTGCCATCTGAACGGAGCCATGAAACGTGCAGGCTTGATCTCTTGGAATGTTGAAGGGTGAACTATGAGCAAGTTCCAATCGCGCCACTTCTTGGTTCGGGCGTATCGACAGCAGGAATCGCGGGGCAACCTTCCGCTCTTGACATCCGACGCACCAAAAATTGCAAAACCCTTTTGTCCCAGTCCGCATCGGAGCTAAAATACGCCCTGTCTGAGGTTTAAGGCAGATTACGGATGCCGCTCAAGAGATTAGTTCAGCGCTTTCTCGCCGTGGTCGTTGTTGCTACAGTCGTCGCATTGACGACCGGCTCGCTGATCCATTTCCACAGCGCACCTTCGACTGAAGCGACTTGCCAGGTCTGCCACATCAGCCACGCGTCGGCTCCCGGGCCGTCTGCCCCCACTGCGGCTCAATCCCCTATCCCGATCCTAAAGCTTGCAATAGCCGAAAGCGTTTCAACTTGTGTCACGCCGCTGCTCGCGGCAAGTACTCCCCGAGCGCCTCCCGCCTAAAGCTTGCATTCGCTCTCTAACGGCTGAAATCTGCGCGCGCCTGGACGTTTCGGCGACTGCGCGTCCATTCTTGATTTCCATTTCACTCTTTGGGTCTCGCGCATGGCGCGATAAACCCTTTGCCATTCATGGAGAGAATCATGAAATTTTCAGCAGCCGCGCCGCCCCTTGTCTGGACGGCCGCTCTCATAGCTGATAAGCGCTTACGCCACAAGTGCATAGCGCTGACCGTATTGGCGATGTTCGTTGCAGGACGCGCCACAGCTCAAGCCGCACCGGCGGCTGCACCTGCGCAAAATTCCCAGCGAAATTCCACGCAAGCCGCGCCAACCCAGGCCCCTGCACCGCCGGCACAGGCGCTGGCGCAGAACAATCACGCATCGGTGCGGGTCTCGTTGGACGAGGCAATCCAGATGGCGCTACAGCACAATCACAATCTTTTGGCAGCGCGTTCGACCATTCAACAGAGCCGGGCGGAGGAGACCACAGCGAATTTGCGGCCGAATCCGGTATTGATTGGCGATGCGCAGTTCATTCCGATTTTTCAGCCGGGCCAGTTCAGCACCGATTATTTAGACAACTCCGCGCAGTTCGACTTGGGAATCAGCTATCTCTTTGAGCGGGGCAAGAAACGCCAGCATCGATTGCAGGCGGCCAAGGATCAGACCGCAGTAGTGACGTCGCAGGTGGCGGACAACGAGCGGACGCTCACCTTCAATGTAGCGCAGGATTTCGTCAACGTAGAGCTCGCTGAATCAACGCTCGATCTGGCACAGCAGGATCTCGCAAGTTTTCAGAACACCCTATCGATTAGCCAGGCGCAATTCGATGCGGGTGACATCAGCCAGGACGAGTTGCTCAAGATCAAATTGCAGGAGCTGCAGTTTCAGACGGACGTATCGCAGGCGCGGCTCGCCACCGTTCAGGATCTCTCTGATTTGCGGCAACTGCTCGGGTATGAATCCGTGCCGGCCGATTACGACGTAGCGGGGCAGTTCGAATATCAGCAGGTACCCGGCAATCTTGAGGACTTTCAGGCGACCGCGCTGCGTAACCGTCCCGATCTACGCGCTGCGCAGCAGGGAGTGACTGCGGCGGAAAGCCAACTCGCGCTGCAAAAGTCCGTGGGTAAGCGCGACATCACGGCGCAGATCAATTACACGCACGTTGCGGAGGTCAGCACCGCCTCGCTCTTCGGGCAAGTCCAGCTTCCCATCTTCGATCGAAACCAGGGCGAGATTACGCGTGCTCAGTACGCAGTCAATCAGGCGCGCGAACAGCAGCAATTCGCCAACGATCAGGTGCTCACGGATGTGCGCGATGCATACGAGAGCGTTCATTCAAATGATCAGATCGTGAGCCTATACCGATCCGGGTATCTGCAGGAGGCCCAGCAGGACCGCGACATCAGCGAGTACGCATATCGGCGCGGCGCCGCCAGCCTGCTGGATTTTTTGGACGCGGAGCGCAGCTATCGCGCCACACAACTCGGCTACAGACAGTCGCTTGCGGCTTACTTATTGGCGCTCGAACAGCTTCGCGAGGCAGTGGGCACAAGGAGCCTGCCATGAACATAAGACGGCGATTGCCGAAAATGCGAGCAGTCGGATTAGCGGTGATCTTCGCCGGCGTGTGGACATTCGGCGGATGCGGCTCAAGCCAGCAGGGGAAGATGACATCGTATTCGTCACAATCCTCGAAATCGGCGACGCCACAGCTTTTCACCATTCCCCAGGATCAGATGTCACACGTGCAAGTTGTCACGGTGGCACCGACGAAATTAACGCGGACACTGCGCCTGACGGGTTCCGTGGAGTACAACGCGTTTGAGACAACGCCCGTCGTGAGCCAGGTTGGCGGACCGGTCACGCGCATTCTGGTGGTGCCTGGCGATCACGTGAAGCAAGGGCAGCCGATGCTCGAAGTGAGCAGCCCGGATTATTCGCAATTGCTTGATACGTACCTGAAAGCTGCGGATGCTTCGCGGCTTGCGGATCGAAATTACTCGCGAGCGCAGGACCTTTATCAACATCAGGCGCTTGCCGAACGCGATTTGCAGCAGGCCGAAAGCGATCGCAACCAGGCGCGCGCCGATCTGAATGCGGCCGAGCAGGGTTTGAAAATTCTGGGCGTAAAGGACCCGGCGAATTTATCGAAAGGGCCCGCAACCGCGAACATTCCTGTACTGGCTCCGATCAGCGGCGAAGTGGTGGAGAGGCAAGTATCGCCCGGGCAGGTTTTGCAGGCAGGGCAAACGCAGGCCTTCACAATTTCGAACATGGCCACCGTGTGGGTGGTGGCAAACGTCTATCAGGCGGATCTCGCCTACGTACATACCGGCGACAACGTCGTGGTGCAGACGGATGCGTACCCGGATACATTCCACGGAAAAATTTCTTACATTTCGCCCGCGCTCGATCCTAACACGCGAACGCTGCAGGCTCGCGTCGTAGTCGATAACAAAGGAGAAAAGCTGAAGCGCGACATGTATTGCACCGTGATTGTGACAGCCGGAACCGTGAACAACGCGATTGCCGTCCCGGATGCCGCTGTGCTTCGCGATGACGAGAATCTGCCCTTCGTTTATGTCGAAAGCGGCACAAACCAATTCGGCAGGCGGGCCGTCCGCATCGGCGAGAGCACGAGCGGCGAAACGCAAGTTCTGAGCGGCCTGTCGGCAGGCGACAAAGTTGTGGGCAACGGCAGTTTGTTCTTGCAGTTTGCTAATTCACTTCAGCAATAAGGCGGCCGGGTTCACATGATTCATCGCATCGTTCAATTTTCTCTGCGCCAGCGTTTTCTGATCCTTATAGCGGTGGTGTTCATTGCGGTTACGGGCGCCGTTTCCTTTCATCACATGCCCGTGGACGCTTATCCAGACCTCGCGCCTCCAATGGTGGAAATCATCACGCAATGGGAAGGCCACGCGGCGGAGGAAGTCGAGCGCCTGGTAACGCTGCCCACCGAAATCGAAATGAACGGCGTGCCGAAACTGTCCGTCATGCGTTCGATTTCGCTTTACGGCCTTTCGGATGTAACCCTCACATTTCAGGAAAATACGGACGACTATTTTGCGCGGGAGTTGGTGTATCAGCGCCTCACGGAAGTCACGTATCCCTCTGGAGTAACGCCGAGTGTTGCGCCGCTTTCGAGCCCATCAGGGCTCGTCTACCGCTATGTGATCGATAGTCCCGATCGATCTCCCCAGGAGTTGAAGACCTGGGAAGACTGGGTCATCTCGCGGGAATACAAGCAGGTGCCGGGAGTGGCGGACGACTCCGGCTTCGGCGGGACGGTAATGCAGTATCAGGTCCTGCTCGACCCGGCGAAGCTTTACAGCTATCACGTCACCGTTCCAACGATCGTTCAGCAATTAAGCGTCAACAATTCGAACGCTGGCGGCGGCTTTTTTTCGCAAGGCGGGCAGTTCTATTACGTCCGCGGGCTCGGATTGTTGAGCGACCTAAAGGATATCGGAGATGTAGTCGTCGGATCGCAGAATGGCGTGCCGACGCGCGTAAGCGATGTGGGCGACGTGACGATCGGCAATGCGCCGCGGCTCGGCGAATTCGGCTTCAACAAGACGGATGACGCTGTGGAAGGCGTCATCATGATGCTGCGCGGCGAGCAGACGCAGGACGTCTTAAAGGGAGTTGAAGCGAAAACGAAGCAGCTGAATGAGAGCATTCTCCCGCCGGATATCAAGATCAAGCCGTTTTACGACCGCAGCGATCTTGTCGCGCTCACAATTGACACGGTCGAGCACAACCTCGTCGTCGGAATGGCGCTCGTCCTGATTGTCCTGATGTTTTTCCTTGGAAACGTGCGCGCCGCCGTGATTGTAGCGCTCACGATTCCGCTGGCGCTTCTTTTCTCGTTCATCTTTCTCCATTTGCGCGGTGTGGCTGCAAACCTGCTCTCTATCGGCGCCATCGACTTCGGAATCATCATCGACGGCACGCTAGTGATGGTCGAAAACATTTTCCGTGAGTTAGGAGAACGCGAAGGCCAGCAATATAACGTGCAGGAAGTGCTTCTTGCCGCGGCCCGGGATGTCGACCGACCGATTTTTTACTCAGTGGCTGTGATCATCGCGGGTTACCTTCCCATTTATGCGCTGACCGGACCGTCCGGAAAACTCTTTCAACCGATGGCCGATACGATGGCTATTGCGCTAATCGGAGCGCTCCTCCTGACGCTTACATTCGTGCCGGTGATGTGCGCGTATTGGTTCAAGCACGGCGTTCGTGAACGCGTGAACAAGCCGTATGAGTGGGTGAAGCGGCGATATACGCGGCAGCTCGATTGGTGTCTGGATCATCCGGCAGGCACAATCGTCGGCGCGCTCGTCATCTTCGGGCTCACTTTGCTGCTTGTGCCTTTTATCGGTGGTGAGTTCATGCCGCATCTTGACGAAGGCGCGATGTGGATCCGTGCCACCATGCCTTACACAATTTCCTTCGAGGAAGCGAGCAAGCTTTCTCCCGCAGTCCGCAACCTTTTACTCACATATCCAATGGTGACCGACGTCGGTTCCGAGCTCGGACGGCCCGACGACGGAACGGATGCGACCGGATTTTTTAACGATGAGTTTTATGTCGGATTGAAGCCCTACAACGATTCTTCATGGAAGAAAGGCCCAATCCACACGAAGGCCGAGCTGACCGAAGACATTCAGAAAAAGCTCGACGCCTATCCGGGCATCATTTTTAATTTCACGCAGCCCGCGGAGGACGCCGTAGATGAAGCGCTCACCGGGCTAAAAAGCGCGCTTGCCGTGAAGATTTACGGTCCTGATCTGAATGTGCTGCAGGATCACGCCATCGAAATCAAGAAGCGGCTTTCGCAGGTTCCGGGCTTCACGGAGCTCACCGTGGTGCGGGAGCTCGGACAGCCGAGTCTGCTCGTCGATGTGGATCGTGACAAGATTGCGCGTTACGGCGTCAATGTGGCGGACGTTGAGGCGGTCGTAGAGGCCGCGGTCGGAGGTCAGGCCGCCACGCAGGTGATCCAGGGCGAAAAACTCTTCGATCTTGTGGTGCGCATGAAGCCCGAGTTCCGCGAAAACGCGAAAGAGATCGGCAACTTGCTCGTGGGCACGCCTTCAGGGCAGCAAATTCCGCTAAGTTCATTGGCAAATATTCACGAAGCGAGCGGCGCCTCCTTTATTTATCGCGAGAGTAATTCGCGCTACATCGGAGTGCAATTCAGTATCGAAGGCCGCGATCTGGAGAGCGCGGTGCGCGATGGACAGCGCGCCGTTGCGGACATACAAAAATCGTTGCCTCCCGGCTACCGGCTGGAGTGGGGCGGTGAGTACAGCGAATATCTCGAAGCGCGCCACCAAATGGAGCTGATCGGCCCGCTCGCGCTGCTGCTCATATTTATGATCCTCTTCGCGCTGTACGGGAACTTTAAATTTCCCATTTCGATTGCATTTGGAGTTGTCATAACGGAGCCAGTGGGCGCACTCATCGCGCTCAAGTTGACGCACACTCCTTTCAGCGTTTCATCGGGATTGGGATTGCTCGCGCTGCTGGGCGTTTCAGTCGAGACGGCCGTCATCCTCGTCTCTTACATCAACAAGCTGCGAATGCAAGGCAGCGACATTCGCACAGCAACGCGCGAAGCGGCGCTTTTGCGGCTGCGGCCTATTATGATGACCGCGCTCGTCGCATGCTTGGGACTCATGCCCGCGGCGCTTTCCACCGGCATCGGTTCGGACACGCAAAAGCCATTTGCGATTGTGATTGTGGCCGGCCTTTTTTCCCGCCTGTTCCTCGGATTCTTCATCGATCCCGTGCTGTACCGGGCCGTTGCCCGCGAGGGCGACGTTTTGCAGGTATAGGCTCCGTCGAGTATCTTTGGGCAGTTGCGGGCAGCTGTTGTACGGAACTCTCTATTCGGAATTTGCGTACTAATAGCTGACGGAGTGTTCTGCATGGAGAATTTCTCGACTCAGTTGAGGCAAGTCCTGCGGCGGTTCCGGCGCGCGCCGGCGTTTACCCTCATTGCAGTGATTACAGTTGCGGCAGGCGTGGGCGCCACTACCGCCGTCTTCAGCATTCTGGAAGGAGTGATGCTGAAGCCGTTGCCGTATCCGCATCCGGAGCAACTTGTGGGCGTGTGGCATACGGCGCCGGGATTGAACATTCCCATTCTAAACATGTCGCCCGCAAACTACTTCATCTACCGCGAGCAGGGCCGTGAATTCCAGGAAATCGGCCTCTACAATGGCGATTCGGTCAGCATCACCGGCAATGGACCGCCCGAATACGTTCACGCTATCGATATGACTGAAGACGTGCTGCCGGCGCTTGGCATCTCCCCGCTACTGGGACGATGGTTCAACGCAAAGGACACAGCCGCGGGCGCTCCCGAAACCGCGATTCTCACCTATAGCTACTGGATGCGGAAATTTGGCGGAGACCGCGCGATCGTTGGAAAGACATTGATGGGCGACGGCGTCCTGAGGCAGATCGTTGGCGTGATGCCCCAGAATTTCCAATTTCTCGATAATCGCAATTTGCAGTTGCTGCTTCCTTTCCATTTCGACCGCAGCAAAGTGCGTTTGGGCCAATTCAGTTACGAAGGTCTTGCGAGGCTCAAACCGGGTGCAACGATTGCGATGGCGAACGCAGACGTGGAGCGGATGATTCCGATCGTTTGGCGAAGCTTTCCGCCTCCGCCTGGGTTTAGCGTGGACCTCTTTTTGAAAGCGAACATTAAGACGAACGTCCGTCCGCTTAAGCAGGATGTGGTCGGCGATTCCGGCAAGATTCTCTGGATTTTGATGGGCAGTATCTTGCTCGTGCTGCTGATCGCCTGTGCGAACGTCGCGAACTTGCTCCTCGTTCGGGCGGAGGGACGCCAGCAGGAGATCGCCATTCGCTCGGCGCTGGGCGCGAGCCGCGGGCGCGTTGCAGCGGATTTGCTTTTTGAGAGTGTGCTGATCGGTTTAACCGGCAGCGTGCTTGGATTAGGCCTGGCATACGGAGCGTTGCGTCTGTTGGTTGCGCTCGCGCCCACCGGAATCCCACGGATTCAGGAGATTGGAATTGATGTTCCGGTACTGCTCTTCACACTGGCGATTTCCTTCATCGCGAGCCTCCTCTTTGGTTCGGTTCCGGTCCTCAAGTATGCCGGGAGCCGGTTGGGCGCGGGCCTGCGCGAAGGCGGACGCAGCTTGAGCGAAAGCCGTCAACGGCATCGCGCCAGAAATACCCTTGTTGTGGTCCAGGTCGGTTTGGCGTCAGTGCTGCTCATTTGCGCGGGCCTGATGATTCGCACGTTTCGCGCGTTGATGAGCATCGACCCGGGTTTCTCGTCGCCCAACGAGTTGCAAACATTCAAAGTGTCATTCCCAAGTACAGAGGTAAAAGATCCTGACGCTCTCATCCACATGCAGAAGGCGATCCAGGACAAGATCGCCGCGATTCCCGGCTTAACCTCGGTCGCGATGGCCAATTCCATCCCGATGGACGACCAGGGCTGGACCGATCCCGTTTTCGCACAAGACCATGACACCGCCGGGCAGGTTCCGCCTCTGCGCCGCTTCAAGTTTGTCTCGCCCGGATATTTTTCCACTCTGGGCATGCGATTGATTGCCGGCCGGGATTTTACCTGGTCAGAAACGTACCAGCGGCTTCCCGAAGCAATCATTTCGGAAAACTTCGCCAAGGAATACTGGGGCAATCCGGGGAATGCATTGGGGAAGCAGATTCGGGTCAGCACGAAAGACGCCTGGCGCGAAATCGTCGGAGTCGTCGGGGACGTTTATTGGGATGGCATGGCTAAGAAGGCCCCGGCCACGGTCTATTGGCCGCTGATCATGAACAACTTCGAAAGCAACGACGTTCAAGTGACGCGCGGTATGACGTACGCCATGCGCACGCCGCGCGCCGGCTCACAAAGCTTAATGAACGATGTGCAGCAAGCAGTCTGGTCTGTGGATGGCAATCTGCCCCTCAGAAACGTGCAAACGCTCGGCGACCTCTACACAAAGTCCATGGCCAGCACATCATTCACCTTGACGATGATCGCCATCGCCGGCGGAATGGCGCTCCTCCTCGGCATGATCGGACTGTACGGCGTCGTCGCCTACAGCGTCTCGCAGCGCACACGCGAAATCGGTATCCGCATTGCGCTCGGCGCCCAGCGCGAGAACGTGACGGGAATGTTCATCCGCGAAGGTCTGCTGCTCACAGTAACCGGCGTGATCGCAGGCTTGGCTGCCGCAGCCGCGGCGACCCGGCTGATGGCGTCTGTGCTTTTCGGCGTGAGTGCGACGGATCCAATCACGTATACGCTCGTGTGCGTTGCGCTCGTGTCGGTTGCCGCGCTTGCGAGCTATATCCCCTCGCGACGCGCCTCGGTCGTCGATCCGATTCAGGCCTTGCGAGCTGAATGACGGAGTGGCCAGGGGCGAAACCGGCCCCCCTGGCACTCACTACAGCGAGCGCGGGAAGTTAAGCAGATCCTGTTGCCGCTATAGGTGCCTCGCTGGAAAGGGCCGACTGACTCGATTGTTCCGCAACCTGTTTTGCTGCGCATCAGATGTTAGCGGTTTAGCAACTGCGCCTTCGTCGTGTTGAAAGCCTCATACCCATATGCTAGATTCCAAAATTGGCAGGATTTTTCCCGGAATAGGCGATCGTTGTGACTGAGAAGCAGAAAATCTCGCGCGTCGAAGTGTACTGGCACACGGTCAAGTATCGGACCGTCTTGCTCTACGGCGTCCTCATCACGGCGATCATTCTCGCGTGCATTTATCTCGTCTTTCCGTCCGCTTCCAGTGTTGTTCTGCAAAAGCTAAATCAAACTTTCGCGGAGCCGGAGAGCCCCGTCGCCTCTCCCGCCGCGCGTCAGGCGCGCTTCGTCAATCTCGACGGCAAAGTGCAGGTGAAAAAGGCCGACTCTGTGCAGTGGGTGAACGCGGACTACCAGGTGACGCTGGATAAGGGTGATCTGGTTCAGACCGGGCCTGAAGGCGTCGCGCGCATCTCTTTTGCCGACGGCACAGAATACACCGTCAAAGGCGATTCGCTCGTAACTGTGGAAGAAAACGACGTCGGACAGGAATCCACGCAAGTGGCTGTGCACATCACCTCCGGACAGGTGGACCTGAATACCGGCGGATTAACATCCGGCTCTAAGGCCGAAGTCTCCTTTGAAAATGCGGTTGCCGACTTGCATTCCAATTCACATGCTGCCGTCAGCAGCGATCCGACCACCCAGCAGCAGCAGATCACGGTTACGCAAGGTAGCGCGGAACTTGCTCGCGGCGCCACACACATGGAGATTGGCCAGTCGGAGCGTGCTTCGTTCGTGACCGGGCAACCTGATATTACGAAGACGCAGGTGCTCGCAGCGCCGCAACTCGTCGAGCCTCTTAATTTGGCGCCGAAATTCGTCAGCGACCCCAAGATCGATCCGGTCCACTTCTCGTGGAAGCCGGTGGCGACTGCAAGACAATACGAGTTTCAGGCAAGCACCACAGGCATATTCAATCACGTGGTGAAAGATCTCAAAACAACCGACAATGCCATCGATGTAACCGGTCTCGCCCCCGGCAATTACTTCTGGCGCGTGCGCGCGATTGACGATAAGAACGAAATCAGCGACCCGAGCGACGTCTTTAAATTCACGCTTGCCGTGCAAGGCAAGAATCAGGATATGCTGCTTACGATCGATGGCACTCAGCTCGAGGGAAACAGCGTGGAAGTGATGGGCAGAACCGAGCCTGGTGCTATCCTGATCATCAACGGTGAGCAAGTCGCAGATATTGATTCCAGTGGCCATTTCCGCTATTTCACCCAGCCGATGACCTCCGGGAGTCATACCATCGTCATCACCGGGCAAAATCGCCGCGGCGATACGACGATAAAACGCGTGGACATTGTAATCCCGTAACCGGTGCCTGGCCGGCCATGCACAGCGCTGCCGCAGCGGCGCTCGCGGGAAATCTGAGGGAGAAGCGCTTGGTAAATAAAAACGGCTATAATATGCGGTCGGTTTTCAGTCTGCTTTCCTCCGACCTCGCCATAGATCTTGGTACGGCCAATACTCTGGTTTTTGCGCGCAGCAAAGGTATCGTTGTCAACGAACCTTCCATCGTCGCAATCAACAAAAATAGCGGAGAAGTCGTTGCCGTCGGACGCGAAGCCAAGGACATGCTTGGCCGCACACCCGGAAACGTGGTGGCGATCAAGCCAATGAAAGACGGCGTGATCGCGGACTTCAAAGTCACCGAAAAGATGCTGACCTATTTCATCCAGAAGGCGCACAACCGGCGCGTTCTGGTTCACCCGCGCATTGTGATAGGCGTCCCCAGCGAAATCACGCCGGTGGAAAAGCGCGCCGTGCAGGATTCGGCGTATCGTGCGCGCGCGAGCGAAGTCTATCTCGTCGAACAAGCGATGGCGGCCGCCATCGGTGCGGGCCTGCCGATCGAGGAGCCCTCCGGCAACATGGTCGTGGACATCGGCGGCGGCACCACAGATATTGCCGTGATTTCGATGAGCGGTATCGTTTATTCGCGGTCAGTGCGCGTGGCCGGCAATGAAATGGACGAAGCCGTGATGCACTACCTGAAGCGCAAGTACAACTTGCTCGTCGGCGAACGCACGGCCGAGCAGATCAAAATGGAAATCGGTTCGGCGTATCCGTTGGAAAAGCCCCTCACATTGGAAGTGAAGGGCCGTAACCTCATCGAAGGCGTGCCGCGCACGATCACAATTGACGATAGCGAAATCCGTGAAGCGCTTTCCGAGTGTATCGCTACGATCCTTAACGCGATTCGCGTGGCGCTCGAACGTACGCCGCCTGAGCTTTCTGCTGATATTAGTGATCGCGGCATCGTGCTTACCGGCGGCGGCGCGCTCATCAAGAATCTCGATAAGCGCATTCGCGAAGAGACCGGTCTGCCCGTTTCGATTGCAGACGATCCACTGGCCTCGGTTGTGCTGGGCACGGGGAAAATGCTCAGCGATTTCCGGCTGCTGCGGCTCGTTTCCATCGATTAGAAGGCATCTGAGTAAGCGCCGAAGTTCGGGTTAGGTTTAAACGTAGCGCCGCGGTCTTCCAGCGCGGCACTTGAAGCGCGCCTCGCTGCCAAACGTCAAGGTCGTCATTCACGCGCCATGACGGTTTTGTAGCGGCCACCGTCCTGCCCTGAACACGCGAAGGGTGCTCGTCGCATTTTGGCGCTTCTTGGTGGGCGTTTTTGCCTCTGTTTTCTGTAGCGGCCGCCTCGCATTTGAGTCGGGCGCTTTTCGGCTCCCCGCGCTGTAGATTGGCGCGGTATAAGAGCTGACGTCGCAACAAAGGTTTTGCAGGTTGTTTAGCTAATGTTTAGGCTCGAAGAATGATCGGCGCACTATCTCGTCACCGCCCTTTGGCTCTTCTCGCGGCAGTCGTGCTCGCGCAGGTATTGCTGCTCGCGTATCAGATTCGACGCTCGCATGATGTGCGGCTGATTCGCTATTGGAGTGTGGAGGCGTCCACTCCGGCTGCCCAAGGCGGGACGTGGTTTTTCTCCCATCTGGGCGGTCTGTGGTCGGGCTATATTGGCTTGCGCAATGCGCGTACCGAAAACGATCAGTTGCGCGCCGAAGTGGCTCAGTTGGAACTCCAAAATCGGGAGCTCGAAACGCAGGCCAACGAGGCTCACCGTCTCGAAGTGTTGCTGAATTTCCGCGAAGTTCATTCCGAAGCGCAGATGCTCGCCGCACAGGTCATTGAGGCGAGCGCCGATCCCGCCTCCGAGACGCTGGTAATCAATCGCGGAGACGAGGATCGCGTGAAGCGCAATATGGCCGTCATTACGCCGGATGGCGTTGTTGGAAAAGTTGTCGAGGTGTTTCACGGCACTTCGCAGGTCATGCTCATGACGGACAAGAACATGGGCGTGGGGGCGATGTTCGCCGATACCCGCACGCACGGCGTAATCAAGGGAACGGGCGATCCGCAGCCCGTTATGGATTACGTTGTGAACGATGAGAAGGTTGTCGTCGGCCAGACAATCGTTACCTCCGGCGAAGACAAGATTTTTCCGAAGGGCCTGCTCGTGGGCGTCGTCGCTTCGGCGAAAGACGGCAATCCCTTTCAGAAAATCGTCGTTCGCCCTGCCGCGCGTCTGGACCGTCTCGAAGACGTGATCGTGCTCCTCACGCAGGAAGAACTGGCACCGGGTAAGCCGGGCACGCCCTATACGGTTTCACCAGTGCCGCCCCCGCCTCCAGCACCCGCTGCTGCCCAAATTAAGTCCACTACTACAGGGGGCGCGAATCCTGCAAAGACAGAGAATCCCGCCGCTCCCCAATCGAGCGCCGGCGTAAAGACCGAGCATCCTGTTGGGACGCAAGCGACGCCCGTTGTAAAGCCCGATCAGCTGGGTGGTCCTGCGAGATAATTCATGGCTTCCATGCTAAACACCGGCTTGCAGTCCGAGCAGAACATCGAAGTCCACAAGTTTTACAGCGGCTCGGTTGTGCTGGTTAGTTTTGTTGCGCTGATTCTTCAGGCGTTTCTGCATAAGTACGGCCGATGGGCAGACGTCGTCGATCTGCCGCTGCTTATCGTGATCTACTTCGGTGTTAGCCGACGCAATCCGGTAACGGGACTGCTCCTCGGCGCGGCAATCGGCATTTTTCAGGATGGCCTCAGCCACGACAATCCGATCGGTCTCTACGGTATTGCCAAGACGCTCGTCGGATATCTGGCGTCAACAATAGGCGCGCACATCGATACGGATCATCCTGTTGCACGCTTCGTCTTGACGTTCGCCTTTTTTCATTTCCACCAGTGCATCCTCGCCTTCACGGAACGTGCCCTCCTCAACCAGTCGGCGCCCTATTTCAGCCTTCACCTTCTCGTTGACTCGCTCATCAGTGCCGCCGTAGCGGTATTTCTTTTCGCCGCTTTGGACCGCCTTCGCAAGTCCTCCTAAACCGCTCAGTGCCAATCGGCTGCGATTCGCTCCAGCGCCCCGCCCTGCTTGAGCCGAGCAAATGACTATCTGGCGCAAGCAAGCGCGGTATAATCGCGGCGATTTTCGTGAACGACAAAGCTTGGTTCGATTGCCATGCCCGAAACTAGGCCGCTTGTTACATCTCCGAGCGCACGCAGGCGCAACCGCGTAATTCTCATTCTTCTTCTGCTGACGATCGTGCTCGTCGTACTCTACTCCCAGCGCGAACGCCTTATACGAGGGTACGTTGCTTACCGGGTCTATAGTTCTCGGATTTTTACGCCGCCTTGGAGTTCCGAACGCAGTATCGGCTGGAGCCATTTCCGCGAGGCGGCCAGCTTTTATTGGGACTTCGCCGGCTACATCCTTGACCGCCAGAGACGCGTAAAGAAATTTGAACCGACCCTGAAGCCGTTAGTACAGGAGATAGACCGCAGGCAAGCGGCTGGTCAGGGCATGCAGTATTCGATGCATATCTACCGTGAGATTCGCTGGCGGTTAAACTTCACGTCGGACGAGGCTGCGACAGCCGCTCGCATCGAAGACTTGCAGAGGAGCCTCGATGAAGCGAACAAGCAAGAGCTTGCCGTCCAGCAGCAGGCTTCCGACGGCAGCTATGCACTGGGTATAAATGTCTGGTACCTGACGCTCTACTATTCCGTTGAAGACGGCTTGGACAATGGAGCAAATCCACAGTATAGATTGGCGTTCCTCGACCGTATAAACTCTCCGCAAAAGCTTACTGCACAGCTTGCTTCGGCTCTCTACGACGATCTGCCAAAGACCGGCCAGTTCAACCGTGAGGAATTGGATGAGACGTTTTCTGCGTTAGCCCGTTTGCTTTTTAAAATGCAGCCCATCGGATACTCATTTGATCCGGGCCTGCGCGATGCACTGAAAACATTCGTTATCAAATGGCAGAATCCTGCGACTGGCTGTTGGGGACAATGGATCGTTGATCGTCAGGGTCGAATCTGGAAAATGGACGACATCGGGATCACGTTTCATGTCATCTCCGATCTGGGCGGTGATGTTCCGCATCTGGACATGGTCGCGAAACGCTTGCTTCAGCTTGACAATACCGATTTTCCAGCGGGCATCCTCTTCGATGGCCACTATGAGAATCACTTGAATTGGGACGCCGTGAAAATCTTTCGATATGCATGGCCGTTCTTGGATGAGAACAGGCGCCAGCAGGCGCGTGCCGAAATGTCGCAGATGTTGAATTGGTGCCTCACAAAATCTTTGCAACCAGATGGCTCATTTAAGGTAAGCGAATTAGATGATACGGTCGGCGATGCGTTCAGCTATGGAGTGGAATTTCTGCGTGAGACGGGATATTTTCGTGCGCAGGATCGCTTCTGGACAGACCAAGACTTCCCGGATGCAAGGTCCGTGCATGATCGGATCGAAAACAAAATAAAATCGATTGGGCTCAACGACCCAGAACTCAAAGACGCCTACAACGTGCTGCAGGAAACCCGATAACTCGTCAGCCATGCCACGATCTTTTTTTCGTTTTGCACAGCTCCGCAAATATTTTTTATCGTGGTGTCGCCCGCTTAGATGAGTCTTTTTGTGAGGGTTGCACGTATCCCTCTTTAGATGGACACTCATTTCAATCTTCTGATGCCCAATTCACTATCGAGTATGCCGATGGCTGCCATATGCGGCTCGACGCTCTACTTCTCAAAAATGGCGATAGATGACGACTTAGGATCTGTAGCGGCACGGTTGCGGCGGCGGGATCCCGAGCTGATTGGCCGACTCATCGACCAATACCAGCACAGATTGTTTCGCTATTTGGTTTATCTCACTGCGAACCGCGAACGGGCCGAGGACTTCTTCCAGGAAACCTGGATTCGGGTTCTAGAACGAGGCCATCAATACGATGGCCGATCCCGCTTTGACGCTTGGCTTTTCTCGATCGCACGCCATCTCGTGATTGACTGGCAGCGGCAGAAAAAAGCGCAAAGTCTCGATTCGCTTGTGGAGCCTCAATTGAACGCGCTACCGGAGCTAACCGATAGCGAAACGCCGTCGCCGCTTCACCTGGTCCTTAGCCACGAAGAAAGCATCGCCGTACAGGCGTCTCTTGATCGCGTCCCGGCGATTCACCGTGAAGTACTTCTGCTTCGTTTTCAAGAAGACATGCCGCTTTCGGATATTGCCCGCGTTCTAGGGGCCCCGCTGGCAACGGTTAAGAGCAGGCTTTATCGCGGACTGGAAAATCTGCGTTCGCTGCTGATGGAGCGGCAACATGAATGACGAAGCGATTCACTCCCGTGCCGAACGTCTGATCGCGCAGGATTTTGTCGAAGGCATAGCGGATGCCGACCGCCGCTGGCTCGAGCAGCACCTGCGCGAATGCCAACATTGCGGCGCCTCGGCGGCGCTAACCGGCCGTGCTTTGCGCGCTCTAAACAGCGCCGTAATCCCCACTCCCGCCGGGCTGGCGCAAAGGGCCCAATTTCGCGTTCATCTCCGTATGCAAGAGCGCCAGGAAAACCGAATTCAGCGTGGCTTTCTGTGGATTGCATGTGCTGCATCGTGGTTGTTTGGCGCCGTGTCGGCGCCCTATGTTTGGAGCGGTTTGCAATGGTTCGGACAAAGTCTGGCGCTACCGCATTTGGTCCCGGAGATCGGTTTCGGCCTGTGGTGGGCGCTCCCGGCGCTCGTGGCTGGCGCTATCGTACTCGCGGAAAATGCCAGATATAGGCGTCAAAGGGATTGGTCAAATTAACTCATATATGAGGCGAGAGAAGTCATGAGCGATTTCCCAAAGAGCATAGGAACGTCGTGGAGCGAACGCATGCGCCTGATCCGTTTTCGGCGCAAACGCGAAAGATTTCACCTCTGGAAAGAATTCAAAGTAGTCCCGAGCTGGCTGAAAGGAACT
>DATNBB010000023.1:0-2827 GCA_035607335.1 Binatia bacterium | reverse complement strand
CCAGCGCAACTGTGGCGGCGGCGATGATTTGACGCACACGCTCTATCACTCCGGGCTAAGTTGCGACATTCGCGCGGCGCTGATCGAATTGATTCAGAAGGATCGGCTTACGAACCTTTTCGCAGCCGGATTTTCCATGGGGGGAAACCTCGTTCTAAAAATGGCCGGTGAATTTGGGAAGGCAACTCCATCCGAAATCATCGGTTTTATCGCCGTCGCGCCGGCCCTCAATTTGGCGGCATGCGCCGACGCGTTGGCGGAGCCACGGAACTTTATATATCAGCAGCATTTTGTCTGGCGATTAAAGGCGCGGATCCAAAAAAAAGCGCTGCTCTTTCCCAAAGTATATAAATTGGATGGACTGCACAAAATCCGCACCGTGCGCGAGTACGACAATGCGCTCACGGCGCCCCATAGCGGCTTTCGTGACGCAAGCGATTATTACGCGCGCGCCAGCGCCAACCAGTTTCTCGCCTCAATCGCACGGCCTACGCTGATACTGGCCGCAGAAGACGATCCCTTCGTACCTTTCATCTCCATAGCAAATGCCGTCCAATCCGCGAGTCCTTATCTCGAGCTTGTTTCAACGCGTTACGGCGGCCATTGCGCATTCATTTCCTCATGCCGCGAAGAACGGTTCTGGTCCGAAGCGCGCATCGTGGAATTCTGCGAGCGTGTGGCAAAGAGCCGGTCAGACCCGATGGTGCATTCGAGTACCTGAATTCGTAAATCACTGCGAGTAAGATCCCGAGAAATGACGGAAACGATTCAAACCCGTTGTTGCATCGCCGGCGGCGGACCGGCGGGAATGATGCTCGGGTTTCTGCTGGCGCGGGGCGGTATCGATGTGGTTGTGCTCGAGAAGCATAAAGATTTTCTGCGCGATTTCCGCGGCGATACGATACATCCCTCCACTCTCGAATTGATGTACGAGCTTGGAATCCTCGATGAGTTCCTGAAGCGCCCGCACCAGAAAGTGACTCAGCTGTCCGGCCAGATCGGGCGCGAGACTGTAACCATCGCCGACTTCACGCATCTGCCGACGCATTGCAAATTCATCGCACTGATGCCCCAATGGGACTTCCTGAATTTCATTGCTGAGCAGGCTCGGAAAAATCAGGGTTTTCAGTTGAGGACGCAGGCGAAAGCCATCGGACTTATAGAAGACGCCGGACGCGTCGCTGGTGTACGCGCAAGCACGGCTGACGGACTTCTGGAGATCCGAGCTGACCTCACGGTCGGTGCGGATGGCCGCCATTCCACTGTTCGACAGAGTGCGGGGCTCGAAGTGGTTGATCTCGGCGCGCCGATGGACGTGATGTGGATGCGCCTGAGCCGTCGCGAGGACGATCCTGGCCAGACGTTCGGCCACGTCGAACAGGGCAAGATGATGGTAATGCTTGATCGCGAAGATTACTGGCAATGCGCATTTGTTATCCCAAAAGGTACAGCGGACGATGTGAAAAGGCGTGGGCTTCCTGCATTCCGCGAGGAAATCGCAACGCTCGAACCATTCCTGCGAGATCGCGCGGAAGAACTGCAAGACTGGGAACAAGTGAGCGTGCTCACAGTTTCCGTCGATCGATTGGTTTCGTGGTCGCGACCGGGGCTTTTGTGCATCGGCGACGCGGCACATGCCATGTCGCCGATCGGCGGAGTCGGGATAAATCTCGCTATTCAGGATGCCGTTGCTACGGCGAATATATTAGGCCCGAAGCTCCTGCGCGGCGCGGTGGCCGAAGAGGACTTGCAGGCTGTCCAAAGGCGGAGGACGTTTCCTACGCGCGCAACCCAATCGTTGCAGGTCGCCATACAGAATAATGTGATCAGGCGCGTTCTTATAGACGCAGATCCGCTCAAGCTGCCTTGGCTTTTAAGGGTAATTCGTGCCGTGCCATATCTGCGGCGATTCCCGGCGCGGCTAGTAGGAATGGGATTTCGCTCGGAACACGTAAGGTTCCCGGCATCCATCTAGAAGGAGAAAGCGAAAATCTAACGGCCGTTGCCGTCCCTATCTGGTTTTGCAACGGGTTTCGCAAAGGATCCATTCACGACCTTTGTCGCATCGGGATCCGCTTCGATTTTCACGTCGACCTCGGCGCCGGGCTTTAGAGCCACCTCTTTGCCGTCTTCGTCCTTGAGTCGATTGTCCACGCGGATCTCGCGATAAAGATGGTCCGCTCCCTCGACAGCGATTTGTGCCTTTTCAGGCTCATTCGGAATGATCGGAGTGATGATCTTCTCGACGATGCCGGGCATCGTCTTTGTTGCTTTTTGCTGAGACGACCGCTTTTGGTCGCTCTGTTGGGACATGGGTGAACTCCTTACGCGGCGAATGCTCTTGTGCCGTGGCTGGGGTGCGGCAGGGCATATCGGAAAACCGAACAACTCGGTCGAAGTTTCGATTCGACTTCTTCGATGAATCCCCATGCTAGCAAGAGGCGATTCGGAAATAAAGAACGAGCATGGGTATTCAGGTTGGCTTCAGGTTTGGGATGCTATAACTCCCGGCGAGGTTTTCTCCGTCTATCTTAAATATGCGGATGCGGCTTTGCCACAAGCCGTGGCTCACGGCTTCGAATAGGAGGTTTGCATGAAGCGATTATTAGTGGGTTTTGCGGCCTTAGCGATTATTCTCACGTCAGTAGGCTTGGCGCGAGCGAAGCAGGAGTCATCGAGCGGCTCTTACAAAATATTGAAAAAGGTGAAGGCTGGCGGAGAAGGTGGATTCGACTACATCTTCGCGGATGTAGCAGGCAGACGTTTGTATGTTCCGCGCAATGGACCAGCGGGACTCACGGTTTTCAATCTGGATACGCTCGATTCG